>JAJYSM010000045.1 GCA_021793575.1 Pseudomonadota bacterium
ACGGACGGCGGTAACAAGTAGTCGGTCTCGCGGTCGATCAGTCGAAATCTGCGCATGCCGTCGGTCGTCATCGAAGATGGCTAATTTTAGCTGAGGAGAGCGGGTAAGTCCGACAGGCTGCTAGGCGAAGAGGCGCTGGAGCCTCTGTTCACGGCCCTGACCCACGCCGTGAAATCCCTCGATGATCTGCCGCAGCAGACGGCAGTCGCCGCGGCGCCGGCTACCCCGACCGCCCATACGGGGAACGCCACCCTGCTGGCCCTGCTCGACCGGCTGAGCCCGGAACTGGCCTCCAGCGCGCGTTTCGAGGCACTGCGCCAGGCCATTGCCGACGCCACCGATGCATCCGCACTCGCCCGCCAGGCCGAGGCTTTGGCCGGCCTCGTCAACCGCCAGTATCGGCAGCTCGGTGAACAACGCGCGGCCGCCGAACGGCTGCTGACCCACGTCAAACTGCAGCTGGAGGAACTGGCCCAGTACCTGACGCGAGAGGATGCCGATCATCAGGATGGCAACAACGCGCGGCAGGAGTTTGACAGCCACCTGATCAGCGAGATCGACGCACTCGGCACGCAGATGCAGCAGACCTGCGACCTGGGTGCGTTGCAGGAACAAGTGCAATCCCGACTGGGCACGATCACGGCACGCCTGAAAGTCTTCCGCGAACGCGAAGGCGCGCGCGAACGTGACTGGCAGGACCGCGCCGAGCGCATGAACCAGCGCATCAGCGAACTGGAACGCTCGACGCAATCCATGGAAGCGAGCCTGCGCCAGGAACAACAGCTGGCCTCGACAGATCCACTGACCGGTATCGCCAACCGCCTGATGCTGGAACAGCACATGGCCGAGGCCTGCCGGCAGGTCTCGCAGGCCGGGGCCGAGATCTGCCTGCTGGTGCTGGACATCGATCATTTCAAGAACATCAATGACAGCTTCGGCCATGCCGCCGGCGACCGCGCGCTGCGCATCGTGGCACAGCAACTGCAGGCCAGACTGCGGGCCGACGACGTGCTGGCGCGCTATGGCGGCGAGGAATTTGTCGCGTTGCTGGCAGCCACCCGCCAGGACGCCGGACTGCGGGTGGCGGAAATGCTGCGTACCTGCATCGAGGGCATCGGTTTTCGCGGCCAGCAGCAGCCGGTACGCATCACGCTCTCATGCGGGTTGACCGCGCTGCGCGCCGGCGATACAGCGGACACCGCCTTCGAGCGGGCCGATCGTGCGCTTTATCAGGCCAAGCGCGGCGGCCGCAACCGATGCGAGGTACTTTAAGGGATTCACCGCAGACGGCCATCCAGACGTCTGAACCGCAACCAGTCCCCGCGCCACACGGATCGCTGCAAACCTGGCCGACCCGTTGTATCATGCCCGACTTCTTGTATCTCTCTATCCGCACGAAAGGATATAACCGCGATGTCCAGCCACCTGTTCACCTCCGAATCGGTCTCCGAAGGCCATCCGGACAAAGTTGCCGACCAGATCTCCGACGCCGTGCTCGACGCCATTCTGACGCAGGACCCGCGCGCCCGCGTGGCGTGCGAAACCATGGTCAAGACCGGCGTGGCGATCGTCGCCGGCGAAATCACCACCAGCGCATGGATCGATCTGGAGGCGCTGACCCGCAAGGTCATCGTCGACATCGGCTACAACTCCAGCGACGTCGGCTTCGACGGCGCCACCTGCGGCGTGCTCAACCTGATCGGCAAGCAGTCGCCCGACATCAACCAGGGCGTGGACCGCAAGAAGCCCGAGGAACAGGGCGCCGGCGACCAGGGCCTGATGTTCGGCTACGCCACCAACGAAACCAGCGAATACATGCCGGCGGCGATCCACTACGCGCATCGCCTGGTCGAGCAGCAGACCAAGGTACGCAAGAAGAAGAACTCGCCGCTGTCGTGGCTGCGCCCGGACGCCAAGAGCCAGGTCACCCTGCGCTACGAGAACGACGTGGCGGTGGCGATCGACGCGGTGGTGCTGTCGACCCAGCACGATCCGGGCGTGAAGCAGAAGGACCTGATCGAGGGCGTGCGCGAGCTGATCCTGAAGCCGGTGCTGCCGGCCAGGCTGCTGCACAAGGGGACCAAGTTCCACATCAACCCGACCGGCAAGTTCGTCATCGGTGGGCCGGTGGGCGACTGCGGCCTGACCGGGCGCAAGATCATCGTCGACACCTACGGCGGCTGGGCCCGCCATGGCGGCGGCGCGTTCTCCGGCAAGGACCCGTCCAAGGTCGACCGCTCGGCCGCCTACGCCGCGCGCTACGTGGCCAAGAACATCGTCGCCGCCGGCATCGCCGACCGCTGCGAAGTGCAGGTCAGCTACGCGATCGGCGTGGCCGAGCCCACCTCGATTTCGGTGACCACCTTCGGCACCGGCAAGATCGGCGACGACAAGATCGAGAAGCTGATCCGCAAGCACTTCGATCTGCGCCCGTACGGCATCCTCAAGATGCTCGACCTGATCCACCCGATGTACCAGCAGACCGCCAGCAACGGCCACTTCGGCCGCGTGCCCTACGAGATGAAGGCCGCCGACGGCAGCAAATTCACCGCGTTCTCGTGGGAAAAGACCGACCGCGCCGAAGCGCTGCGTGCCGACGCCGGACTGGACAAGAAGCGCAGGTAAGCGCGCTGCCGCAGGACCAGAACGGGCCGCCTTGCGCGGCCCGTTTTTTTGCGCGCGTTGTGTTGCTTCAGCGTGCGTGGACGATACGTCCCGCGTTGCGGTCTACCCCAACGCCAGCACGTCGCCCAGCAGCGCCTGCGCGGTGATCTCCGGCCCCGCGCCCGGGCCCTGGATCACCAGCGGCTGCGTGTTGTAGCGGGTGGTGCTGAGGGCGAACTGGTTGTCGGTGCCGTGCAGGCGCGCGGCCGGGTGCGTGAGCGGCACCTCGGCCAGGCCCACGCGGGCCAGGCCGCGCTGGTTGAGCCGGGCCAGGAAGCGCAGCACGTGGCCGCGTGAGGTCGCCTCGGCATGACGGGCGGCGAGCGGGGCGTCCAGTTCCTCCATCCGTGCGAGGAAGCTTTCGGCGTCCAGTGCACGCAGCGCTACGGGCACCAGGCTCTCCACCACCACCTCGTCGCTGCCGAGCGCGAAACCGGCGTTGCGGGCGATGATCAGCAGCTTGCGTGCGACGTCGTCGCCGGACAGATCGGAGCGTGGGTCGGGCTCGGTGTAACCGAGCCGGCGCGCCTCGCGCAGCAGCTCGGAAAACGGCCGACTGCCGTCATACTGGTTGAACAGCCACGACAGCGAGCCGGAGAACACGCCTTCCAGCGTGAGCAGGCTGTCGCCGCAGCGGCGCAGCCGACGCAGGGTGGACAGCACCGGCAGGCCGGCGCCGACGGTGGCCGAGTCGCCGTAGCGGCCGCCGCACGCGATGGCCGCCTGCAGCGCGCGCCAGCCGGGCAGCTCGCCACCGGCCAGCGCCTTGTTGGCGGTGACCACGTGATATCCGCGCGACAGCCATTCGGCGTGTCGCGCGGCCAGCGCCGCGCTGGCGGTGGCATCGACGATCACCCGCTGCGCCATGCCGCTGGCATCCAGCGCGGCCAGCAGGCTGGCGTTGTCGCGCGGATCGCCCTCGCGGTTCAGCTGCTCGCGCAAACCGCGGCTGGCGAGCTGGGCGGCAGCGGTCTGCTGGCGCCGCGAGTTGGCCGCGCCGACCAGTCGCACACCGACCGCCGCCGGCGTGTTGAGCAGTTTCAGCAGCGCGCCACCGACCACGCCGGTGCCGAGCAGCACGATCGCGACAGGGCTGGCTGCCGCGGTGGGAGCGACTTCAGTCGCGATGCTCTTTTGAGGCAGAGGCATCGCGACTGAAATCGCTCCCACAGATCCGGCTCCCGCCGCCGTTCCCGCATCGAGCACCGCACTCATGCGATCACCCGGCGTTTGGATATGTCCACGGCCGCGGCGCGCAGCAGGGCGGCGTCGAGATCGCGCAGCAGGTCGTCGCCGTCCTCGATGCCCACCGACAGCCGCAGCAGGCTGTCGGCGATGCCCGCGTTGCGCCGCGCCTCGGGCGCCATCGAGGCGTGCGTCATCGAGGCCGGGTGGGCGATCAGGCTCTCCACGCCGCCCAGCGACTCGGCCAGCGAGAAGTATTCCAGGCCGTCGACGAAGGCGGCGATCTGCGTCACGTCACCCTCCAGCTCGAAGCTGAGCATCGCACCGAAGCCCTGCTGCTGGCGCGCCGCCAGCGCATGGCCGACGTGGCTGCCGAGCCCCGGGTAATACACCTTGCGCACAGCCGGATGGCCGTCCAGACGGCTGGCGATGCGCGCGGCGTTTTCCTGGTGCTGGCGCAGCCGCACGCTCAGCGTGCGCAGCCCGCGCAGGGTCAGGTAGCTGTCGAACGGCGCGCCGGTGAGGCCGTTGCAGTTGGCCCACCACTTCAGCTGCTCGGCCACCGCCGCGTCCCTGGCCACTGCGGCGCCGCCGACCACGTCGCTGTGGCCGTTGATGTACTTGGTGGTGGAGTGCACCACCACGTCCGCGCCCAGCAGCAGCGGCTGCTGCAGCGCCGGTGAGAGGAAGGTGTTGTCCACCACCACCAGCGCGCCGGCGGCGTGGGCGGCCTGCGCCACGTGGCGGATGTCGGTGATCCGCAGCAGCGGGTTGGACGGCGTCTCCACCCACACCAGCGCGGGCCTGGCGGCCAGTCCGGCGGCCAGCGCCACGCTGTCGGTAAGGTCGGCGAAGGCGACGCTGATGCGGCCCTTCTTCGCCCACGCGTCAAGCAGCCGCCAGGTGCCGCCATAGCAGTCGTGCGCCGCCAGCACGTGGGCGCCGGCCGGAATCAGCTCCAGCACCAGCGCCACCGCCGACATGCCGCTGGAGGTGATCACCGCGCCTGCGCCCTGCTCCAGTTCGGCCAGCGCGTTGCCCAGCAGGTCGCGGGTGGGATTGCCGCTGCGCGAATAATCGTAGACGCGCTTGCCGCCCAGCCCCGCGAAGCTGTAGTTGCTCGACAGGTGCAGCGGCGGCACCACCGCGCCGTGCTGGGTGTCGCTCTCGATGCCGGCACGGACGGCGCGGGTACAGGGGGCGGATTCGCTCATCTCAATCTCCAGGTCTTTCGTCAATCTGTATCTGTAGGAGCGCACCCTGTGCGCGATCGATCTTGCGGTACACCGAATCGCGCACAGGGTGCGCTGCTACGCCAGCGCCTCGCGCAGCAGCGGCGCCAGCTGGTCGGCTTCCTTCAGGAACGCATCGTGGCCGTACGGCGATTCGACCACCGCCAGCGTGGCCGGGCCATGCAGGCGGCGCTGCAGCTCGCACAGGTCGGCCAGCGGCACCAGCCGATCGGACGGAAAACCGATCAGCGTGGCCGGCGTCGGCACCGATTCGGGCTGCACGTCGTGCAGGTCGATCGACTCGGACAGCGCCAGGAAGCGCTCGGCGTCGAAGCGCTCGACGAAGCGGCGGCCGGCCTGGTCGAGGTAATCCTCGACCGGGAAGTGGAAGCGGTCCTCGCGCAGCTCCGGCGCGGCGGCAAAGCGGCGGGCGAATTCCTCGCTGCCGCGGTAGGTGGTCATCGCCAGCTGGCGGGCCAGGCTCAGCGCCTCGTCCAGCTGCCCGCTGGACTGACCCAGCCGCACGATGCCGCGCTGCACGCTGCGCAGCGCGGTGGAGATCGGATGCGCGCGATGCGCACCGGCCAGCAGCACCAGCCGGTCGACCTGGTACGGATGCAGCGCGGCGAACGCCAGCGCCACCATTGCGCCGTACGACGAGCCGATGAAGGCGCTGACCCGGCCAATGCCCAGCGCATCGACCAGTGCGCTCAGCGCGTTGGCCTGATCCTCGCTGGAGACGGAGCCGGCGGTGCCCAGCTCGGCCGGCGTCAGCCAGTCGATCGCGAGCACGCGGCAATGGCGCAGATCCACCGCCTTGCCCTCGCCCACCAGCGCCTGCCACCAGCCCGGCGCCTCGCTGCCGGTCGCCGTCAGCACGTCGCGGCTGGCCGAGATGCCGCCCTGCACGATCACGGTGGGCGCATCCGGCGCGCCGTACCAGAGGTAGCTGACCTCCACGCCGCAGCGGCCGCCGCCGTAGCGGGGCTCGAACTCGACCCGGCGCGTGCAACGCTGGCTGGTCAGCGACGGGCGCAGCGCGGGCGCGGCGGTGGCCGGCTGGGCCGAGGCGGTGATGACAAGCTGGGCGGGCTGGGCTGACATGCGGTTCTCCGTGGGCATCGCAGCTGCGGAGAACGGTCGGGAGTTGCCGCTCATCGGACGTGGATCACGCCGCTGCCGACACCCCATCTACCGATCGACGCCGAAGCGCCTCCGCAGGAGTTGGCACCGTTGCAGGATCGCTCCTGCAGGTTGCCCCGGCTTCAAAGGGCCTGTCCCTCAGCCGGTCTCGATGAGTGGAGGCGATACTGGTTGAGGATGTCCTGTTTGTCAATAGACGTCTAAACATCTAAACGTATATGCTTTCAAAGCATAAGATGCCCGCTTGCGGCGACCCTCCATCGAAGCCGCTGCACCATACCCAATGGCGCTATGCTCAGACCCTTTCCCCCGACGTGAGCCGCATGACCATCCTCCACGACCTGTCCGCCGGCATTGGCCATACCCCGCTGCTGCGGCTGCGTCACGCCAGCGAACTCACCGGCTGCGAAATCCTGGCCAAGACCGAGCTGCTCAACCCCGGCGGCTCGATCAAGGACCGCACCGCGCTCGGGCTGCTGCTGGACGCCGAACAGCGTGGGCTGCTGCGCCCCGGCGGCCGCATCGTCGAGGGCACCGCCGGCAATACCGGCATCGGCCTGGCGCTGCTCGGCGCCAGTCGCGGCTACCGCACGGTGATCTTCATGCCGCAGACGCAGAGCCGCGAAAAGATCGACGCGCTGCGCATCACTGGCGCCGAGGTGCGGCTGGTGCCGGCGGTGCCGTACAAGGACCCGACCCACTACGCGCATCAGGCCCGCGCCCACGCCGCGGCATTGAACGCCGCCGACCCCGGCAGCGCGTGGTTTGCCGACCAGTTCGACAATACCGCCAACCGCGACTGGCACGAGGCCACCACCGGCGTGGAAATCTGGGAGCAGACCGCTGGCGCGGTCGACGGTTTCGTCTGTGCCGCCGGTACCGGTGGCACGCTGGCCGGGGTGGGCCGCGCGCTGAAGGCGCGCAGGCCGGGCGTGCGCATCGCGCTGGCCGATCCGGCCGGCTCGGCGCTGGCCAGCTTCGTCAACACCGGCGAGCTCGTCGCCAGCGGCAACTCGATCAGCGAAGGCATCGGCTCCAGCCGCGTCACCGCCAATTTCGCCGGCGCGCCGATCGACTGCGCGTGGTCGATCGCCGATGACGAATCGGTGCCGCTGGCGCATCGGCTGCTGCACGAGGAGGGCTGGTGCGTGGGCGGCTCCAGCGGCGTCAACATCGCTGGCGCGATCCGCCTGGCGTGCGCGCTCGGCCCTGGCCACACGATCGTCACCGTGCTGTGCGACGCCGGCACGCGCTACCAGGCCAAGCTGTTCAACCCGGCGTTCCTGCGCCAGCAGGGCATCCCGGTACCGGCGTGGCTGACGCAGGCATTTGCGAGGTGAAGCCGGCGCCGTGCCATCAACTTCGCGCATGCTGCCTGTTAACGTAACGGCATGATCATGCCTACCGCTACGTCGGCGCTACACAAGCGGCTGCAGAGCCACGGTTTTGCCTTTGTCACCGCCGACAGCATGCGCGAGCTGCTCGACGCGCCTCAGGATTTGGCCGACTGGCCCGCGTTTGCGGCGAGCTGGGACGATCTGGCGCCGGACAGCTACCTCGCCGCGCGCGGCCATCAGCGGCGCCGCCGGCATGCGGTGTTCACCGTCGATGCCGACGGGGAGATCCGCCGCGCGCCGCACCAGCCGCACTACCAGAGCCTGCAGCACAATCCGCTGCAGGGCGACATCCAGCGCTGGTTCATGCCGATCCGGCCGGCGATCGCCAACGGCGCCAGCCTGCGCCGCATCCTGGCTTTTGCCAGCGCCCTGTTTGGCGCGATGGAGCCGGCCACGCCACACTGGCAGGTCGAGGCGCATCAGTTCCGCATCGAGGCGCGCGCCGGCGCGCCGGGCGAGCCCACCCCCGAGGGTGTGCATCGCGACGGCGTCGACTATGTGCTGGTGCTGCTGATCGACCGCGTCAACATCGAGAGCGGCACCACCACCATCCACGCGCACGACGGTGCGCTGCTGGGCAGCTTCACCCTCGCCCACACGCTGGATGCCGCACTGGTCGACGATGCACGCGTGTGCCACGGCGTCACCGCGGTCACTGCGTTCGATCCCCACCAGCCGGCGCATCGCGACGTGCTGGTGCTCACGTTCAAGGCAGCACGCCCGGGCTGACGAGACGCGCATCCCCGGGCAGGCGGCGATCGCGACGCGGTGCTTACGTGCCATCGACTACCATGCGGCCTCACCTTTCAGGCAGAGCCCGCGCATGTCCCTCGATTCATCGCACCACCCGGACTGCGCTGACGCTCCGTCGCCGCCCGACGCGGCCGATGATCGGCTGAAGTTCAGCGGCGACAACACCTTTCAGCGCGAACTGCGGCGACGGGTGGAAGCCGACTTCAGACTCCGCAGCTGCCGCCAGCGCGACAGTGCCGCGATGTGGTGCAAGACCACGCTGATCCTGACCACCTTTGCGCTCGCCTACGTGGCACTGGTGTTCTGGGCCGCCAGCTGGTGGCAGGGCCTGCTGCTGGCCGTGCTGCTCGGCGTGGCGACGGCCGGCATCGGCTTCAACATCATGCACGACGGCGGCCATCAGGCGTATTCCGAGCGCCGCTGGGTCAACAAGCTGATGGCGCTGACGCTGGATCTGGTCGGCGGCAGCTCCTACATCTGGCAGTGGAAGCACGCGCGCTTCCATCACACCTGGGTCAACGTGGCCGGTCACGACAGCGACATCGATCTGGGTGTGCTGGCGCGGCTGTCGCCGGAGCAGCCGCGGCGGCCGTGGCACCGCTGGCAGCACATTTATCTGTGGCCGCTGTACGGGGTCACCGCGATCCGCTGGCACCTCTACGGCGACTTCCGCGACATGCTCACCGGCACCATCGGCGAGCGCCCGTTCAAGCGGCCGCGCGGCGGGGACCTGGCCGGCTTCGTGCTGGGCAAGCTGGCATTCTTCACGCTCGCCTTCGGGCTGCCGCTGCTGCTCCATTCGCCGGGCGCCGTGCTGCTGTACTACGGCGTGACGGCGGCGGTGGCCGGCATCCTGCTGGCGCTGGTGTTCCAGCTGGCGCACGTGGTGGAAGAGGCGGCGTTTCCGCTGCCGGACGCCGGCGGCCGCCGGCTCGACACGCCGTGGGCAATCCACCAGATGCAGACCACGGTAGATTTCGCGCGCGGCAACCGCGCGCTGAGCTGGCTGATCGGCGGCCTGAATTTCCAGATCGAGCACCACCTGTTTCCGCGCATCTCGCATGTGCACTACCCGGCGGTCGCCCGCGTGGTGGAGCAGGCCTGCCGCGAATTCGGCGTGCCCTATCGAGAGCACAGCAGCTTTGCCGCCGGCATCGCCTCGCACTACCGCTGGCTGCGCCGGCTGGGTCTGCCGGTGGCCGCACGGGCTGTCGCGGCAACGCCAACCGCGGAACCGCTGCTGCACGACTGAGCCTGCGCCCGCCGCTGGCGTTTGCGACGGGCCGGAGCGGCTGCGACACTGGCGCAAGGCGCTGCACCTTGCAGTCACTGCCATCCCGGGGAGCATTGCCATGAGCATGGTCGCCAACAGCGTGATCGCCGCGATCGCGCTGCTGCATCTGTGGTTTCTGATCCTGGAAATGTTCCTGTGGACGAAACCCGCCGGCCGCCGCGCGTTCGGGCTCAGCGCGGAATTGGCCCGGCAGACGAAGGCGCTGGCCGCCAACCAGGGCCTCTACAACGGTTTCCTCGCCGCCGGCCTGGTCTGGGGCCTCAGCCTGGGCAGCGCCGGTTTGGGCGTGAAGATTTTCTTTCTCGGCTGCGTGCTGCTGGCCGGCATCTTCGGCGGGCTCACGGCGAGCCGGAAGATCCTGTGGATTCAGGCGCTGCCGGCACTGATCGCGCTGGCCCTGCTGCTGCCGGCATGAGTCCGCAGCAGGGCAGTCTGGTCGGCATGACCGCACCCGGCCACGCGCGCGAAGCGGTGGGTCGGCGCTTCGACCCCGCCTTGATGCAGTACGCGCGCGAGCGCAGCTGGGCTGCCCTGCACGCGATCGCCGAACGGATGCACCCGGGCATCAGCGAGGACGAGGCCAGGCGCGAGGCGCTCGACGTATTCCAGCAGCTGGGCTGCCAGAAGATCTGGCACCCGGTGCTGATCCGCATCGGCACCAACACCACCAAAACCTGGCGGCAGAAGTCCGACCCCACGGTGCGGCTGGGCGAGCACGACAGCTATTTTATCGACCTGGGACTCGTGTTCGCCGGCCACGAAGGCGACGTCGGCGCCACGTTTGTGGTGGGCGATGCGCCGCAACGGCAGGCCTGCGCGGACGCGGCGCGCGCCCTGTTCCACGAGGTCGCCGCGGCATGGCGTACGCAGGGCTGAGCGGCCAGGCGCTGTATGCATTGGCCGGCGAGCGCGCCGCGTCGATGGGCTGGCGCCTGAACCACGCCATCAAGGGCCATCGCGTCAGCGACTTTCCGCACGCGCTGCACAAGGGTGGCGATCTTGGCGCGCTGGAGACCCGGCCAGCGGCCGGACTGTGGATTCTGGAGATCCAGCTGGCGCACCCCAGCGAACCGTTCGGTGCGTTTTACGAAGATCTGCTGGATCTCGCTCCGACCGCCTGAACCACCCGCAGTCCAGTCAGCTGCCGGGCCAACCTGACGCAAACCGTCCATCCGCAACGCGGCGGGGCAGCCGCACGCGCGCCGGTGCGGCGACCGGATCACCCCGACACGCGGCAGCCGCAGGCAGGCGACGGACGCCCCGGGCCCGGCGCACCCGGGCCGCGCCGGCCGCGCCGCAGCCGCTGCCGCGGCCGGCACCCCATCCCGTCGTGAACGCAGCGGCACTGGCATCCCCCTTGCAGCGTGTTTCCGCAGAAGGGGCGAACGCGGCGTTTCGGTTCGCCACCCGTCACGTCACAGGCTTCTGCACGAGGGTAGGCCCATGCTCGCAGTCACTGAAATTTTCCCGCACGACACGCACGCGTTCGCACCCACCCTGCGCACGTTTCGCGAGCACGCGCGGGCGATCGCCAGCGGCCAGGCGGAGGGCGATGCGTTCACCTGGTTCCTCGCCTGCGAATACCAGTGGGAAATGGAGCAGGCCGGCCAGTGGCTGGTCGACTCCCCCGCCAGCCGTCTGTCCGACAGCGACAAGACCACGCTGCGCCACTTCATGGCCAGCATGCCCGCGGTGCGTGAGGCGATCCTGGCCGGCCGGCAGCTGGCGACCGGGCAGGCCGAACCGTCGCTGTCGCCGGGCTGGGTCGACTGGCTGACGATTGCCGCCCTGCCCACGTGGAACAGCTTTACCGTGCGTACCGCCATTCTGCTCAGCCAACTCGGCGACGCCCCCGGCAACGACGCCCAGTTCGCCCCCTGCCGTTGACCGCAGGCCGCGCCGGAGCTCGTGCATGGTGCAGTGAGCCGCGCCGGTTCGACAGCCAGCTCGGTCATCAGCACGAGCGGACCGGCATGGCGATGACGCCCACGCATCGCGCCTGGAAGCCCGCCCCCAAGCCGCTCATCGAGCCTGCCCGATCCCCGCCGGATCGCGCTTAATTACCGACACGCGCCGCGAATTTACAACCTGCAGCGCAAATCGCGCTAAAATCAGGCGTTATACCGTCGCCGTTGATCCGATGGATGTCCCTCGAAGCTGCTTCGAGGCATGAGCATCCACGGTGCGGCTGTGTCCGTGGCCGGCCTTGGCGATCCGCGGATGACACCAGCTTACCCATCCAACCACGCTCGACATTTCGGAACTCAGGTCATGGCCAGAACCAAACCTCTCTCGCTTTACCGCAACATCGGCATCATTGCGCACATCGACGCAGGCAAGACCACCACCACCGAGCGTGTGCTGTATTACACCGGCAAGAAACACCAGATCATCGACGTGCACGACACCAAGGACGGCAAGGGCTCGACCACCACCGACTATCTGGAGCAGGAGCGCAAGCGCGGCATCACGATCCAGTCGGCGGCCGTGTCGACCGAGTGGAAGGGTCACCAGGTAAACATCATCGATACCCCCGGACACGTCGACTTCACGATCGAGGTGAACCGCTCGCTGCGCGTGCTTGACGGCGCGGTGGTGGTGTTCGACGGCGTCGCTGGCGTGGAGCCGCAGACCGAGACCAACTGGCGCCTGGCCGACCAGTACAACGTGCCGCGCATCTGCTACATCAACAAGATGGACCGCATCGGCGCCAGCTTCGGCCACTGCGTCAAGGGCATCCGCGAACGCCTCGGCGCCAACGCGCTGCTGTGCCAGATCCCGCTGGGCAGCAGCGACGAGTTCTGCGGCATGGCCGACCTGATTGCCGGCGTTGCCTACATCTGGGCATCGGACGACAAGGACAGCACGTGGGAGACCCTGCCGCTGGACCAGGTCAAGGGTCGCCTGACCTTCGGCTCCACCATCGACAACGACTGGATCGCCGACCTGCCGAAGCTGCGCGAAGAGATGCTGGAAACCGCGCTGGCACTGGACGACGACGCGTTCGAGCGCCTGCTCAATACCGGCGAGCATGATCCGGCGATGCTCAAGCAGTGCATCCGCAAGGGCACCGTCACCGGCGCGCTGGTCCCGGTGCTGTGCGGCTCGTCGTACAAGAACAAGGGCGTGCAGCAGCTGCTGGACGCGGTGGTCGACTACCTGCCCTACCCGGGCGAGAACGGCGGCATCTCGATGGTCGACGAGGACGGCAACATCATCGGCGAGCAGGTGGTGACTGACGACGCCCCAGCGCGCGCGCTGGCGTTCAAGGTCATCAACGACCAGTTTGGCACGCTGACCTTCTGCCGCGTGTATTCGGGCGTGATCAAGAAGGGCGACACCCTGCAAAACGTCACTCGCGGCAAGAAGGAGCGCGTGGGCCGCATCGTGGAAGTGCAGGCCAACGCCACCAAGGAAATCGACGAAGTGCGCGCCGGCGACATCTGCGCCTTCGTCTCGATGAAGGACACCGAGACCGGCGATTCGCTGTCCGATCCGGCGCATCCGGCCCTGCTGGAGCGCATGCGCTTCCCCGACCCGGTGATCAGCGTGTCGGTCGAACCGAAGACGCGCGGCGACGTCGACAAGATGTCCACCGCGCTCTACAAGATGGTCAAGGCCGATCCGTCGCTGCGGATGGAAGTGGACCAGGAAACCGGCCAGACCGTGCTCAAGGGCATGGGCGAGCTGCACCTGGAAATCACCATCGACCGCATGCGCACCGAGCTGGGCGTGGACGCCAACATGGGCAAGCCCAAGGTCAGCTTCCGCGAAGCCTTCGGCAAGACCGTCGAGCACACCTACACGCACAAGAAGCAGACCGGCGGCACGGGTCAGTTTGCCGAGGTGAAGATCATCTTCGAGCCGGGTGAGTCGGGCTCGGGCGTGGTGTTCTCCGACGAAGTGGTCGGTGGTCGCATCCCGCGCGAGTTCATCCCGGCAGTGGAGCAGGCCATCGTCAAGGAGTCCCGCCAGGGTCAGGTTGCCGGCTACCAGGTGCTGGACTTCAAGGCGCGCCTGATCGACGGCAAGTTCCACGACGTCGACTCCTCGGCACTGGCCTTCGAAATCGCCACCCGCGCCTGCTTCCGCGAGGCGCAGAAGCTGTCCAAGCCGAAGCTGCTGGAGCCGGTGATGAAGCTGGAAGTGGTCACCGAGGCGACCTACCTCGGCGACGTGATCGGCGACATGAACCGTCGTCGCGGCTCGATCACCGAGCAGGGCCAGAAGGGTACCAACGCCTTCGTGCAGGGTTTCGTGCCGTTGTCCGAAATGTTCGGCTACATCAACTTCCTGCGCTCGGCCACCAGCGGCCGCGGCAACTTCACCATGATCTTCGATCACTACGAGGAAGTGCCGGCCAGCATGGTCGAGAAGCTGATGGAGAAGGAGGCGAGGTAAGGCTTCGTTTTCGACAGGGTGCTGGCCTCGCGGTCAGCGCCAAACCAGAAAGCCCGGGGAGTGATCCCCGGGCTTTCTGGTTTTTGTGCCACCGGACCCGCGTGATTTCCGCTCTCTCGATCCGTGTGGTTACTCCTCAGGTACCGGTTGGCTGAGCCGGATGAAACGACTGGCTCTCGACCAGTGCCGGGGCCTGGCGCAGACGAGGTGGCTGATGGTCTTCAGATGTGCGTTGAACCATCAAGAACCCTGTGAAACGGCCGATAGCCAATTGGCCGCGATCCGATCGACGCGCGTGTTCACAGGGTCGGCCGTGCCATATCGCCTTGCGAGGATGCGCCATGTACCTGTTGCACCAAATTCTTGTGAATGCTGGTTGCCATACGACAAGTGCGGCCCTGTGGTTGGGTGTCAAGTCAGGCGGGGCATGGAATCCGACCTTATACGCGCAGGCCGGAGCGGCGTTTTCGGCGTTCGCATGGCGCATCCCGAGACGTCGCCCGTCAGCCAGAAACGGGCTGGCGCAATACATCGCGGCGAGGGTCGAGCGCATCATGCTCGGCGGTGCCGAGAACTCGTTCTTCCTTGATCGTCTCAAGGGCAAGACCAGCCAGGACCTGATCCATGCGCGCGACATCGCGCGCCATGCCGAGGTAATTGCCGAAGCCACACAGAGCATCGCGGAGGGTTCGGGTCGGGCCTGCGAGGTCGCCAGCCGCTCCCGACTCGAAAGCGAGCGGGGTCGCGCCGAGATCAGCCGCGGACTGGAAAGTTTCCAGAATGCGCGCGACCGCGCGACAGCGACGGCCGCTGATATGCGCACCTTGCAGGAGCAATCCACACATATCCAGCGGGTGGCGGATGTCATCGGCGAAATTGCCATGCAAACGCACCTGATATCACTCAATGCCTCGATCATCTCGGCCCAGGCAGGTGAGCATGGCAAGGGGTTTGCGGTGCTTGCGCACGAGGTACGGGCGCTCGCAAACAAGGCGCGCGACGCATCGATCGATATCGTCAAGTCGCTGGAGGCGGTAAACCAGCAGGCCGACCGGACCGTTGCCAGCATGCAGTCACTGAGTGAGGACGTGAACCAAGGCGCCGCACAGGCGACAGCTGCGGTAAGTCTGCTGGCCGGCATCGGACGGCTGGCTGCAGAGTCGGAACAGGAAATTCAGCACATCGCCACCATGGCAAGTAGCCATGTTGAGGCAACGCGCCAGATTTCTGCAGCAGTGCAGGTGATGCTCGATGGACTGGCCTACACCGAAAGCGAATTGCCGAAGGCCGCCAATGCCAGCCTGGGGCAGGCCGACGTGGCCGAAGAGCTGTTCGAGGCCACGTTCGATCAGGCCAATCCGTTGCACCTGAGGCTGCGCGCGGTGGTGCAGGATGCCGCGCATCGGATCGGCAAGCAGTTCGAAAGCGATGTGGAAAGCCAACGCATCTCGCTCGAAGCGTTGCTGGACCGCCACTATCAGCCGGTGCCTGGCAGCAAGCCGGAAAAATTCCACACCACCTACGACGGCTATACCGACGAGGTGCTGCCGGTGATCCAGGAGCCTATTCTGGAGTCGAACCCGGAAGTGACCTTTGCCTGTGCGATGGATGATCACTGCTACATCGGCACGCATAACCACAAGTTTGCGCAGCCGTTGACCGGCAATTACGACACGGACATCCGTTGCAGCCGCTCGAAGCGGTTCTTCAACGACCGCACCTCGCAGCGGGCGACAGCAAATCGCAAGCCATATCTCTTGCATACCTACAAACGCGATACCGGCGAGACCATGTACGACATTTCCTCGCCGATCTACGTGCACGGACAGCACTGGGGCTTGTTCCGCATCGGGTACCGCCCGCCCGTGGAGGCGGGGGAGTGCATTCATTGATTTCGGCAGGTTTCGCAGCCTGATCGACTGGCGGCGCTAGCCGAAGCCCAGCAGCGAACCGCATCCGGAGTAAGCGCGCGTACCCAAGGCCGCGCTGCCACCTCGAGGGTGCGGCGATCCCGGCTACAATTGCCGGTTCGCGTTCAACCCGACCCGCATCGCATGTCCACCCACCTGCAAGAAACCCGCCGCCGCCGCACGTTTGCCATCGTCAGCCACCCTGACGCGGGCAAGACCACGCTGACCGAGAAGCTGTTGCTGTTCGGCGGCGCGATCCAGATGGCGGGTTCGGTGAAGGGGCGCAAGGCGGCGCGGCATGCGACGTCCGACTGGATGGCGCTGGAAAAGGAGCGCGGCATCTCGGTGACCTCGTCGGTGATGCAGTTTCCGTACGACGGCAAGATCGTCAACCTGCTCGACACGCCGGGCCACGCCGACTTTTCCGAGGACACCTACCGCGTGCTGACCGCGGTGGATTCGGCGCTGATGGTGATCGACTGCGCCAAGGGCGTGGAGGAGCGCACGATCAAGCTGATGGAGGTGTGCCGGCTGCGCGACACGCCGATCATGACCTTCATCAACAAGCTCGACCGCGAGGGTCGCTCACCGATCGAGCTGCTGGACGAAGTGGAGTCGGTGCTGGGCATCGCCTGCGCGCCGGTGACCTGGCCGATCGGCATGGGCAAGCGGCTGAAGGGCGTGTACCACCTGCTGCTGGACGAGGTGCACGTGTTCGAACCGGGCAAGAATTTCACCCGGCAGGATTCGACCATCTTCCATGGCCTCGATGCGCCGGGCCTGTTGGAGAAGATCGGCATGGATGCGATGCGTGAGCTGCGTGACGAACTGGAGCTGGTGCAGGGTGCCGCGCCGTCGTTCGACATGGACGCATACCTCGCCGGGCGGCAGACGCCGGTGTTCTTCGGCTCGGCGGTGAACAACTTCGGCGTGCAGCTGCTGCTGGATTTCTTCGTCGAGCACGCGCCCGCGCCGCGCCCGCGCGGCACGCTGAGCCGCGAGGTGCAGCCGGAGGAGGAGAAACTCACCGGCTTCGTGTTCAAGATCCAGGCCAACATGGACCCCGCGCACCGCGACCGCGTGGCCTTCATGCGCGTGTGCTCGGGCACCTACAACGCCGGCATGAAGATGATCCAGACGCGCACCGGCAAAGACATCCGCATCGCCAACGCGCTCACCTTCATGGCCAGCGACCGCGAGATCGTGGAAACGGCCTACCCCGGCGACGTGATCGGTCTGCACAACCACGGCACCATCACCATCGGCGACACCTTCACCGAAGGCGAGCCGATCAATTTCACCGGCATCCCGAACTTTGCCCCCGAATTGTTCCGTCGTGCACGGCTGCGCGATCCGCTGAAGATGAAGGCGCTGCAGAAGGGCCTGGCCCAGCTCAGCGAGGAAGGCGCGACGCAGTTCTTCCGGCCGCTGATGTCGAACGACCTGATCCTGGGCGCGGTCGGCGTGCTGCAGTTCGACGTGGTGGCGTATCGCCTGAAGGACGAGTACAACGTCGACGCCAGCTTCGAGCCGGTGACGGTGACCACCGCGCGCTGGGTGCACTGCGAAGACGAGAAGAAGCTGGCCGAGTTCCGCGAGAAGAACGCGATGAACCTCGCCATCGACGGCGCCGGCGAGCTGGTCTACATCGCGCCCACGCGGGTGAACCTGCAGCTGGCACAGGAGCGCTGGCCGCAGGTGCGCTTTGCCAACACGCGCGAGCACGCGGCCGCGGTCGCGCTGTAGACGGGCACCATGCGACGCTGGCGGATCGAACGGCATCGCGACTGAAGTCGCTCCCCGCCAAAAGCGTGGCGGCGTCGATCACGGCCGGTAGAGTCATCGCATGCATCGGCCTGCATGCGGCGTGGAACATCATGCAGGGCTCGGTGTACGGCATCCCGGTGTCGGGCCTGCCGGCGCACGGCTGGCTGATCTCCCAGCGCAACGCGGGCCGGGCTGGCTGAGCGACGGCGCGTTTGGCGCGGAGGCGTCGGTGGTGGCGCTGCTGCGGTGTTCCATCGTCACGCTGGCGCTGCGGCGGGTGGCACGACGGCGCGGCTCGCTGGTACCGTGGCGGCGGCGCTGAGCCGACCCCCAGCCTGTCGTGTTCCGGCGCCTGCAGCAGTTACTCTGTCACTGCCGCGGCGGTCATTTCGGCCAGCGCGGTCAAACCCGCCCCCGAACCGTGATGGCCGCACGCATGACCACAACCCGCTCACGCAATTCCTGGCTGGATGATCAACCGCTGCAGCGCAAGACAATGCTGGCGATCGGCCTGCTGCTGGGACTGTTCCTGCTGACCAGCCTGGCAACGCTGTACTCGCTGCTGCAGCAGAACAGCAACCGCCGCTGGGCGATGCATACCTACCAGGTGCTGCTGGAGCTGGACGGCGTGCAGCGCGCGGCGCTCACCGGTCAGGCCAGTGCACGCGGCTACCTGCTGACGCAAGACGTGAACGAGCGGCGGATGTTCGAGGATGCCAGCCTCGCACTACACCAACGCATTGGTCGCCTGCGCCAGCTGACGCTCGATGATCCGCTGCAACAAACGCGACTGGACAGCGTCGAGACGATCACCAGCCGCTGGCGGCGCGAGGTGGCCGATACCGCGATCCATCCGCTGGCGCGGCTGAGCTATGCCGATCCGGCCACGGCGCCGGAGCGTGAGCGGATCCAGGCGGACTACATGCACAAGCGCACCGTGCATATCGACGATCTGACCGCAGCACTCGACCAAATGGCAGAGACGGAAAACCAGCTGTTGGTCATCCGCAACCTGCGGCTGGATCGCACGCTGCGCACCACCGAGATCGTCAATGTGCTGGCGGTGCTGCTGGGGATCCTGCTCGGCATCAGCGAAATTCGGCTGACCTCCAGCCTGGTCACCCGGCCGCTGCGCCGGCTGACTGACCTGATGGGCCGGCTGGCCAATCACGACCACGATTTCGAGATCCACCGGCTCGACCGCCGCGACGAGATCGGCGAGATCGCCCGCGCGCTGCAGGTGTTCCGCCAGATGGCCCTGGATATCAAGGGCCAGAGCTGGATGAAAACCCAGGTGACGGACGTTTCGCAGCGGCTGCAGCAGGCCACCACCCACCGCGAGTTCGGGCAGTGGCTGGTGAGCGAGGTGGTGCCACTGTTCAAGGTCGGCGTGGCGCTGTTCTATTCCTACGACGACACCCGCTTGCGACTCGACCTGCTGGGCAGCTATGGCCTGCGCCTGGGCCACGTCGCGGCGGACAGCTACCTGCCCGGCGAGGGACTGGCGGGCCAGTGTGCGACTGACCGCACGCCGATCATCCTGGACAACGTGCCGCCGAATTACGTGCACATCGACTCGGGCAGCGGCGATGCGCTGCCCAGCCATGTCACGATCCTGCCGGTGCTGTATCGCGGTTGCCTGATCGGCGTGCTGGAAATGGCCGGCTTCAGCGCGCTGACGCCGGCGCAACTTGAATTGCTGGAGGAGCTGCTGCCGATCGTCGGCCTCAGCCTGGAAAATCTCAACCGCAGCATCAGCACGCAGGAGCTGCTGCAGCAGACCCAGGAGCAAGCCGACGCGCTGCGCGTGTCGGAGCTGGTGATGCGCCAGCAGAAGGAAGTGCTGCGCGAGAACAACGAGGCACTGCAGGCAAAGACGGCCGAGCTGGAGGAGCAGTCCGAGCGGCTGATCACCTCGGAGGAGGAACTGCGCGTGCAGGCCGAGGAGCTGCAGGCCTCCAACGAGGAATTGCGCGAGAAGACCGAGAGCCTGAACCGGCAGCGATATGTGCTGGAGGAACTGCAGCAGGAAACCGCCGAAAAAGCCGACGAGCTGGCGCGGGCGAGCCAGTACAAGTCGGAGTTCCTGGCGAACATGTCGCACGAGCTGCGCACGCCGCTGAACAGCCTACTTATCCTGTCGCGCAGCCTGGCCGACAACGACACCGGCAACCTCGATGCCGAGCAGATCGAATCGGCGCGCATCATCCACGACGCCGGCAGCAGCCTGCTGCACCTGATCAACGACATCCTCGACCTGTCCAAGATCGAGGCAGGCAAGATGGAGCTGGTGCTCGACGAGTTGCCGCTGGCCGACCTGCAGCGGCGGCTGCAGCGCACGTTCGCGCATGTGGCCACGGACAAGGGCCTCGACTTCAGCGTGGAGATCGAGCCCGGCCTGCCGGCGATCCTGCACACCGACGGCACCAAGCTGGAGCAGATCACCAACAACCTGCTCGGCAACGCGTTCAAATTCACCGCGCACGGTGCGGTCAGCGTGCGCATCGGCCGCCCCGACGGCACGATTGAGGTACCCGCAACGCTGCAGGGACAGTCGCTAATCGCGATCAGCATCAGCGATTCGGGCATCGGCATACCACAGGACAAGTTCCAGCAGATCTTCAACGCGTTCGAGCAGGTGGATGCCAGCACCAGCCGGCAATTCGGCGGCACCGGGCTGGGCCTTGCGATCTCGCGGCGGATGGCCGTGCTGCTGGGCGGCGATATCAGCGTGCACAGCGAAAGCGGCAGCGGCAGCCGCTTCAGCGTGCTGCTGCCGGAGCTGCCGCCGATGCAGTCACACGACCACGTCGCGCCCGCGACGACGCATGCACCCGCCCCCACGCTGCCGCGAACAGGTTCGCCGCACCTGCTGCCGGATGCCATCGCAGACGACCGCGGCTCGCTGCTGCCGGGCCAGACCAGCATCCTGGTGATCGAGGACGACGCGGCGTTTGCGCGCATCCTGATCGACATGATCCATCGCAAGGGCTATCGGGCGCTGGCCGCCAGCGATGGCGAATCGGGCCTGCAGCTGGCGCGCACGCATCGCCCCACCGGCATCCTGCTCGACGTGATGCTCCCGGCGATGGACGGCTGGACGGTGATGGATCAGCTCAAGGCCGATCCCGCCACCCGCACGATCCCGGTGCACTTCATCTCCGCCACCGACGAGGCCTCGCGCGGGCTGGAGCTGGGCGCGGTCGGCTTTCTCACCAAGCCGGTCAGCCGTGAGTCGATCGGCGCCGCGTTCGAGCGCCTGCTGCACTTTTCCGAAGGGCAACCGCGGCGGCTGCTGATCATCGACGACGAGGCGGATTCGCGCACCGCCGTGCGCACCATGCTGCGCGCCGATGGCGTGCTGATCGACGAGGCCGGTTCGGCCGAGCAGGCGCTGGAGCTATCCGCGCAGACGCGCTACGACTGCATCGTGCTGGACCTGGGCTTGCCCGGCATGTCCGGCATGGATCTGCTCGAACACCTGGCCAAAGCGCCCGGCGGCGTGCCGCCGGTGGTGGTGTACTCCGGGCGCGACCTGAGCCGCGAGGAAAACCTGCGGCTGCGCCAGTACACCGACTCCATCGTGGTCAAGGGTGCGCGCTCGCCGGAGCGGCTGCTCGACGAAGTCAGCCTGTTCCTGCACAGCATCCAGCACGCGCCGCGCCGCACCGAAGCGGGTGCCGCCGCACCGCCCGGCGAGCTGACGGGCCACCGCGTGCTGCTGGTGGACGACGACATGCGCAACCTGTTCGCGCTGTCGCGGGTGCTGCGCGGCTGGGGCCTGCAGGTGAGCATGGCGCAGGACGGCCAGAAAGCACTCAAGGCGCTGGCCGATGACGCCGTGCCGGAGGTGGTGCTGATGGACATCATGATGCCGGTGATGGACGGCTACGAGACGATCCGCGCGATCCGCGCGCAGCCGCAGTTCACCACGCTGCCGATCATCGCGCTGACCGCCAAGGCGATGCGCGGCGACCGCGAGCTGTGCCTGGAGGCCGGTGCCAGCGACTACCTGTCCAAGCCGATCGATATTGACAAGCTGGCGTCCATGCTGCGCGTTTGGCTGCAGCCTTGATGATCCCAACGCCACCAAACGATCTCGAACTGGAGCAGATCGAACTGGATCTGTTCGTGCAGGCGCTGCGGCGCCGGCACGGCCACGATTTCAGCCAGTACGCGCCGGCCTCGCTGACCCGGCGCGTGCGGCAGCTGGTGCACGATCACCGCTGCGTGAGCATCAGCGCGCTCACGGCGCGGCTGCTGCACGAGGCGGACTTCGTGACCCAGGTGGTGCAGGGCCTGTCGGTGCCGGTATCGGAGATGTTTCGCGACCCGGCGGTGTTTCGTGCCCTGCGCGAGCAGGTGCTGCCGATGCTGGCCTCGTATCCGCAGATCAACATCTGGCAGGCAGGCTGCGCGCACGGCCAGGAGGCCTACTCGCTGGCGATCCTGCTGGAAGAAGCCGGGCTGTACGAGCGCAGCCACATCTTCGCCACCGACTTCAACCCCGAGGCGCTGCAGCGGGCGCGCGAAGGCATCTACCCGGCCAGGGATGCGCAGCTGTGGTCGCGCAACTACCTGGAGGCCGGCGGCAGCCAGTCGCTGGCCAACTACTACAGCGCCCGTTACGACTACCTCAAGCTGCACGAGCGGCTGGCACGCAACATCACGTTCACCAGTCACAACCTGGTCTCCGACGAGGTGTTTTGCGAAGCCCATCTTGTGCTTTGCCGCAACGTGCTGATCTATTTTTCCAACCCCTTGCAGAACCGAACGCTGACGCTGTTCCGCGACAGCCTGGTGCGCGGCGGTTACCTCTGTCTGGGGCTGCGCGAGACGCTGGAGTTCGCGCCGGTGGCAGCCGACTTCAGCGTGCTCGATGCCGGCCGGAGGCTGTACCGGCGCTACGCGCGCGGCGTCGCCGAAGGCGCAGCATGACCCGGCCTGAGGCGATCGCGATCGGATGTTCGACCGGCGGCTTCAACGCGCTGCGGGTACTGTTGGGCGGCCTTGCTCCCGACCTGCCGCAGACGGTGTTGGTGTGCTCCCACACGGGCGGCAGCGTGGCGTTGCTGTGCGAATTGCTGGCACGCCACTGCGCGTTGCCGGTGATCGAGGCGCTGGAGCGCTGGCCGGCCCGCGGCGGCACCGTGCAGGTGGCACCGGGTGGCTATCATCTGCTGCTCGAGAGCGACCGGCGCTTTGCGCTGTCGGTGGACCGACAGGTATGTTTTTCGCGACCGTCGATCGACGTGATGTTCGGTTCGGTGGCCGAGGTCTATCTGGCCGGGGCGATCGGGGTGATCCTGACCGGAGCCAGCCGTGACGGTGCCGACGGACTGGCGCAGATCCGCGCACGCGGAGGGATCGCCGTAGTACAGACACCCGTCAGCGCCGATGCCGCCGCAATGCCGCAGGCGGCACTGGATACCGCCGGCGCCGACCACTGCCTGCCACTGGACCTGATCGCTCCGCTGCTCAACCGACTTTGCTTGCCATGAACCTGATGCTGCCGAAAATTCTCGTCGTCGACGACACCACCGCCAACCTGGTGGCGATGCGGCGCCTGCTCGCGCACAGCGGTGCGCAGATCCTCGAGGCGAGCAGCGGCAACGAGGCGCTGGCGCTGTGCCTGGATCACGAGTTCGCGCTGATCCTGCTCGACGTCAACATGCCCGACATGGACGGCTTCGAGGTGGCGACGCTGCTGGGCGAGACCGAGCACCTGCGCGACACGCCGATCATCTTCGTCACCGCCGCCTACGCCGACGACCTCAACAAGCTCAAGGGCTACCGCTCCGGCGCGGTGGACTACATCGCCAAGCCGATCAACGACGTGATCCTGCAGTCGAAGGTGCATGTGTTCCTGGAACTGTACGCGGCACGTGCCGAACTGCAGCAGGCACTGGCCGACCTGTCCGAGCGCAACCAGCAACTGGTCGTCGAGATCGCCGAGCGCCAGCGCGTGGAGGCGCTGGTGCGTCACCAGGCCAGCCACGACATGCTGACCGGCCTGCCCAACCGGATGCTGGCGCGCGACCGCCTGCACAGCGCGATCCAGCGCGCCAACCGCCACCGCGGCGGCTTTGCCCTGGCGTGCCTCGACATCGACGGCTTCAAGAGCGTCAACGACACCCATGGCCACGCCGCCGGCGATGCGCTGCTGCAGCAGATCGCCGCGCGCCTCACCGCCGAGCTGCGCAGCAACGACACGGTGGCGCGGCTGGGCGGTGACGAGTTCGCGCTGATCATGGAGGACATCGACGAGCCGCAGCTCGCGCTGCAGCTGTGCCAGAAACTGTGTGCGTCGCTCGGCGAACCCTACGCGCTGAACGTCGGCGGCCACGCGATCGAGGTGCGCATCGGCGCCAGCATCGGCATCGCACCGTATGTCTCCAGCGACCGGGCCGATGCCGACGAGCAGCTGATCCTGGCCGCTGACCGCGCTATGTACGAGGTCAAGCGGCACGGCAAGAACGGCTGCCTGCTGGCCGACGGGCCCGGCTGACCGGCTGTTACGACCCGCGTTAATTGCGAGCCGCTGACCCCACCTATCTGAGGGTGAACAAGGCGGTGTGTCCCGCGGCAATTTCGACGGTATTCGCACCGCGGCCAACGTGGGACGTGCGTGTCGTCAG
>JAJYSM010000046.1 GCA_021793575.1 Pseudomonadota bacterium
GCCAGGCCATCAGGGTGCGGTCGTAGTCGGCGCCGAAGTTGTGCCAGTCCTCGATCACGAACAGGTTCTCCAGCGCCACGGTGACCTGGCTGGCGGCGGGGATCATCGAGTTCGGAAAGATGTATTTCTCGATCCACGGATCGGGCTGCGCCGGCGCACCGTGGCTGCCGATGGTGTGCAGCAGCGACAGGCCGTCCTCTCTCAGGCAGCGCCGCACGGCCTCGAAATAGCTGCGGTAGTTGCGGCCACCGACGTGCTCGAACATGCCGATCGAGTACACCGCGTCGAAGCGTTCGTCGATGTCGCGGTAGTCCTGCAGGCGGATCTCGATCGGCAGCCCGGCGCACAGCGCGCGCGCGTACTCGGCCTGCTCCTGCGAGATGGTGATGCCGACGCCGGCCACGCCGTAGCGTTCGGCGGCGTACTTCAGCCCCTCGCCCCAGCCGCAGCCGATGTCCAGCACGCGCTGGCCGGGCCGCAACTGCAGCTTGCGGCAGACCAGGTCGAGCTTGGCCGCCTGCGCGTCGTCGAGGTTGTCCGCCTTCGCCCAGTAGCCGCAGGAATACACCAGCCGCTGCCCCAGCATCGCCCGGAACAGGTCGTTGCCGAGGTCGTAGTGCAGCTTGCCCACTTCAAAGGCACGTTCGCCGCGCTGCAGGTTGATGAAGCGTGCCTTGAGGTGCGCCAACAGGACATCGAGGGTTTTCAGCCCCTGGTCGAGCCCGGCCAGAAGCAGGCGGGTGCACAGGCCGGGCAGGTCGTCGGCATCCCACCAGCCGTCCATGTAGGCCTCGCCCAGCCCCAGCGAACCGTGCGCGAACACGCGCGCATACAGGCGCTGGTCGTGCACGCGCAGGTCGGTCGGCGCGCTGCCATCGAGGCGGATGCCAGCCTGTTCGAGCAATTCGCCGGCGCGGCGTTTCAGACTGTCCTGGCCCATGCGTGACCTCGCGTTGCAGGGAGACCGCGGTCAAATCAGCGCTTGCCGAGCACCGCGAAGCTGGCCGGCGCGCGCTCGTAGACCACCTCGACGCCGGCGGCTCGCACGCGCTGCAGCAGCAGTTCGGCCTGATCCTCGCGCAGCAGAAACTCCACCCGCACCGGCAGGTCGTCGGCCAGCTCGAAGAACTGCTCCTCGTGCAGCACGCCGTGGCGGCCGAAGCCGGCGATCGCGCGGAACACCGAGCCGCCGCCGAGGCCGTGGTCGCGCGCCTGTTCCAGCAGCCATTCGGACAGCAGCATGCCAGCGTGCCTGGCGCGCAGGTGGCAGTAGAAATTCAGATGCACGCCGGTTTGCACGGTTTCCTGATTCATGCGATTTCCCCGATCAATGGCGCAGCAGGCTGCGGGTCAACGTGATGCCGAGCACGGTCATCGCCAGCGAACCGGCGACGTGCACCACGACGTGGCCGCTGAACCACAGGTACTGCTGGCGCAGCAGCAGCGTGGCGGACTCCGCCGAAAAGGTCGAGAAGGTGGTCAGGCCGCCGAGGAATCCGGTGAACACGAACAGCCGCAGCGCCGGCGGCAGCGCCTGGAAATGATCGAACAGGCCCATCACGCAGCCCATCAGCAGGCCACCGGCGAGGTTGGCCGCCAGCGTGCCCAGCGGCAGGGTGGGAAACAGCGGGTTGAGCAGCACACCCAGCCCCCAGCGCAACCAGCAGCCGATCATGCCGCCGATGCCAACCGCCACAAATCCGGTAAACCCCACGAGCGCGTCTCCTGACAGAACCAAGTGTCCGGTTGCCGCGGTGGCAGGCATGCCTGCGCCGCCGGAAGCCGGTGGTGCAGGCATCATCAGCCTCAACGCCGAAGGGTGAGAGGCGGTTTGTCGCGCGCACGCCGGCAGCTTGCGCACAACGGGAGGCATGCCATCTCCCGAGTGGGCATCCTAGTCGATCGGGGCGGTTGCCCGTCAAGCGCCGCACGTTCCGCAGGATTCTCGGCCAGCCCTATACTTACGCGGCCCTCCTTCCGCCCGCCACGGCCCGCCATGCATGCAACCCCGCGCACCGTGCAGCGCAGCCTGCCCTGGCTGCTGGCCGCGGTGTCGATGATCGGGCCGTTCTCGATCGACGCGGTGTTTCCGGCGTTTCCGCTGATCGGCGCGCGCTTCGGGGTGGATGCCACCGTGCTGCAGCAGCTGCTCAGCGTGTACCTGATCACCTACGCCGCGATGAGCCTGTTTCATGGGGCGATCTCCGATGCGATCGGGCGCAAGCCGGTGATGGTCGGCGGCATCCTGGTGTACGCGCTGGCTTCGGTCGGTGCGGCGCGCTCGACCTCGTTCGCGATGCTGCTGGGCTGTCGCGCCCTGCAGGGCGTGTGCGCCGGCGCCGGCCTGGTGGTGGGGCGCGCGCTGATCCGCGACAGCCTGGAGGGTGCCGCCGCGCAGCGGCTGATGTCGCGGGTGATGATGATTTTCGGGGTGGCGCCGGTGATCGCGCCGATGGTCGGCGCGCTGCTGCTGCCGCTGGGCGGCTGGCACGGCATCTTCTGGGTGCTGACCGGTTTCACCGCGGTGCTGGCGCTGGCGCTGGGCCTGCTGCTGCAGGAAAGCCACCCGCTCGAGCGGCGCACGTCGTTCGCGCCGCGTCTGCTGCTGGCGAGCTATCGCGCGTTCGGTCGCGACCGGCTGTTCTGGCCGCTGCTGATTTCCAGCTCGGTCAACTTTGCCGGGCTGTTCCTGTACATCGCCTCGGCGCCGGGTATCGTGCGCGGCCTGCTGCGGCTGCCGGCGCAGGGCTTTCCGTGGCTGTTCGTGCCGGTGGTGCTGGGCCTGGTCGGCGGGGCCTGGCTGTCCGGCCGATTGGCCGGGCGGCGCAGCGCGCAGTTCACGGTCAACCTCGGCTACGCGATGCTGCTGCTGGCGTGTGCCCTGCATCTGCTGCTGGCATGGGCGTGGGCGGCGCCGCGCCTGCCGTGGTCGGTGCTGCCGCTGATCGTGCACGGGGTCGGCGTGCAGCTGGCGTTTCCCACCCTCACGCTGCTGCTGCTGGACCGGTTTCCGCAGCAGCGTGGCGGCATTTCCTCGGTGCAGGCGTTTGCCAGCCTGCTGCTGTGCAGCGTGGTGGCCGGCGTGCTGTCGCCGCTGCTGTCCGCCAGCATGCTGCAGCTCGCGCTGGGAGCCACGGCGCTGACCGTGGTCGGCGCGCTCTCGTGGCGCTGGTATGGCGCGATCAGCCGCCGGCCGCTGGATCGGCAGCTGGCGCCGGCGGATGCCGGCATGGCGCTGCAGGCGGAGATCGTCGAGCCGCACTGAGCGGGCAACGCGAGCGCCGGCGGCGTCGGCCGGTTGCGGCGAAGCTCACGCGGGCCGCGGCGTGGGCGCCACCGCCTCGAGCGACAGCAGCACGACGCCGCGCGCCAGCGCCTGCACCAGCGTCGGCGAGCGGTAGCCGGGGTCGGCCAGCCAGCGCTGCCAGACCGAGTCGTCCACCTGTTCGTTGACGCCGGTGCCGAGCGTGCGGTCGAACGGCGGCTTGAACAGCTTGTACAGGCCGCCCATGAACTCCGCGTAGGAATTGCGCGGCACGCCGGTGTCGGCGTCGGCCGCCGGGATCACCTGCGCGCTGCAGCCCAGGCCCGCCGCGATCGCCTTGCGCTGCAGCCACGCCAGCGGCAGTTCGGGCAGCGGATCGGGCCGGCGCCCGGCGCCGTCGCGCAGGTAGCCGCCGCCCACGTCGCCATGCGCGCCGATGAACCAGCGCTGCTCGATCTCCATCTGCTCGGGCTTCTTCTCGGTGAGCGTCTCGCCGGGTTTCAGCGTGTCCGGGTTGCGTGTCCATACGGTCGGCGCGAAATCGGCGCGGTGCTCGTCCAGCGCCAGCGCCTGGTAGGCGTAGCGAACGATCTTGCTCAACTCGGTGTCGTGGAACTGGTAGCGCGCGCGGGCGAATGGAAACCACGAGGCGGTATCGGGGATGCCCAGCGCGCCGACCGTATCCCACACGCCGATGAAGTGGATGGCGATCTCGATCGAGCGGCGTGCGCGCCAATCCACCGCCGCCGGATCACCCGGCTTGATCGTGCTGTCGCGGTAGAAATCATAGGCGGCGGCGATCGCGGCGGCGGCGACCTTGCCGTCGGCGCCGCGCCGCAGCAGGCCGCATTTGCGCAGCATGCCGCCGAGGCTGCGCGCGGTGTAGGCGCCGCGGCTGAAGCCGAACAGGTACAGCTGGTCACCCGGCTGCCACGTCTCGCACAGCCAGCGGTAGCCGTCGCGCACGTTGCCCGACAGGCCGTAGCCGAACGCGCCGCCCAGCACGTGGCTGAGCCCGGCCGAGACGCCGACGCCGGCGACGTAGTTGACCAGCTGCGGGTTGCCGTCGGCGTCCTGCGCGGCGATCAGCCGGCGCAGGCGCTCCACGTTGGTGTTCGACTCGGGCTTGTTCCAGGTGCCGTCGAACAGCAGCACCAACCGGCGCGTGGTCATGGTGGCCTCCAGCGTGACGCGGTGGGACAGGCTGGCCGGAACTCTAGAACGGCGCCTGCGGCGGAGCCAGTGCCCGCAGCGCGGCCGCGATCAGACCGGCGGCAGCCGGCGGGCGGGCAGCGCGCCGATCAGCGTGGCCACCTCGCGCGCGATCGTCGCGGGCGGCAGGTCGTGGGCGCGCAGGACGTGATTGTGGGGGCCGTACGGCCCCCACTCGTCGGCGTGGGTGGTGGTGAAGATTCCCAGCGTGGGCGCGCCCGCGGCGCAGGCCAGGTGCATCACGCCGCAGTCCAGGCTGACATGGGCGTCCAGGCTGCCCAGCACGCTGGCCAGCTTGCGCAGGTCGCCGGTATAGTAGGCGGGGTAGCGCGAGTCCAGCAGCGAGCGGCCGAAGTGCGGAATGATCTCGACCAGCCGGGCGTCGGGCAGCGCGGCTTCGAGCACCTGCAGCAGGGTGTCCCACCACGCCGCATCGAGCCACTTGGGGCCGGTGGCATTGGCGAAGATGCCGATGACCTTGCTGCGGCCACCGGTGCTGGCCTGCGGCTGGTCCAGCACCCGCTGCAGGGTACGCCGGCCCCACGCCAGCTCGGCCGCATCCAGTCGGATGTCGGGCACCGGGTAGTCCCCCGCTGCGGCCTGTTCCGGCGTGACACGGCCGAGCGCATGCCGCAGCAGATATACCGGGCGCTGGCCGGTACTGCGCAGGTCGTCGGGTACCGCCGCCGCATGCGTCACGTGGCCGCTTTTCTTCGGCCCGTTGAAGCCCAGCTTGAAGCGGGCGCGCGCCAGCCGCAGCAACAGGCGTCCGGTTTGCGACTGCGGATCGGGGTCGATCGCCAGGTCGTAATGCAGCTTGCGCATGTCGCGCAGCGTGCGCCACAGCTGCAGTGGATGGCCGACACCGCGTGCGGGCAGCTGGAACGCCCGGTTGAAACCGCCATAGTGACCGAACAGCACCCGTGCAATCCTGCTGCGGGTGATCACGTCGATCTCCGCGCCGGGCCAAGTCGCCTCCAGCTCCTGCATCAGCGGCGTCAGCAGCAGCGCGTTGCCCAGTGTGAGGCTCATGTGGCAGATCAGGATGCGGTAGACGCCCGCGCGCGGCAGCGGCGCGTCGTGCAGCTGCACCGGTGCGCCGAGCAGCACGCGGGTGAGGCGGCGCGCCAAGCGGCGGCGCAGGTCGTTCATGCGGAGCGGAAGCGGCTGGGACGGCACGGTGCGACCTGCGGAAAGATGAAGAGTGGGGCGGCGCCGATCCGATGGCTGTTCAGGCGCCGATGGCGGTGACGGCGTCGAGGATCGGCCGATGGTGATCGAGCAGCCACTGCCGTGCATCGCCAGCGTCGTGCTCGAACCAGGCACGCGTCGAGCCGAGTCGGAACGTGTAGCCCCACGCGTCCATGTCCGCCATCAGGCGAGCGCGACCGACGCCGGGCAGTTGATCGGCCAGCACGATCTGCAGATAGCAGGTGGCGTCCTCCTCCTCGATCGAATCGGTGGCGTCGGTGTGCACGGCGGCGCGGCGCTCCGGCGGCAGCACGATCAGATGCCCGGCCTCGTGCAGCAGCGAGTGCACCGGCGTGTCGTCGCGCGCGTGCACGGTGTCGCCGATGATGCCGGCCTCCTCGTCGCCCCAGTAGCTGCCGGGGATCGGTTCGCCGTCGGCGACCCGCTGCAGCCTGAGGCCGAAGCGGGTCAGCAGCGCCGCGGCGGCGCCGAAGCCGAGCTCACCCATGCGCATCACGCCGGGTGCCGGGTCGCCGGCGTCGTGCAGGGTGGCGGTTTCAGAGGACATGCAGCGATGGCCGGACGGCGGTGCGGAGGAGGATCGGAATGCATGCCGGGCAGGCGGAATGCCGCGCGCGGGCATGCCAGCCGATCGGCGGGTCAGCCGGCGGTGGCCGCGGGCTTGCCGTCGGGCAGCGCCACCGACAGTTCGAGGATTTCGTGACCGCTGTCCTGTTCGAGCTTGATGCTGATCGCCTCGATGTCGACGTGCACGTATTTCTTGATCACCTCGAGCAGTTCGCTGCGCATCAGCGGCAGGTAGTCCGGTGCGCCGCGGGTGGAGCGCTCCTGCGCCACGATGATGCGCAGGCGCTCCCGGGCCACGGTGGCGGTGGCTTCGGGCTTGCGCTTCAGGAAATCGAGAATGCCCATCGTGATCAGCCTCCGAATACGCGCTGGAGAAAGCCTTTCTTCGGCACGTCGATGAAGCGCAATGGGCGCTCTTCGCCGAGGATCCGCGCCACCGTGTCACTGTAGGCCTGGCCGGCCAGCGAGTTGGTGTCGACGATCACCGGGATGCCGTTGTTGGAGGCGGTCAGCACGTTTTCCGATTCGGGAATCACGCCGACCACGTTGATGCCGAGGATTTCCTCCACGTCCTTCACGCTGAGCATTTCGCCGATCGCCACGCGGGCCGGGTTGTAGCGGGTCAGCAGCAGGTGCTGGGTGATTGGCGTGTCGCCGCGTTCGGCGCGGCGCGTCTTGCTGGCGAGCAAGCCGAGGATGCGGTCGGAGTCGCGCACCGAGGAGACCTCCGGGTTGACCACCACCACCGCGTGGTCGGCGAAGTACATCGCCAGATGCGCGCCTTTCTCGATGCCGGCCGGGGAGTCGCACACGACGTAGTCGAAGCCGTCCGCGGACAGTCCGTCGAGCACCTTCTCAACGCCCTCCTGGGTCAACGCATCCTTGTCGCGGGTCTGACTGGCGGCCAGCACGTAGAGATTATCGTGGCGCTTGTCCTTGATCAGCGACTGCTTCAGCGTGGCCTCCCCATGCACGACGTTGACGAAGTCGTACACCACCCGCCGCTCGCAGCCCATGATCAGGTCGAGGTTGCGCAGGCCGACGTCGAAGTCGATCACGGCGACCTTCTTGCCGGCCATCGCCAGGCCGGTGGCCAGCGAGGCGCTGGTGGTGGTCTTGCCGACGCCGCCTTTGCCGGAGGTCACAACGATAATCTCAGCAGTCAAGGGCTCATCTCCGCGTGGTTCTTTTTTTGATGGTTTGGATGGTGGGTGATCAGAGCTTGGCGATCAGCAGCTTCTCGCCATCGAGCCAGCATTGCACGGACTGGCCTTCGAGGTCGTCAGGAATTTGTTCGAACACGCGATAGTGGCCGGCGATCGCCACCAGCTCGGCGCGGAAGTCGGAGACGTAGATGCGCGCCTTGACGTCGCCCTGCGCACCGGCCATTGCGCGCCCGCGCAGGCTGCCGTAGATGTGGATGTTGCCATCGGCGATCACCTCGGCGCCATTGGCGATGGCGCCGGTGACGATCAGGTCGCGCTCGCGCGCATACACCTGCTGGCCGGAGCGCACCGAGCCGGCATGCTGCTGCGCTCCGCTGGCTGCGCCGGGGGCAGGTGCGGACAGGATCGGCTCGCGCCGGTCGGGCTGCGGCGCCGGTGCGGCGCGCCGTTCCGGTTCCGGATGCGCCGCAGCGGTCGCGCCGCCGGCGGGTTCGTAGGCGGCGCGGAACTTGGCGATCAGTGGCAGCCCCATGCGCTTGGCCAGCGCCTCGGTGTCGCTGGTGCCATAGGCCAGCCCCACCGGCAGCATGCCGGCGCTGCGCACCGCTTCGAGCAGCGCGTCGACGGTGCCGTCGTCGGGCAGGTCAAGCAGGTGGCTCAGGTCAAGCACCACGGCGGCGCGCGAGAACATCTGCGGCGCGGCGCGCACGCGGCGCTCCAGCTCGTCGCACAGCGCGGCGGCATCCACCCGGCGCACGCGCACGCAGGCGATGCCAACCTGGCCGAAGCGCAGGTCGCAGGTATCGGAGGTGTCCATGCGGGCATTCATGGCTGCGATTCCCCCGCCGGGTGCGACGCGTTGGCGCGTTTCGCGGCGGTATGCGCGCGCTCGCTCAGCCACGGCTGGTCGGGCAGGCCGCCGTGATCCAGCCAGGTGTCGCGCACATAGGCGTAGCTGGGCAGGTCGCGTGCCAGCAGGCTCACCTGCGGTCCGTCCTCGCCCATCCTCTGCTGGCCGACTTCCTGGAAGCCGTAGGTGCCGTGGAACAGCACCACCACGTCGTCGCGCGGCTCCAGGAACACCTCGCAGGCGAGCAGTGGCACGCGCACTTCGGCGTAGCTGTGTACGTCGCTGTAGAACACGCGGCCCAGGCCATGCCGGCGGAAGGCGTTGGCGATCACGATGCGGTCGATGTACAGAAATTGCGGATAGCGCGCGGCGAACCAGCGGTAGTTGGGGCTCAGGTAATCGCCACCCTCGCGCAGCGCGACCAGGAAGCCGGCCAGCTGGCCGTCGATTTCCGCCACGCGAAAGTAGTCGGCGTGATCGTGGAAGTAACGCAGCTGGGCAGCGTCGAGGGCGAGGATGGAGCGACCGGCGGTATTGTTCAGCGCCAGCACCGCCTCCAGGTCGTGCTCGCGCACGTCGCGGATGGCAAGGGCCATTCGTTGCTCCGCAAGGGTGGATTCGGAAACGAGGTCGAGCAGCCGCCCCGCACAGTGGCGCATTATGCCATGTGGTCGATACCGGTACATCGGACATCACGTTTGTAAAGGCTTCGTAAAGCGACCGGCGTCGCCAGTCTGCGCAACGCGCCACAGGGCGGCATGACTTTTCGCGCATTGCGCGAATGATCGGCACGGCCAATGATGCACGGCATGCGCTGGCCATTCTTCAACCACATTCGCCTGCTCCGCTACGCGGGCTTTTTCACCTACCTCTCGGTGGGTACGCCGCTGATCACCAACTGGGCCACCGAGCGGCTCAACCAGCTGCAACGGCCGAATTTCTCGCTGCTGCTGTGGACGCTGTGCTACCTCACCTTCGGCCTGATGTACTGGTTGCTGACCAGCAACCTCGGTTCGCGTCGGCATCCGGCGCTGAAGCTGCTGGGGTTGACCCTGATGACGGCGGCCGCCGGCGCGGTGGGCTGGTACAGCCACAGCGGCCTGTCCGCGATGCTGATGGTGGTGGCCTCGCTGGTGCTGCCATGGCTGCTGCCGTTCTGGTTGGCGGTGTTCTGGCTGGTGCTGCAGCACCTCAGTCTGGTGGCGATCTTTGCTACCTTCCCCGAATACGACCACAGCATTGCGCTGAGTTTTTTGCAGGCCAGTCTCTATCTGGGCATTTCGGTGCTGGTGTTCGTCACCTCGACGGTGGCCAGCCAGCAGACCGAGCAGCGCGAGGCGCAGCGGCGGCTCAACTCCGAACTGCGCGCCACCCGCGCGCTGCTGGCCGAGTCCAGCCGCATCGCCGAGCGCATGCGCATCGCGCGTGATCTGCATGACCTGATCGGCCACCACCTGACCGCGCTGAGCCTCAACCTGGAAGTGGCCAGCCACCTCACCAACGAAGCCGCCGGCGCGCATGTGCGCAAGGCGCAGAGTACCGCCCGGCACCTGCTGGCCGATGTGCGCGAGGCAGTCAGCGAGCTGCGCCAGGACGATGCGATCGACCTGACCCAGGCGCTGCGCAGCCTGACCGAGGGCGTGCCCGGCCTCAGCGTGCACGTAATCATGCCGCCGCGCTTCAGTGTCGAGGACCCGCGCCGTGCGCAGGTGCTGCTGCGTTGCGCGCAGGAGATCATCACCAACACCGCCAAGCACGCCGGCGCGCGCAACCTCTGGCTCACTTTTGCCTACGCCGAGGCCAGCCTGCTCGGTCTGCATGCGCGCGACGACGGCCGCGGTGCTGAGCGGGTCGAACCGGGCAACGGCCTGTCCGGCATGCGCGAGCGGCTGGCCGAGTTCGGCGGCAGCGTAACGCTGGATACCGCCGTGAGCCAGGGGTTTGCGCTGACCGTGCGGCTGCCGCTGGGCGAACACGCCGCGCTGGCGCACGCGCCGAGCCGGTTCGAGCCGCCGGCGCTGAGTGTGTCGTGATGTTGGTGGCTCGGTCTGTCGTGCAAGAATGCGTCGTTGCCGGCAGTCGCTGCCGACGATTTCCGGCAATCGCTCATGAACCCCGTCCGTGCGAGGATTCGCGATGATCTCCGTTTGTCTCGTCGACGACCAGAATCTGGTGCGCCAGGGCGTCCGCTCGCTGCTGGATCTGGCCGGGGACATCCGTGTGGTGGCCGAATGCGCCGATGGCGCGCAGGCCGTGCAGGATATTCCGCGGATCAAGCCCGATGTGGTACTGCTGGATCTGCGCATGCCCAACATGAGCGGGCTGGAGGTGCTGCAGGCGCTGTCGACGCGCAACGAGCTGCCGCCGACGATCATCCTCACCACCTTCGACGATGACCAGCTGGTGCTGCAGGGCCTCAAGGCCGGCGCGCGCGGTTACCTGCTGAAGGATGTCTCGCTGGAGCAGTTGGTGGAAGCGGTGCGCACGGTGGCCGGCGGCGGTTCGCTGGTGGCGCCGATGGTCACCCAGCGGCTGATGGCGGGCGTGGCGCGGATGCAAAACCATTTCACCAGTCTGGAACAGCCCGACCCGCTGACCGAGCGCGAAACCGAGATCCTGCGGCTGCTCTCCGGCGGCTACAGCAACAAGGAGATCGCCAACTCGCTCAAGGTGGCCGAGGGCACGGTGAAGAACCACGTCTCCAACATCCTGTCCAAGCTGGGGGTGCGTGACCGCACCCGTGCCGTGCTGAAGGCGCTGGAGCTGGGCATCGTCTGAAGCCGCGCCTGCGCGCGCCGCTGCGCCGGCCGTAGCCGGATTTCCTGCCGTGCGAGATGGCCTTTTCCGGCTACCCCGGCGGCCCCGGGGCGCATGCTGCAGCTCGCTTCCGGCCCCTCCGTCGGCCGGCGCAGCACGCCATGGCGTTCCGGCCCGCGAGCAGCTAACATCCGTAGCTTCGGCATTCGCCGACCCCTGCCATGACCCTCGGGACAAGCCCTCGGGCAGGCCCGCGTGGCGGCCGGGGCAACACCCTTTCGGTATGGCGTAGAGACGCTCGGAGAACTCTGGAATGATGCGTGTCCTTGAATTTCTTGTTGCCCTGGTCATCGTGGCGGTACTCGGTGTGCTGGCGGCCGTGGTGATGCCAGGCAGCGGCCACGTCGAGCGCTCGCTGGTCATGGGCAAGGACATGCGTCAGGCCTACGACGTGCTAGACAACTTCCGCACGCTGCCGGAGTACACGGTGCTGCGCTCGTACGATCCGAAAGTGCAGTTCAGCTATGCCGGCAAGTCCTACGGCCCGGGTGCCGAGGTCAGCTGGACCAGCACGGATCCCAAGGTTGGTAACGGCGACCTCACCATCGCCAGCGCCACCCCCGATTTCGACAAGATCGACAGCAATACCAAGAACGCCAGCATCGTCTGGAACCTGGACAACAGCTGGCGCGGCATGGACAAGCACTTCACGCTGGATCTGGAGCGCCAGGGCAGCCGCGGGCAGCTGACCAATGTCACTTGGTCGTATGACGTGTCCTACGGCTGGAACCTGGTCAACCGCTTCGCCAATCTTTATATCCATGGCGATCCCGACTCGTTCATCCAGTTCAGCCTGAACAACCTGCAGAACGTGCTGGCCGGCGTGGCTAATGTCGACTACAGCCAGCTCTACCCGTCCATCGTGCAGACCCAGCCGACGCCGATGCTGCTGGTCTCCACCTCGAGCCCGCGCAAGGACGGCGTGGACGGGCTGGACAACGTCGTGGCCAAGACGCTGACCGAGCTGCAGGCTGCCGCCAAGAAACTGGGTGTGAATGTAACCGGGCCGCAGACCCTGTTCATCACCAACTATGGCGACCAGACCTTCGACTTCGACGTGGCGCTGCCGATCGACTCCAGCACGCTGACCATCGGCGGCCAGAGCGTGCAGCTGACCGCCCCGACACCACCGGCGCTTGGCGCCGCCGCGCCGGCAGACGCCAGCAGCACCGCCGCTGCCGCCAGCAGCACGCTGAGCCCGGGTGGCCGTGACCGCTTCGGTCGCGTGTCGGTGGACGGCCACGTGTTCGCTACGCTGGAGTTCGGTGGCGCCGCTCTGAAGGGCGTGTGGAACGGCACCTTCGCCGGCGTGCCGCAGACGCGCGATATGCTCAAGGCCTACGCGCAGACCCACGGTTACCAGTTCGACGATGTCAGCAACCCGCCCTATGACGTGCTGGTGACGCCGGAGGTCAAGGACGCCACTGGCAATATCACCGCCTATGCCAAGCACGTCGTCTACCTGCCGCTCATCAGCGCACCGCAGCAGACGCCCGAGCAGATAGCCGGGCTGCTGCCGCCTGCACCGGATACCGGCGTACCGGCCGCCGCCAGCTCGGCGCCCAGCCCGGCCAGCAGCACGGCCCCTTCGGCAGGCAGCAGCGCCGCTCACTGAGTCTGCGGCAAGTCGCAACGTCGAAAGGCCCTTCCCGCACGGAAGGGCCTTTTCGTTTCGGCATTGCGGATCGCCGCAGCGCGCGTGCCGCGGCGAACTCCCGCGCGCTTTTGGGTTAGATTGCACCACGGTCGCACCGCGAGGCGCGGCCTGATCGGCCACCGATGCGTCGCCCTGCAGCAGATCCCTACCGTCCATGATCGAAACCGACCAGCTCACCCGATGCTATGGCAGCCTGACCGCCGTGGACGCGCTGAGCATCCGCGTGGAGCCGGGCCAGGTGCTGGGTCTGCTCGGCCCCAACGGCGCCGGCAAATCCACAGCGATGCGGATGATCGCGGGCTTCCTGATCCCCACTTCGGGCAGCGCCCGGGTCTGCGGTCACGACGTGGTGCGCGAGCCGCTGAAGGCGAAGCGTGCGCTGGGCTATCTGCCGGAGGGCGCGCCAAGCTACGGCGAGATGACCGTGCGCGAATTTCTGCAGTTTATCGTGCGCGTACGCGGGTTGAAGGCGGATGACGGCTATCGCCGCTTCGAGGATGTGGTGCAGCGGCTGCAGCTGGAGGACGTGCTGGGGCTGGGCATCGACACGCTGTCGAAAGGGCTGCGCCGGCGCGTCGGACTGGCTCAGGCGATCCTGCACGACCCGCCGGTGCTGATGCTGGACGAGCCCACCGATGGTCTCGATCCGAACCAGAAGCACGCAGTGCGCCAGCTGATCGACACGATGGCGCGCGAACGCACCATCCTGATTTCCACCCACCTGCTGGAGGAGGTGCACGCGCTGTGCAACCGGGTGGTGATCATCGCCCGCGGCAAGCTGCTGGCCGACGCCACGCCGGCCGAGCTGGAGCGGCGCTCGCGCTATCACGGCGCGGTGTCGTTCAGCGCGCCGGGCGGCGGTATGTCGCAGGAGATGCTCGGACGCCTGCCGCAGGTGGCCGCGGTCGAGATCGATGCGCTGGACGGGCGCATCACGGTGTTTCCGAAACCCGGCCAGCGCATCCTGGAGCCGGTCGAAGCGCTGTTGCGCGCGCAGGGCCTGGAAGTGTCCGAGATTCAGCTGGAGCGAGGCCGGCTCGACGAGGTGTTTCGCCAGATCACCACCACCACCATCGACACAGCCATCGTGGAGGCCGCCGCATGAATCCGGTCAGCGCGGTGATGCGGCGCGAGCTGCGCAGCTATTTCGTGACGCCGGTGGCCTACGTGTTCCTGGTGATCTTCCTGGTGCTGGCCGGCATCCTCACGTTCTACGCGGGTGATTTCTACGAGCGCGAGCAGGCCGACCTGCAGCCGTTCTTCGTCATGCATCCGTGGCTGTACCTGATCCTGGTGCCGGCGATCACCATGCGGATGTGGGCGGAGGAGGCCAAGGGCGGCACGCTGGAGCTGCTGCTGACGCTGCCGCTGACGCTGTGGCAGGCGATGCTGGGCAAGTTCCTTGGTGCGTGGCTGTTCGTCGGGCTGGCGCTGCTGCTGACGTTTCCGCTGTGGCTCACCGTCAACTACCTCGGCTCGCCCGACAACGGTGTGATCCTGGCCGGTTATCTCGGCAGCTGGCTGATGGCCGGCACCTTCATCGCGATCGGCGCCTGCCTGTCGGCGCTCACGCGCAGCCAGGTGGTGGCGTTCATCCTGACCGCGCTGGTGTGCGTGCTGCTGATACTCGCCGGGCAGGCGCAGGTGCTGGATTTTTTCCACGGCACGCTGTCGCGCCAGCTGATCAACCTGGTCGGGCAGCTCTCCATGCTGCGCCATTTCGAGGCGATCGCGCGCGGCGTGCTGGACGTGCGCGACGTGCTGTATTTCGTGCTCAGCACGGTGGGCTGGCTGATCGCCGGCGTGCTGCTGCTCGACCTCAAGCGGACGCGCTGACGCGATGCGCCGCCTGCGCCTGCCCGCCATGCTGCACACGCCGGTGAGGCTCAGTCGCCGCGCCGTGCTGTACGGCTGGCTGCTGCTGCTGGTGCTGACCTTCGTGCCGCTGATCGTGGCCAGCAGCCGCTGGTCACACGCGCCGCGGATCGACCTCACCGCCGACCAGCTGTACACGCTGACGCCGGGCACGCTGCAGATCGTCGGCACGCTGCAGCGGCCGTTGCACCTCACCCTGTATTTCTCCGACCATGCGGCGCGCGACCTGCCGCAGCTGCGCAGCTACGAGCAGCGCGTGCGCGAGATGCTGCAGGAAATGGCGGCGCGCGCGCACGGTCACATCCGCCTGCGCGTGATCGATCCGGCGCCGTATTCGGACGACGAGGCCAGCGCCGAGGGCAGCGGCCTCACCGCGGCCAATGGCGGCAGCAACGGCGAGCGGGTGTTTTTCGGGCTGGTCGGCAGCGCACTGGCCGAGAATGCCGACGGCGATGCGGGCGAGGAGCGCCTGCCGGAACGCACGCTGACGATTCCCTTCTTCGATCCGGCGCGCGAGGCATTTCTCGAATACGACATCGCCAAGCTGCTGTTCGAGCTGAACCAGTCGCACAAGCCGGTCATCGGCGTGATCAGTTCTCTGCCGGTCAACGGCGATCCCGCGCTGGGGCAGCCGCCGTGGGCTGTCATGCGCCAGCTCGAACAACAGTTCGACGTTAAAATGATCAACCCGGCCACCCTGCAGCGGGTGGATGCGGGGATCAAGGTGCTGCTGCTGATCCATCCCAAGCAGCTGCCGCTGGACGCGCAGTACGCGCTCGACCAGTACGTGCTGCGCGGCGGTCATCTGGCGGTGTTCGTCGATCCGGACGCCGAACTCGACAGCACGCCCTTCGGCACCGCCAGCGCCGACTTCTCCGACCACAGCTCGAATCTGCCGCGGCTGTTCGCGGACTGGGGCGTGCTGTACGACCCGAACAAGGTGGTGCTGGATCGCGCCCGCGCGCTGCAGATCGAGCTGGGCGGCAGCAGCCTCAATCATCCGGCGATGCTCGATCTGGGCCAGCAGCAGCTCAACCGCAACGATGTGATCACCGCCAGCCTGCAGCGCGTCAACGTATCCAGCATCGGCTATTTCGATCTGGCGCCGAACGCCACCACGCGGCTGATCCCGCTGCTGCAGAGCAGCACCGAGGCCGAAGTGGTGCCGACGCGGCGGATGCTGGAGGCGAGCAGCGACCCCACCACGCTGCTGCAGGGCTACAAGCCGGACAATGTGCACTACGTGCTGGCGGCGCGGCTGCAGGGGCCGTTCATCAGCGCGTTTCCCGAGCGCGCCGCCGAGCCGGGGCATCTGGCCGCGTCGACGCCGAATGCCCAGGTGATCCTGGTCGCCGATACCGATCTGCTAAGCGACCGGCTGTGGGTGGAGCCGCAGACGATCCTCGGCCAGACCATGATGCGGGTGTTCGCCAACAACGGCGATTTCATCAGCAACATGGTCGACAACCTCAGCGGTTCGTCGGCGCTGTTGTCGATCCGCGGTCGCTCCACCTCGCAGCGGCCGTTCACCCGGGTGCAGGCGTTGCGCCATCTGGCCGATCAGAAATTCCTGCAGAAGGAACACGAACTGGAGCAGCAGCTGGCCGACACGCGTCGGCGGCTGGACGAGCTGCAGCCGTCCAAGGGTAGCCAGACCAGCACGGCCACCGCCGAGCAGCGCCAGGAGATCGAGCAGTTCCGCCAGCGCCAGTTGGCGATCAACAAGGAGCTGCGCGAGGTGCAGCACCAGCTCAACGCCGAGATCGACGCGCTAGGCCTGCGTGTGAAGTTCATCAACATCGTGCTGGTGCCCGCGCTGGTGACGTTGTTCGGCTTGCTCTATGGCTGGCGGCGCAGCCGCCGCAGCCGGCAGCGCCGATGAAGGTGGCTATCTGCCGCAACGGCGTGTGCCCGGGCCGCATTATGCTGGGCGGTCGTCGGCACTCGCCGGCGCAGGCGCAACCGCGGGTGCAGTAACCGGATGGCCAGCTTGCTGAAATGGATCGTGCCGTGGGAGTTTTCGTGGGCTTTCCTCACGATCTTCCTGCTCACCTGCGTGCTGTATGTGCGCGGCTGCCACCGGCTGCAGGTGAGCCGCGGGCGCCGGCTGCTGTTCTGGCTCGGCATGGCGATCATCTATCTGTCGCTGCACACCTATCTGGATTTCTACGCCGAGCACGAGTTCTTCGTGCACCGACTGCAGCAGCTGCTGCTGCATCACCTGACACCCTTGCTGATCGTCGCCACCTATCCGGGCAGCGTGCTGCGCGCGGGCGTGCCGCTGCGCTGGCGCGTGCGCGTGCTGCGGCCGCTGCAGCGCTCGTGGCCGTGGCGGCTGCTCAGCGGCGTGCTGCTGAATCCGCTGGTGGCGACGGTGCTGTTCACCGGATTCGTGCTGATCTGGCTGATCCCGTCGTGGCAGACGCTGGCGATGCTGGACTGGCGCGTCTACCGCTTCATGAACTGGACGATGCTGCTCAGCGGCTTTGCCTACTGGTCGCTGGTGCTCGATCACCGGCCGCATCCGCCGGGGCGGATGGTGGCGGGCATGCGCGTGCTGTCGCCGGCGATCACCATGACGCCGCAGATCGTGGCCGGTGCGATCGTGACCTTTTCGCGCACCGACCTCTACCCGATCTTCGAGATCTGCGGCCGCGCCTTCACCTTCAACGTGATGACCGGCCAGCTGATCGGCGGCGCGATCACCTGGGTGCCGGCGGCGATGATCGAGTCGGTCGGCGGCCTGCTGGCGTTGCGCCAGTGGCTGCGGCTGTCGCGTAGCGGGCGCCTGCCCAAACGGCCGCCGCGGGCACCGCGCCAGCGTCCGGTCGCGGACGCGATGGCGCCGCGCTGAAGGCAGGCAAGTCTCCGATCAGCTCAGCGCTTGTGAAGAAAACCACTTCCTGTGGTTTTCTTCTATCGCGAGTCCGGCGCATGTCCGGACTCGCTCACGCGGATCAGGCACTTGCGTGTCTGATCCGCGACCGGCCATCCCTGGCCGGCCTGAGAGGTTGCATAGTCACAACCTCTCAGCGGCCGGCGCCCAGCGCATCGGCGGGGCGCGCGATGAAGTCGGTTGGCAGCGTGCTGCCATCGGCGAACTGCAGCTGCAGCCGCACCGTGTCACCCGGCTGCACCGGCTGCTTCGGCTGCGTCAGCATCAGGTGGTAGCCGCCCGGTGCCAGCGTGGCGGTGCCATGCGCGGGCACGACCAGCGCGTCGACCATGCGCATCCGGCTCATGCCGCCGGTGCTGGAACTCTGGTGCAGCATCACCTCGGCGTAAACCGCGCTGCGCGCGCCGCGCAGCACGGCGGGCCGATCGCCGCCGTTGTGCAGCGTCACGTAGGCACCGGCGGGCAGCGCGGCGGGCAGCACGCGGATCCACGCCCCGCTGGCACGCACGTGCGCTGCCTCGGTGGCGTGCGCCGCCGTGCCTGCCAGCAGGCCGGTGAGCAGCAGCGACAGCGCCAGCCACTTCATGATGCCGCCCCGGCGCCCAGCAGCAGCTTCAGATCGTGCACCAGGTCGTCCTGCGAGTCCGACGGGGTGGCCAGCACGCGGGCATTGCCCTCGCGATCGAACAGGTAGATCGCCGAACTGTGGCTGACCTCGTAGTTGCCGTCGGCCGTGCCCGGCTCGCGGCTGAACGAGCCCCGGTAGCGCTTCACCAACGCCTCGATCTCGCCCGGCGTGCCGGTCAGGCCCACCGCGCGGGGATCGAACGCGTTGACATAGGCGTGCAGGATCGCCGGCGTGTCGCGGGCCGGATCCACGCTCACAAACAAAATCCGCGCGCCGTCGGCCAGCGGACCCAGCCGCTGCAGCACCACGTGCAGATGCGCCAGCGTCAGCGGACAGACGTCCGGACAGTGGGTGTAGCCGAAGTACAGCAGCACCACCTTGCCGCGGTAGTCGGCACCGGTCACCGGCTTGCCGTGATCGTCGATCAGCCTGAAGTCGAGCGCCGGCATGTGGCCGGTGATGTTGGTGAGCCGCAGCGGCAGCGGCGCCACCCGCTGGCAGCCGCCCAGCAGCAGGCTGGTCACCAGCAGGCCGACTACCAGCAACAACGGCAGCAGGGCAAGCGGCCGCAAGCGGCCGGGCATCATGCGAGAATCGAAGGTATTCATCGCAGCAAGCATACGACACCGCTTGCACTACCGGGTTCGCCTGCCCAGGGAATCGCCTGATGTTGCGACAAGCTGTCAACGCCCGCGCCGGCCTGCTGGCGGGTGCCGCCGGCGCCAGCGCGGTGCTGCTGGGCGCATTCGGCGCGCATGCGCTGCGCACGGTGCTGGATGCGCGCAGCTTCGAGCTGTGGCGCACTGCGGTGGACTATCACGTATGGCACGCGCTGGCGCTGGTGCTGGCGGTCGGGCTGGGCCGCGGCCGCAGCGGTCGGCTGGCGGTGCGCGCGTTCGCCAGCGGCATCGTGCTGTTCAGCGGCAGCCTGTACGCGCTGGCGCTCGGCGCGCCGCGCTGGGTCGGCATCATCACGCCGTTTGGCGGCCTCGCGTTTGTGGGCGGCTGGATCGCGCTGGGCCTCTCGCTGGGCCAGCGCGAGGGCTGAGCGCCTCCGCGGCGGTCCGCGCGCCGGCGGCGTCATCGCGCTGTCACGCCGCGGCGTCAGCATGCCGGCATGCATTCCGCCGCGCCCACCCGATTGCCGCCATGGCTGCCTGCCGCCGGCCTGCTGCTGGCGCTGGTGGCGGTGGTGTGGCTCAGCCTTGCGGCGATCCATGCGCCGCGGCTCACGGCCACCATGCAGCCCGCTTTCAACCCGCTGGTGCACTGGCGCGAGGCCGGTCGCGACTGGCTGCTGGTCGCCGACGGTGAGGCCGACCAGCTCACCGTCTACAGCGCCGCCGACGGGCGCCGCGTGCGCCGGGTGCAGGTCGAGCACGGGCTGCGTGATTCCGCTCCGCTGACCCGGCGCGACGGCCATCTGTTTGTGGTCGGCGATGACGGCCAGCTGGGCGAAGTCAGGCTGGCGTCGCGGCCGCAGGTCGCCGCCAACCCTCGCTGACGCGCGGGCTGCGCAGCGCGCCCCGATCGCAGGCGTCAACGAGTCCGCTCAGCGCAGCCGCTTCAGATACAGCATCACCGGCTGCGAGATGCCGGGGCAGACGGCGTTGACCAGCTCCCAGCCAAGCGCGCCCTCGCGGTTGAGCGCGGCCGTCGCCTCGTCATCGGTGGGCGTTTGCGCCAGACTGAACGTGCCGCCGGCGTGTTTCAACGTCAGCACCTTGTATTCCCATGTGGCAGCCATCGGGTTTCTCCTGGGATTGAAATCAGCGGGTTCGCAACATCACGTGGCTGCCGGCGGCTGGCTCGCAATCCATGCGCTGATGTCGTGCAGCACCGTGGCATCCACATGGCCCGGCTTGGCGTAGTCGGCTGGCCCCGGTGGCGTGCCGGCAGGCATGAACAGGTGACTGAGGCCGGGGTAGTCGTGCATCTGCACGCGCGGATCATGGGCAAAGGCGGCCTTCCAGTGCGCGTAGTCGCCGTGCGCCGTGACCTGGTAGTCCCCTTCGCCCTGCAGGATCAGCATGGGCGTGTGCAGCGTGGCTGCCACGGCCACTGGATCGTAGTTGCGCAAGCTCAGCCAGTAGCTCATCGGTGCGCCGAGCAGCGCGCCAGCGGGTGGGTGCGCAGGATCGGCGTGGGCCAGCGTGTCGCGCGCGGCCACGATCGGTGCCAGCTGCTTGGCGATGGCCTGTGCTGACATTCCTTGCAACTGGTCGATGTAACGGCTCTGCCGCAGGATGGTATCCACGCCAAAACCCACCGGCGCGGCGAGCAGGATGGCGCCGGCCAGATGGGTATAACGCTGGGCAATGCGCGGCACCATCAGACCGCCAAGGCTGTGGCCGAGTACGAACAGCCGATGCGGGTCGATCTGCGGCTGCTGTCCAAGCAGCCGCAGCGCCGTCACCGCATCGTCGGTGACTTCGTCATCGACCGTGATGGGTTTGTTCGCCATCTGCGCACCGTAGGCGAGGGTGCGTTTGTCGTAGCGCAGCGATGCGATGCCGGCGGCGGCAAATCCCCGGGCGAGATCGCGGAAGGGCTTGTTGGGGCCGATCGTCTCGTCGCGGTCCATCGGGCCTGATCCCGCCACCAGCAGCACGGCGGGAAAGGGGCCGTTGCCCGCAGGCAGCGTCAGCGTGCCGGGCAAGGGGCCCAGCGGCGAGGCGATCATCAATGACCGCTCGTTCGCTGCATGGGCCTGCGTGGTGGCCGGCGCCGCGCCGTCGGAGGGCGGCTGGCCGGGCGCAAAGAACAGGCCACTGACCTTGCCGGCCGCATCGCAGCTTACCCGCATCGACAGCCAGCCGCTGGCGAAATGCAGCGGCGTTTCAGCCACCCTGGCTGCGCCGCTGGACTGCACGTGCGTGGCCGCGGCGTGATCGTAGGCGCCGAACTGCTGCGGCAGCATCTGCTCCCACACCTGACGCAGCTTGCTGGCGTCCATGGCAGCGCGCATGCGCGCATCGAGGTGCGCGGTGACGCTGGCGTAGTCGTGCTTCTGCAGCGCCTGGAGAATCTCGTCCGAGTGCGCGCGGCAGGTTTGCTGCGGTGTGGCGCTGGCCTGGGCAGCGGTGGCCGCCAAGACCATGCCTACGGTGAAAAGCGTGCGGCTGATCATGCTGATCCTCACGGGGTTGCGCTCATTCGGATGGGTCATCGGATGCTGGTTCAGCGCTGCCGGGCTTGAGCCGGCTGTGCTTGCGCAGTGCCTCGCGCAGCACGTATTCGATCTGCGCGTTGAGGCTGCGCAGCTCGTCGTTCGACCAGCGCTGCATCGCGTCCAGCACCGCGGCGCTGATGCGCAGCGGGTAGGCTTTCTTCTCAGCGGCCATGCCGGTCTTTGTCGCCGGATTTCTGTACGCGCAGCAGATACAGCAGCAGCCCGATGGTGAGACCGCTCATGCCGATCGTCAGCAGCAGGCCGGCCACGCCGATCCGCTGCGCATCGGCGGCGTGCAGATAGCTGTAGCCAGCAAAGCCGCCGATCAGCGCGGCCATCGCGAACAGTATGTTGCCGATGACCTGGCCGACACGCTGACGTGTGCTGGCGTCCAGCCGGCTCCAGTCACCCAGGCCATGCACGAAACCCTGCGGGCCGCGACGGCGGATCACCGCGCCGAGCACCAGCAGTAGCGCAGCGACCATCAGCAGCGACAGCAGCGAACTCAGTTGAATAGGCATGCCGCGCACCTCAACCGCTGTACAGCGTGCCGGTGTTCAGCACCGGCTGGGTCCCGCGCTCGCCGCACAGCACCACCAGCAGATTGCTCACCATCGACGCCTTGCGCTCTTCGTCCAGCTGCACCACGCCGCGCCGGCTGAGCTGGTCCAGCGCCATCTCGACCATGCTCACGGCGCCTTCGACAATCTGCGTGCGCGCGGCGATGATCGCGCCGGCCTGCTGCCGCTGCAGCATCGCCTGGGCGATTTCCTGCGCGTAGGCGAGGTGGCTGATGCGCGCCTCGACCACCTGCACGCCGGCCTTGCCCAGGCGCGTCTGGATCTCGTCGCGCAGGTGCGAGTTGATCACCTCGCCGTGGCTGCGCAGCGACGGCTTGCTGTCGTCGTGCGCGTCGTAGGGATAGCTCTGCGCCATCTGCCGCAGCGCCGATTCGGTCTGGATGTGCACGTAGTTTTCGTAGTCGTCCACGCAGAACACCGCCTCGGCGGTATCCAGCACCTGCCACACCACCACGGCGGCGATCTCGATCGGGTTGCCGTCGCTGTCGTTGACCTTCAGCTTGCCGCTCTCGAAGTTGCGCACGCGCAGCGACAGGCGCTGCTTGCTGAAGAACGGGTTGGTCCAGCGCAGGCCTTCCGTGCGCACGGTGCCGGCGTATTTGCCGAACAGCTGCTGCACCTGGCCCTCGTTCGGCGCCACCTGGAAAAAGCCCTTGGCGAGGAACGGCAGCAGCACGCCCAGCGCCACGCCGAGGATGAAGCCGATCGGCGTCTGGCTGCTGAACAGGTAAAGCGCCAGCGCTGCCTGCACCAGCATCAGCCCGATAAAAGGTATGCCGTTGACCGAAAAACCCTTGCGCTCGTTCATGGAATTTCTCTCCCTTGGTTTAGCAAAGTAGATATCAAAGTGATATCACAATGCAAGTGCCTTGCGGTCAGCGCCATGGCCCGTCCGTGCGCCCTTACAATGCCGGTTTGCCCCAGGACCTCGCGATGAAACCGTTTGGCACCCCGCACTCCGATCATGCGCTGCGCGTTCTGCTGCTGGGCGCCGGCGAGCTGTGCAAGGAGCTGGCGATCGAGCTGCAGCGCTACGCGGTGGAGGTGATCGCGGTGGACCGCTACGCCCGCGCGCCGGCGATGCAGGTGGCGCATCGCAGCCACGTCATCGACATGCTCGATGGCAACGCACTGCGTGCGCTGATCGAGCTGGAACAGCCCGACCTGGTGGTGCCGGAGATCGAGGCGATCCACACGCCGACGCTGATCGAGCTGGAACAGCAGGGCCTGCGCGTGATCCCCACCGCTCGCGCTGCCTGGCTCACGATGGATCGCGAAGGCATCCGCCGGCTGGCCGCCGAAGAGCTGCAGCTGCCCACCTCGCGCTACCGCTTCTGCGACGACGAGGCGCAGTACCGCGAGGCCGCCGCCGCGATCGGCTACCCGTTCGTGATCAAGCCGGTGATGAGTTCCTCCGGCAAGGGCCAGAGCGTGGTGCGCGGCGCCGACGACCTGCAGCACGCGTGGGGCTACGCGCAGTCCGGCGGGCGCGCGGGCAAGGGCCGCGTGATCGTCGAGGGCTTCGTCGATTTCGACTACGAGATCACCCTGCTGACCGTGCGGCACGCCGCCGGCGTCAGCTTCTGCGCACCGATCGGCCATCGGCAGGCGGACGGCGACTACCGCGAATCGTGGCAGCCGCAGCCGATGAGCGACGCCGCGCTGGCCGAGGCGCAGCGGCAGGCCGCCGCGGTCACCGGCGCGCTGGGCGGCTGGGGCGTATTCGGGGTGGAGTTTTTTGTCAGCGGCGATGTGGTGATCTTTTCCGAGGTCAGCCCGCGTCCGCACGACACCGGCCTGGTCACGCTGATCTCGCAGGACCTGTCCGAGTTCGCGCTGCATGCGCGGGCGATCCTCGGCCTGCCGATTCCGCTGATCCGGCAGCTCGGCCCATCCGCGTCGTGCGCGGTGCTGGTCGAAGGCGACGGCAGCGCGCCGCGCTACCACGGCGTGGCCGAGGCGCTGGCCGAGCCGGACACCCAGCTGCGCATCTTCGGCAAGCCGGCGGTCAAGGGCCGCCGGCGCATGGCGGTGGCGCTGGCGCGTGCCGATACGGTGCAGGCGGCGGTGGCCAAGGCGATACGCGCGGCCAGCTGCGTGCGTATCGAGCTCTAACCGCAGCCATGGAACAAGGCCTGTGATGGAGCTAGTGTAGTGCTGCATTCTGTTTGGAACTTAAGCGGCGATTGGCGCGGATAACCTTTTGGAGGATATCGCGCGCGCTCTTGGTCCAGATGAAGGGCTTGGGTTGGATGTTGTGGTGAGCGACGTA
>JAJYSM010000047.1 GCA_021793575.1 Pseudomonadota bacterium
AGTCCCGTCATCAGAAAGCTCCCTCCATTTCAGCGCATATCAAGAGCGGGCTGATCTTGGCGCTGTAGTGCATGGTCATATTCTGGATTTTGATCCAGTGCACAGAGATATCGCAGAGTATTTTCTTGAGAATAATCTGCCGCTGACCACATCTCCCGGAAAGAGTCAGGATATCGGCTGTGAATTGAAGAATCTGATCCACGGACAACCACAAATAAAGATCATAGGCATGTTGAATCACGATGGCGGGTTCGGTGTGTTATCACTGAGCACGTCCTTCTCTGAAGCGTGCCAACAGCTCATTGATTTCCAATGGAGTTTGGCGGCCTGGCTTGAAAGTCTCGGATCCCGGGTTTAGCGAGACCGGGGCATATCCAGCGAAGATGGCGCAATGATTCAGCCGCCATCATGAATACCGCCACGTGTCAGCGTCAGCGGATCGAGCAGCCGCTTCAGCTCGTCTTTTGACAACCCGGTGGTTTCCAGCGCCACGTCGAGAATCGGCCGCCGCTGCTTGTACGCCTGCTTGGCGGTGGCGGCGCCCTGTTCGTAGCCGATCACCGGGTTGAGCGCGGTGACCAGGATCGGATTCATCGCCAGCGCCTGATTCACCCGCGCCGTGTTGACGGTGAAACCGGCGATCGCCCGGTCCGCCAGCAGGCGCGTGACGTTGGCGAGCAGCCCGATCGACTGCAGCAGGTTGTACGCGATCAGCGGCAGCATCACGTTGAGCTGGAAGTTGCCAGACTGGCCGGCGACGGTGATCGCGGCATCGTTGCCGATCACCTGCGCGGCGACCATCGCGGTGGCCTCGGGGATCACCGGATTGACCTTGCCCGGCATGATCGACGAGCCCGGCTGCAGCGCGGGCAGCTCGATTTCGCTCAAGCCCGCCAGCGGACCGGAATTCATCCAGCGCAAATCATTGGCGATCTTCATCAGCGCCACCGCCAGCGTCTTCAGCTGGCCGGACAGCTCCACCGCCGCGTCCTGCGCGGCCATGCCCTCGAAATAATTGGCGGCCGATGCGAACTTCACGCCGGTGAGTTTCTTCAGCTGCGCCGCCACCGCCGGGCCGAAGCTCGGATCGGCATTGATACCGGTGCCGACCGCGGTACCGCCGAGCGGCAGGCGGCGCATGCGCTTGAGGCTGTCCTCGATGCGCTCGCTCGCCGACGTCACCTGCGCAGACCAGCCCGACAGCTCCTGGCCGAAGGTGATCGGCATGGCGTCCATCAGATGCGTGCGGCCGGTCTTGGGCGTGTTGCGCAGTTCACGCGCGCGCCGGTCGATGATTTTTTTCAGATGCCGCAGCGCCGGCAGCAGCTCTTCCGTGGTCATCAGCGCGGCGCTGACGTGGATCGCGGTGGGGATCACGTCGTTCGAACTCTGGCCATAGTTGACGTGATCGTTCGGATGCACCTTGCCGCCGCCCCTGACCGCCAGGCGCGCGATCACCTCGTTCGCATTCATGTTGGTGCTGGTGCCCGAGCCGGTCTGGAAGATGTCGATCGGGAACTGCGCGTCGTACTGGCCATCGGCCACCGCCAGCGCGGCCTTGCGGATCGCTGCCGCCTGGTTCTTTTTGAGATGACCTAGCGCCAGATTGACCTCGGCCGCCGCTGCCTTGATCAGGCCCAGCGCGCGGATGAACGGGCGCGGCAAGTGCAGGCCGGAGATCGGAAAGTTGTCGATCGCGCGCTGGGTCTGCGCGCCGTACAGCGCATCGGCCGGCACCCGCAGCTCGCCCATGCTGTCGTGTTCGGTGCGATATGTGCTCATGGCGAATCCCTCAAGGTGGGTGACAGGGAGCGGTGCATCGTGTTTCGTGTCCGTTCGGGCTGAGCGTAGCGCCAAAGGCACGAAGTCGAAGCCCGCGAGGCCATGCCGATTCCAGCGCCGGCTTGGCCGTTGACCATAAACCGTCCGGCGCTGGCACGCCGGCAATGTAAAATGCGGGATCAAACCCTGCCGGAACGCCCACGATGTCCACCCACGCCCTCACTGCACTGTCGCCGCTGGACGGCCGCTACGCCGGCAAGGTCGAGCCGCTGCGGCCGATCTTCAGCGAGTTCGGCCTGATGCATCGCCGCGTGCAGGTGGAGATCGAATGGCTGCTGGCGCTGGCCACGGACGCGCGCATCGTCGAGCTGCCACCGTTCACGCCCGCCCAGATCGCCACGCTGAAGGCGATCGCCATCGGCTTCAACGTGGAAGACGGCGCGCGCATCAAGGCGATCGAGGCCACCACCAACCACGACGTGAAGGCGGTCGAGTACTTCATCAAGGAACGCATCGGCGTCGACGCCGGTCTGGCGCAGGCGAAGGAGTTCGTGCACTTCGCCTGCACCAGCGAGGACATCAACAACCTGTCCTACGCGCTGATGCTGCGCGACGCCCGCACGGCGGTGCTGCTGCCCGCCTTCGACCGGATCATCGCCACGCTGCGCGCGATGGCGCATGCCCACGCCGCGCTGCCGATGCTCTCGCGCACGCACGGCCAGACCGCTTCGCCCAGCACGCTGGGCAAGGAAATCGCCAACGTGGTGGCGCGCCTCGAACGCCAGCGCCAGCAGCTCGCCGCGGTGGAGATTTCCGGCAAGATCAACGGTGCGGTGGGCAACTACAACGCGCACGCCATCACCTATCCGGAAGTCGACTGGCCCGGCTTCGCGCAGCGCTTCGTGGAAAGCCTGGGGCTCGGCCACAACCCCTACACCACCCAGATCGAGCCACACGACGGTATCGCCGAATACTGCGACGCGGTGCGCCGCGCCAACATCATCCTGATCGATCTGGCGCGCGACCTGTGGGGCTACATTTCGCTCGGCTACTTCAGGCAGACGCTGAAGGCCGGTGAAGTGGGCTCCTCGACCATGCCGCACAAGGTCAACCCGATCGACTTCGAGAACGCCGAAGGCAACTTCGGCCTCGCCAACGCGCTGCTCGGGCATTTCGCCGAGAAGCTGCCGATCAGCCGCTGGCAGCGTGACCTCACCGACTCCACCGTGCTGCGCGCGCTGGGTACCGCGTTCGGCCACACGCTGGTGGCGCTGGAATCGCTGCAGAAAGGCCTGGGCAAACTCACCGTCAACGCCGAGCGCCTCGCGGCGGATCTGGATGCCAGCTGGGAAGTACTGGCCGAAGCCGTGCAGACGGTGATGCGCCGATACGGCCTGCCCGAGCCGTACGAGCAGCTGAAGGCATTGACACGCGGCCACGGTATCAACCGCGAGTCGATGCACACGTTCATCACCGGGCTGGCGCTGCCCGCGGACGCGAAGCAGCGGCTGCTGGAGCTGACGCCGGCTGGGTATGTGGGGTTGGCGGGGGGGTTAGCGCGGGATATTTGAATGTGAACCTGGCCTCGTTACTCCCACCTGACACCCTCTTGTTACTCCCCGGAATAGGTTGCAGGCCTACACTGCACTTTGAAATCTACTTTGAGCCAGTCCTCGAAAAGCATGAGCAACCCGCGATTCCAAGTTCAACGAGTCCAAGGCGCGCCAGTGTCTGATGCTGAGTTGCTTGAGGATCTTGTTCTGGTCGCACGAAACAACAACTGGCCTACTGTCGCTCTCCGCCAGTACGAGAAACTAGGCAAGTACAGCCACACAACCATTTCCCGCCGATTCGGCTCCTGGAACAAGGCACTTCTACTTGGCGGTCTAGCAATCTCAAACGAAATAAATCTCTCGGACGACACCTTGTTCGAGAACATCCTTGTCTTGTGGCAACAGTATGGCAGGCAGCCTCGGCGCAGCGAGTTGGCTAAACAGCCTTCAACAATCTCGCAAGGCCCTTACACCCGCCGCTTTGGCTCTTGGCTCGCCGCTCTTAATGCTTTCGTTAACTTTGCCAATGGTAGCGGCACTGAGCCGCCTATCGGCCAAAGCACAGGCAGCTACAAGCGTACTGGTCGAGATCCATCTCTCAGGCTCCGCTGGCAAATACTGCAACGTGACCACTTTACGTGTTGCGGATGTGGCGCCAGCCCTGCTCTCAATCCAGGCATCGAATTGCACGTAGATCACGTCATTGCATGGAGTAACGGCGGAGAGACTGTTCTTGAGAACCTTCAGACTCTTTGCTCGGTGTGCAACTATGGCAAGTCAAACAGCTAGACCTGTATCGGGGTCTGGCGGATGCCCTGCACGACCGCACTTCCGCGTTTATCGTGGTCACGGTTTCTATGCCACGGCCAGCGAACCTGCCCATCACGCTGTACTTGACACTGGGCCAGTGAAAAGGGCGTGGCGGTCGAGTTGCCCCAACCCTCACGCGCTATCAACGTCGCGGCTTACTCGATCTCGTCCGAGCCCTCGTTGACCCCTTCGAACAGGTACGTCGACAGATAGCGCTCGCCGGTGACGGGCAGCATCGCCAGCAGCACCGAGCCTGCCGGCGCCTCCCTGGCCACTTCCAGCGCGGCGGCCAGGGTGCCGCCGCAGGACAGGCCGACGAAGATGCCCTCCTTCGCGGCCAGCGCGCGGGCCACTTCGCGCGAGCGCTCGTCGAAACGAATCGGGGTCAGGTTCATTTTTCGAAAATCAGCGCCTATGAAGCGAGACTGGGACCCTGCTGGTAAGCGGCCGAACGGAGGCCTCGGCGGCGGTGCAGCCGTCCGACCGCAAGCGCCTGCCAGGCTATCCGGTGCCAGCCGTGCGCGTCGGCCGGCTGGCAGTCACACGTGATGGGCAGGGCAGAGGCTACGGCAGGCTGCTTCTAGGACATGCCGTGAATTGCAGCATGCAGCTGCGCCACCAACTGGGCGTGCGTGTGCTGCTGGTGGATGCCCTGCACGACCGCGCTGCAGCTTTTTAATCGCAGCTATGGCTTCCATGCCACGACCGCCGAACCTGCCCGCCGCTGTATCTGCCGCTGGGCCAGTGAAAAAGGGCGTGGCCGTTGAGTTGTCCTGACCGCCCCGCTCCGCCACCGTCGTCGCTTACTACACCTCGTCCGAACCCTCGTTGACGCCCTCGAACAGCCATGTCGACAGGTAGCGCTCGCCGGTGTCCGGCAGCATCGCCAGCAGCACCGAGCCTTCCGGCGCGGCGTGGGCCACTTCCAGCGCCGCGGCCAGCGTGCCGCCGCAGGACAGGCCGACGAAGATGCCCTCCTGTGCGGCCAGCGCGCGCGCCACCTCGCGCGAGCGCTCGTCGGGGATCAGCTTGATCTCGTCGACCACGGCGCGGTTGAGCACCTTGGGGATGAAGTCCGGGTTCCAGCCCTGGATCTTGTGCGGCTGCCACTCCTTGCCCGCGAGCAGCGCCGCGCCGGCGGGCTCGGCCGCGATGATCTTCACCGCGGGGCGCGCCAGCTTCAGCATTTCGCCCACGCCGGTCAGCGTGCCGCCGGTGCCCCAGCCGCTGACGAAGTAGTCAAGCCGCTTGCCGGCGAAGTCGCGCAGGATCTCCGGGCCGGTGGTGCTGCGGTGATACGCCGGATTGGCGGGATTCTCGAACTGGCGGGACAGGAACCAGCCGTGCTTTGCGGCCAGCTCGGCGGCCTTCTTCACCATGCCGCTGCCGCGCTCGGCGGCGGGGGTGAGCAGCACCTTGCCGCCGTAGGCGCGGATCAGCTTGCGCCGTTCGATCGAGAACGAATCGCTCATCACCGCCACGAACGGATAGCCGCGCGCGGCGCAGACCATCGCCAGGCCCACGCCGGTATTGCCTGAGGTGGCCTCGACCACGGTCTGGCCGGGTTTCAGCGTGCCGCGCTGCTCGGCGTCCAGGATGATCGCCAGCGCCAGGCGATCCTTCACCGACCCGCCGGGGTTGAACGCCTCCACCTTCACATAGACGTCCACGTGCTTGGGCGCCAGCCGGTGCAGCTTCACGATCGGGGTATTGCCGATGGTGTCGAGGATGCTGTGGTAGATCATGGGGTTGCTCCGCAGGATGGGAAAGGGAACGCGCGGATGATGATGCGCCCGCGCGCATGAATTAAGCGTCAGGCGCGATGGATCGCGCCCAGCAGTTCGTCGGCGGCGCGTGCGGCGGCGCGCGGCTTGCGCTCGGGGCGCGCCCGCGGCAGCGGGTGCACGCTGGCCCCCAGCGGCGGCGCGCCAAACCACGCCAGCGAAGTCGCCAGTGCCGCCACTTCGCCCACGATCAGCAGCGCGGGCGACTGCACCGCGTGCGTGGCGGCGCGCTGGGTGAGCTGCGCCAGCGTGCCGCAGACCACCCGCTGCTGCGGCCGCGAGCCGTTCTCCACCAGCGCAAACGGCGTGGTTGGCGCACGGCCATGCGCGATCAGCTTTTGCTGCAGCAGCCCCAACTCGGCCACGCCCATGTAGACGGCCAGCGTCTGCCGCTCCTGCGCCAGCGCGGCCCAGTCCAGCGTGTCGTGCGAAGCCTGGCAATGCGCGGTGATGAAGCGCACCGACTGCGCGTGATCGCGATGGGTCAGTGGCACGCCGGCGTAGGCGGCGCAGGCCAACGCCGCGGTGATACCGGGCACCACTTCATAGGGAATGCCGTGCGCGCGCAAGAACTCCAGCTCCTCGCCGCCGCGGCCGAACACGAACGGATCGCCGCCCTTCAGCCGCACCACGCGGCGCCCGGCCCGCGCGTGTTCGAGCAGCAGCGCGTGGATGCCGTCCTGCGTGATGCGATGGTGGCCGGCCTGCTTGCCGACCTCGATGCGCTCGGCGTCGCGCCGCGCCAGCTCCAGCACCTCGGCGCTCACCAGCCGGTCATGCAGGATCACGTCGGCCTCGTTCAAGGCGCGCAGCGCGCGCAGCGTGAGCAGGCCCGGATCGCCCGGGCCGGCGCCGACCAGCACCACCGATCCCGTCGCGGCGCCCGCGGCAGACGCCAGCGCGTGTTCCGCCGCGGCATGTGCCTCGTCCGGCCGGCCCTGGCGCAACAGCATCGCCACCGGACCGCCGAACAAGCTCTCGTAGAAGCGCCGCCGCGCCGCCATCTGCGGCAGCCGCGCGCGGATGCGCAGACGCAGCCCGGCGGTCAGCGTGGCCAGCGCGCCGAGCGAGTGATCGAGCAGCGTTTCCAACCGCTCGCGCAGCAGCCGGGCCAGCATCGGCGCCTCGCCGCCACTGGAAATGGCGATGGTCAGCGGCGCGCGATCGATCACCGCAGGCACGTGGAAGCTGCACAGCGCGGCATCGTCCACCACGTTGACGAAGATTTGCCGGTGGTCCGCCAGCGTGGCCACCTCACGATTGAGCACGTGGTCGGAGGTCGCCGCCACCACCAGCCAGGCCCGCTCCAGCGCATCTTCGCAGAACGCTCCGGGCCGATAGGCGATGCGCCCCTGGGCGACCCAGCGCTGCAGCTGCACGGTGAGCGCCGGCGCGTTCACCGTCACCTGCGCTCCGGCGCCGAGCAGCGCGGCGACCTTGCGCTCGGCCACCGCACCGCCGCCCACCACCAGCACGGCGCGCTGGGAGAGATCGGCGAACAGCGGGTAGAGCTTCATCAGGTGAACCTGCAGGCAAGCAAAGGGAGGACAGTGCACGCTACGAAGCGCGCCAGCTGGCCGCAAATGATTTCTGCAGCGGTGCATATGCCCATGCGTTATGGTGCGCTTGCTGCGGTGGCGACAATTGCGCAGGATGAAAAGCTTGACACACGCCGACAATCAGACGTATAGACGTCCGAAGATATCCCATGAAAGTTCCCTGGCAAGCAAACTCGTGCAGGCGCATCGCATCGTTCGGCAGAGCCATCGACCCAGCCCTGAATGGCGTGGATAGCCCTTCGACTGCACTTCGCCACGCTCAGGGCGAACGGTGGAGATAATGCATTTGCAGCCCGCATCTATAATGCATGGGTGACAGGGAGCTGCGCCACGTGATGCAGCCGTGCCCGGTTCGCGCATCAATCCATCAACCACGATCGACCGCGAGCCATCCGTCATGACGCTTGTCCAGCTGCGCTACCTGATTGCCATCGCCGACTCCGGTCTCAACATCACGCTGGCGGCCGAGCGCGTACACGCTACCCAGCCCGGTCTCAGCAAGCAGCTGCGGCAGCTGGAGGATGAACTCGGATTCCAGCTGTTCGTGCGCAAGGGCAAGAGCCTCGATGCCGTGACGTCTGCCGGCCAGCAGGTGATCGAGCGCGCACGCAGCATCCTCACCGAGGCGGCCAATATCCGCGCGATCGCGGCCGACCTGCGCAACGAAGCGCATGGCGAGCTGCGCATCGCCACCACCCACACCCAGGCACGCTTCGCCCTGCCCGCCGCGATTGCCGCGCTCAACAGCCGTTATCCGCAGGTGCGCGTGCAGCTGCAGCCCAGCCGTGATGCCGAAGTGCTGGCGCAACTGGAAGCCGGCAACGTCGACCTGGCGGTGATCAGCAGCGCCGTTGATCCGCCGGCCTTCGGCATCGCGCTGCCGGCCTATCACTGGCATCGGGTAATCGTGACACCGCAGGGGCATCCACTGGCGACGCGCAAGCAGCCACCCAGCCTGGCTGAGCTGGCCGACCTGCCGTTGATCAGCTACGAGTCGTCGCTGAAGGCGGAATCGTCGCTGCAGCGTGCGTTCAAGGCCGCAGACCTGACCCCGCAGATCGCGATGACCGCCGGCGATGCCGACCTGATCAAGACCTACGTGCGCGCCGGCCTCGGCATCGGCGTGCTGGCCGAGATGGCCATGCAAAGTGGCGACAGCGACCTCGTGTCACTGCCGGCCGATCACCTGTTTCCCGGGTGCACAACCTGGATCGTGCTGCGGCGCGAAGGCGTGCTGCGCGAATACATCATCGAATTCATCTGCCAGTTTGCGCCGCACCTGGATCGCCGCAAGGTCGCCAGGGTACTCGCAGGGGAAGCCCTCGGCGCCGGCTGGGCCGGCGTGCCGAACTGGCAAGAGCGCCTCGCCTTGAAGTGATGCTCGCCTGAAAGGCTGCGAAGGACAGCTTGCAGCCGAAGGTAGACGGCCAGCAGCGCACGATCCAGCCAATCCACGCGTTCCCGGAGCGCACTCGCTTCTCAGCCCTGGATCAAGCCCCGATGGCGCAGCAGCGCCATGATCCGCCGCGCCAACACCACCGGCGCGGCGGCCGCACCGTCCACGCGCAGCTCGGGCTGCGCGGGCACTTCGTAGGGGTCGCTGATGCCGGTGAACTCCTTGATCTTGCCGGCGCGGGCCCGCGCGTAGAGGCCCTTGCGGTCGCGCGCCTCGCACACCGCCAGCGCGGTGTCGACGTGGATCTCGATGAAGTCGCCGTGCGCCTCGACCAGCGCCCGCGCCTCGGCGCGCGCGTCGGCATACGGCGCGATCGGCGCGCACACCGCGATGCCGCCGTGGCGCACGATCTCGCTGGCCACGAAGCCGATGCGGGTGACGTTGGCGGCGCGATCCTCGCGCGAGAAGCCCAGCCCGCGCGACAGGTGCTTGCGCACCTCGTCGCCGTCCAGCACGGTGACCGGGCGGCTGGCGTGTTCGAGCAGCTGCGCGATCAGTGCCTGCGCGATAGTCGACTTGCCCGATCCGGACAGCCCGGTGAAGAACAGCGCGAAGCCGCGCGGCGCGCGCAACGGGTGCCGCTCGCGCAGGATCTGCACCACCTCGGGGAAGCTGAACCACGCCGGGATCTCGCTGCCCTCGTGCAGATGGCGACGCAGCTGCGTGCCGGTGATGTCGCGCAGCTCGTCGGCGGCCGTCACCTCGGTCGACGGCAGGTAGGCGTCGCGGTTGGCCGCATAGACCATCGCCGGGAACGACACGATGGTGATGCCGAGTTCGGCCTGATGGCGCTGCAGCAGCTGCTGCGCGTCGAACGGACCGTAGAACGGTCGGCCGTTCGAGTCGTTGCCGGGGCTGGCGTGGTCGCGCCCCACGATGAAATGGCTGGCGCCGTAGTTCTGCCGGATGATCGCGTGCCACAGCGCCTCGCGCGGGCCGCCCATGCGCATCGCCAGCGGCAGCAGCGACAGCGTGGCGCTGCCGGCCGGGTACTGCGGCAGCAGCGCGCGGTAGCAGCGCACACGGGTGTAGTGGTCGACGTCGCCGGGTCTGGTGCGCCCGACCACCGGCTGGATCAGCAGCCGCGCATCGACCTGCTGCGCCGCGCGCAGGGTGAGCTCGCGGTGCGCGCGATGCATCGGGTTGCGCGTCTGGAACGCCACGATGCGGCTCCAGCCGTGGTCAGCGAACCACGCACGCAGCTGCTGCGGCGAATCGCGCAGCTCGGTGAAGTCATAGTGCGCTGGCGGCTGGATGCCGCGCACGCGACCGCCCAGGTACACCGGCCGCGTGTGGTCGAGCAGCTCGGCCACGCCGGGGTGGGCGCGATCGCTGCTGCCGAATACCTGCTTCGCCTCGTGCAGCAGGTCGGGCCAGTAGATGTCCGCCACCTCCAGCACCGCCAGCGGCACGCCCTGGCTGTCGCGCAGCGCCACTTCGCTGCCGGGCTGCAGGCTGGCGGCGAACGCCTCGCCGACATCCAGCGTGATCGGCATCGGCCACAGCGTGCCGTCGGCGAGGCGCAGCTGCGCCAGCACGCTGTCGTAGTCGGGCCGGCCCAGAAAACCCTCCAGCGGCGAGAACGCACCGTTGAGCAGCAGCTCCAGGTCGCACAGCTGGCGCGTGCTGAGATCCACGCCCGGCAGGCTGGCGCTGCGCTGCTTCAGCGCGGCGGCCTCGGCGGGCGGCAGGTACAGCTCCTTCAGCACGCCGCCGTGGGGGGCGATCAAAAGGTCGTGGGCGGAGGTGGCCAGTGCGCTGCGGGTCATGTCGGGGTATCCGGAAAGTTCGGGTGGATCACCGCCGACTGGCGATGCATGAAGCAGGTCAGGTCAGTCCATGCAATCCGCACTCGCGCTTGAGACCGAAAAAGCGCGTGTCCTCAGCGTCCATGCCGGGTTCCCAGCGACGGGTGGTGTGGGTATCGCCGATCGAGACGTAGCCCTGCTGCCACAGCGGGTGGTACGGCAGGCCGTGGCGCTGCAGATAGAGGCCCACGTCGCGATCGCTCCAGTCGGCGATCGGGTGACACTTCCAGCGGCCGTCGAGCCACTGCACGAAGTCGATCGCCCCGCGGCTGCGCGCCTGGCTGCGGCGCAGGCCGGCAAACCAGCTGCGCACGCCGAGCTCGGCCAGCGCGCGCTGCATCGGCTCCAGCTTGCGCATGCGGTTGTAGCGGTCGAGTCCCTCGACGCCCTGCTCCCACAGCCGGCCATGGCGGGCCTCGGCCCAGGCCCGGCCGAGCTGCGGCCGGTACACCTTGAGGTTGAGCGCCAGCTGCTCGCTCAGCGCGTCGATGAACTGGTAGGTTTCGGGAAACAGGTAGCCGGTGTCGATCAGGATCACCGGCAGCTGCGGCTGCTCGCGCGTCAGCAGATGCAGCGACACCGCCGCCTGCGCCCCGAAGCTGGACGACAGCACCTGCGCGCCGGGCAGCTGGCGCAGCGCCCAGCGCACCCGCTGTTCGGCGCTGCGCCCGGCCAGCCATGCGTTGAGGCCGGCCAGCGCGCGCGCGTCATGCGGATCCTCGGGCAGCGCGAACGGAATCATGCGCGCAGCTCCAGCGGAATCCGGCGCGGTTCGCCGAGCGCGCCCGCACGCAGCAGGAAATCGCCGAAGTGCTCGCCCGCCACGCGCTCGGCGGCATAGCGGGCGAACAGCGGATCGAGCGCGTCAAGGATCGCCGCCTCGTCGATGTTCTCGCGGTAGACCTGGTTCAGCCGCTGGCCGCGGAAGTCGGCCGCCAGGCGCAGGTCGTAGCGACCCGGGCCGCGCCCGACCAGCGCGATCTCGCCCAGGTACGGCCGCGAGCAGCCATTGGGGCAGCCGGACAGGCGCAGCAGGATCGGCGCCTCGCTGAGGCCGTGCCGGTGCAGCAGCGACTCCAACTTCGGCAGCAGCTGCGGCAGGTAGCGCTCGCTCTCGGCCATCGCCAGACCGCAGGTGGGCAGCGCCACGCAGGCCACCGCGTGACGGCGGATGGCGCTCTGCCGGCGATAGCCGTCCAGCCCGTGGGCGGCGACGATGGCGTCGATGCACGCGCGCTCGGCGGCGGCGACGTTGGCCACGATCACGTTCTGGTTGCAGGTGAGGCGGAAGTCGCCCGCGTGCACCTTCGCCAGCTCGCGCAGGCCGCTGAGCGCGCGCAGCTCGCCCACGTCGGCGAGCCGGCCGGACTCGATCTGCAGGGTCAGATGCCAGCGGCCGTCATGGCCCTCGACCCAGCCGTAGCGGTCGCCGTTGTGCTCGAACGCGAACGCGCGCGCGGGTTGCAGCGCAAAGCCCAGGCGCGACTCCAGCTCGGCCTTGAACGCCTCGAGGCCGCGATGATCGAGCGTGTACTTCAGCCGTGCATGCTTGCGCACGCCGCGGTTGCCCCAGTCGCGCTGCACGCCGACGATGCCTTCGGTGACCGCGATCAGCTGCTCCGGCGTCACGAAGCCGATCACGCTGGCCAGCCGCGGATAGGTGGACGGGTCGCCATGGCTGGCACCCATGCCGCCGCCGATCGCCACGTTGAAACCGACCAGCGCACCCTGCTCGATGATCGCGATCAGGCCCAGATCCTGGGCGAACACGTCGATATCGTTGAGCGGTGGGATCGCCAGCCCGATCTTGAACTTGCGCGGCAGGTAGGTGGGGCCGTACAGCGGCTCGGTCTCGGCCTCGCCGGTCCACTTTTCGCCGTCCAGCCAGATCTCGTGGTAGGCCCGCGTCTGCGGTTCAAGGTGGCGGGAAAGCCTGGCGGCCCAATCGTAGGTGATCGCGTGCGCGGGCGACTCGATCGGGTTCGCCGTGCTCACCACCGTGCGCACCACGTCGCCGCAGGCGGCGATGGTGGTGGCCAGCGCGTGATGGATTGCGGCGATGGTGGGCTTCAGCTGGCGCTTGATGATGCCGTGCCACTGGAAGGTCTGCCGCGTGGTGATGCGCAGCGTGCCGTTGGCGTACTCGCGCGCCAGCCGGTCGAACTCCAGCCATTGCGCGGGCGTCACCACGCCGCCGGGCAGGCGCGCGCGCAGCATGAACGAGTACGCCGGCTCCAGCTTCTGCAGCCGCCGCTCGTCGCGCAGGTCGCGGTGATCCTGCAGGTAGCTGCCGTGGAATTTCAGCAGCTTGTTGTCGTCGTCGCTGATCGCACCGGTGAGCGGATCGGCCAGACCGTCGACGATGCTGCCGCGCAGCAGCCGGCTGGCGGCCTTGATGCGCTCGAAATCGGTAAGTGCTGTGGTCATGTCAGTACACGTCGCGGGCGTAGCGGCCCTGCTGCAGAAGTTCGGCCAGCCACGCGGCGGCCGCGTCGGTGGACAGGCTGCCGTGGGTGGCGATCAGCTCGATCAGCGCCGCGTGGACGTCCTTGGCCATGTGCGCGGAGTCGCCGCAGACGTACATGTGTGCGCCGCCCTTGAGCCACGCGTAGAGTTCGGCACCGCGCTCGCGCAGGCGATCCTGCACGTAGACCTTGGGCGCCTCGCCATCGCGCGAGAAGGCGACGTCGAGGCGGTGCAGCGCGCCGCTTTTCAGCGCCGCCTGCCACTCCACCTGATAGAGGAAATCCTGCGCCGCATGGCGGTTGCCGAAGAACAGCCAGTTGCGCCCGCTGGCAGCGGTTTCCTGGCGCTCCTGCACGAACGCGCGGAACGGCGCCACGCCGGTGCCGGGGCCGATCATGATGACGTCGCGCGCGCCGTCCGCGGGCAGGCGGAAGCGCTCGTTGGGCTCGATGAACACGCGCGCCGCGCCGTCCTCCGCCAGCCCGGCCAGAAACGACGAGGCCGCGCCCCAGTGCGCGCTGCCGTGCGCCGCGTACTCGACCACCGCCACGGTCAGGTGTACTTCCTCGCCAACCGCCTTGGGGCTGGAGGCGATCGAGTACAGCCGCGGCGTCAGCGGGCGCAGTGCGGCGACCAGCGTGGGAGCGTCCCAGCTTACGGAATGGCGGCGCAGCAGGTCGATCGGCTGCTCATCGGCGAGCAGCTGCGCCAACGCGGCCGGCTGCCCCGGCAGCAGCACGCGCTGCAAGGCTTCGCTGCCGCTGGCGGCCGCCAGCGCCGCGATGAACCCGCGGTGCAGCCGGGTGATCTCGCGCTCGCCGGCCAGCCACTCCGACAGCGGTAGCGTGCGGCCCTGGTGCGTGACCGCCTGGTCGCCGTCGAGCCGTAGCGTGTCCAGCCACTGCGCCACCAGCGCCGCCGGGTTGCGCGGCCACACGCCCAGCGCATCGCCGGCCTCGTAGCGCAGGCCGGAACCCTGCAGCGACAGTTCCAGATGGCGCACGTCGCGCGCGCTGTCGCGGGCCACGATGCGCTGATTGGCCAGCACGGTGGCGGCGAAGGGGCGCTCGCGCGAATGGGTGGCCGCGTTCGCCACCGCATGTAGCGCGGTGACGCGCGCCGGCGGCGGGGTGGTTTTCAGCAGCTCCTGCACCTGCTGCAGCGCGCGCTCGGTCCACGGCGCGGCCACCGGCTCGATATCCACGTCAGCCTCGCCCAGCGGCGCAAAGCGGCTGGCACCGAGCTCGACCAGACGCGCATCGAGCTGGCGACCGATCGCGCAGAACTGCGGGTAGCTGGAGTCGCCCAGACCGAGCACGGCGAAGCGCAGAGCCGGCAGCTGCGGCGCCCGCTTGCCGGCGATGAACTCGACCAGACCCCGCGCATCGTCCGGCGGCTCGCCCTCGCCCTGGGTGCTGATCACCAGCACCAGGGTGCGCTCCTGCGCCAGCTCGCGCTGCGGGTAGGCGCCCGCGCGCAGCAGCCGCACCGGCACGCCGGCCGCCTCGCTGCGCTCGGCCAGCTGTTCGGCGAGGCGGCGCGCGTTGCCGGTCTGGCTGCCGTAGACGATGGTCAGGCGATCCGCCACCGCCCTGCCCGCCGCCGCTACGACCGGCGGCGCGCCGTGCTGCCGCTGCGTCGCCAGCGCTGCGCTCCAGGCCGCGACCCAGTACAGCTCGGCCGGAGCCAGCCCCTCGGTCAGCCGCTGCAGCAGCGCGGTCCGCTCGGGACTCAGCGGCAGGGCCGGCAACTCGGAATGTGCGACTGCGTTCACACCATCATCCTTTTGGACGTCCATACGTCCAGATGCCCAAGCCTGGACGCTGCCGGACGGCAGCGGAAAGGATGTGTCGGCATGTGCATATGCCGAGGCTTTATTTCCGGCCTGCGCAGGGCCTGCCGATACTCGGCACCGGTCCTGTCGGACCAATCCTGCCGGCGACCGCCATGCTCCTCCCCGATGCTGCCCTCCCCGAATTCCTCACCTTTGCCGCGGTAGGCGCGCTGGCCCAGCTGGTGGACGGCGCGCTGGGCATGGCCTACGGCGTGGCGTCGGCCTCGATGCTGCTGGGGCTGGGATTGCCGCCGGCGGTGGCCAGCGCCAGCGTGCATTACGCGGAAACCTTCACCTGCGGCGCGTCGGGCCTCAGCCACCTGTGCGCCGGCAACGTGCGCCGCCGGCTGCTGTGGCGCCTGGCGATTCCCGGCGTGCTCGGGGCGGTGCTCGGGGCGGCCGTGGTCAGCCACCTGCCGGCGGCATGGATGCGGCTGGCGCTGACGCCATACCTGCTGCTGATGGGCCTGATGCTGCTGCGGCGCGGCCTGCGCGGTAGCCGCCCGGCCAGCGATGTCGAACCCCGCGGCGTGCGGCCGCTGGGGCTGCTGGCCGGCTTCGCCGATGCGATCGCCGGCGGCGGCTGGAGCGCGCTCACGGTGACCACCCTGGTGGCACGCGGTGCCGAGCCGCGCACCGTGATCGGCACCGTGCACCTGGCCAAGTGCATGGTCAGCGCCGCCGCCAGCGTAAGCTTCCTGCTGCAGCTGGGCAGCACCCACGGCGCCGCCGTGCCCGGACTGATCGCCGGCGGCGTGCTGGCCGCACCCTTTGGCGCGCTGCTGGCGCGGCGTCTGCCGGCGCGCGCCGCCACCCTGCTGGCCGCGACCGCCGTGCTGACGCTCGGCCTGCACAACGGGCTGGGCGCGCTACGCTGAATCGCCGCCACGCATGCCCGCAGCTACAATCTGGCGATGAACAAACCTGCCGCATCCTTTCCCATCGAAGTCCGCGGCTCCGCCCGCCAGCCCCTGGGCATGCGCCCCGCGCAGTTTCTGCGCGACTACTGGCAGAAGCGACCGCTACTGGTCCGCCGCGCGTTCGCCGATTTCGTACCGCCGCTGCAGCCGGACGACCTGGCCGGGCTGGCGTGCGAGGACGGCGTGCTGGCGCGGTTGATCATGCACGACGAAAAGCGCGATCGCTGGAGCATACGCAGCGGCCCGCTGGAGGAGTCGGATTTTGCGAACACGCCTGACCACGGCTGGATGCTGCAGGTGCAGGATGTCGACAAATGGGACAACGACGTGGCTGGCCTGCTGCAACACTTCCGCTTTCTGCCCAGTTGGCGCGTGGACGACATCATGGCTTCCTACGCCGAACCGGGCGGTGGCGCGGGGCCGCACGTCAGCCCTTGCGACGTGTTTCTGCTGCAGGGTCTGGGTCAGCAACACTGGGCGATCAGCACCGACCTCCACGCACCAAAGGAGGTTCGCCCAGAGGTCGAACTGAAGCAGCTGGCGCAGTTCGAGTCGACCCACGAATGGCAGCTGGAACCGGGCGACATGCTGTACCTGCCGCCAGACGTGCCACACGACGGCGTGGCGTTCGGTGGCCCGTGCATGCTGTTCTCGCTCGGCATGCGCACACCATCGCAGATCGAACTCACCGTCGATCTGGCCGACCACATCGCCGAACGCCTGCCGGAAGCACAACGCTACACCGATCCCGACCTGCAGCCGGCGCAAGCCGCCGGCGAGATCGACCGCGCCACGCTGACGCGGTTGCGCGCCACGCTGCCGTTCGCCGCCGCGCTGGACGACGCCATGCTGTTTGACTGGTTCGGCTGTTTCATCACGCGCTATCGCAACGCGCAGGTACCGGCTGCTCCGGACAAGTTGCTGGATGTCGCCAGCCTGAGCGGAAAGCTGGGGTCCGGCGCACAACTGCTGCGTCACCCGTGGTCACGGCTGGCGTGGTCGCGGCCGGCCCGCAGCCGCGGCAGCGCCGGCTGCATGCTCTATGCGAACGGTCAGGCCCATCCGGCCACGCCGGTGCTGGCGCAGCGGCTGTGCGAGCAACGTACGCTCGAGCTGAACCCGCACGACCCCGTCGAACTGGCGCTGCTGCTGGCGCTGGTCAACGACGGCCACCTGCTGCTGCACAAGCCGCGCCGCCGATGAGGCTGCAGGACTTCAGCGTGGAGATCGCCGAGTGGTCGTGCGAGCGCGACCGACTGGCGTTGCTGGAAATTCGCCAACAGGTATTCATCGTCGAACAGGGCGTGCCCGAAGCGCGCGAGCGCGACGGCCTGGACGACAGCTGCTGGCATCTGCTGGCGCGCGACGAGGGCGGCCGGCCGATCGGCTGCGGCCGGCTCACGCCCGCGCACAAGCTCGGCCGCATGGCGGTGCTGTCCGACTGGCGCGGCCGCGGCGTTGGTGAGGCGCTACTGCGTGAGCTGATCAGCCGCGCCCGGACGCTGGGCTGGCCGCAGCTGAGCCTGGCGGCGCAGGTCAGTGCGATCGGTTTCTACCAGCGCGCCGGCTTCAACGTGCACGGCGAGGTGTTCGAGGATGCCGGCCTGCCGCACCGCATGATGCAGCTGGCGCTGCCGCTGGTGTCCGATCCGCAGGAACCGGTACGCGATCTCGACACCCTGCCGGCCGGCAGCCGCGAGGAAGCCGTCGCCGCGCGGATGCAGGTGCTGGCCGACGCGCGCCATCGGCTGGCGATCCGGTTGCCGCGGCTGGGCCAGGACAGCTACGCCAGTACACAGGAGCTGGCGGAGCTGCGGCGCATCGCGGTCTCCGGCCGTGGCGCGCAGATCCGCATCCTGCTGCACGACCCGGCTGCCGCGCTGCACAGCGACCATCGCCTGATCGCGCTGGCGCAGCGACTGCCCAGTGCGATCCAGATCCGCACGCCGGTGGAGGAGATCGACCTCGGCTATCTGAGCGCCTGCCTGCTCAACGATACCGGCGGCTACCTGTTCCAACCCGAGGCGAGCCGCCCGCAGGGCCGCGCTGCCCGTCACGACCGTGCCAGCCACGCCCCGCTGCAACAACACTTCGACGAAGTGTGGGAGCGCGCCGAGCGCGCCAGCATGTTGCAGGCGCTGGACCTCTGAGCGATGGCAGCGCACGCAGTGACCTGGGCGGACAACGGCGGGTTTCCGACCTGCCATCAGCCGTACAGCACGTTCGGGTTGCCGCGCCGCAGCAACACGAGGCTATAATTAACATGATTACCCCCAGCCTTCGGTGTGGGCGATTCGTGCGGCTTGAAAAGCGCCGGAGAGCCGCGACTTCCAATGTCACACGGATGGCTGCAAATCTCCCTTCCCTGCCGGTGGTGATGTGAGTACAAATTTGATCCGCGAGTTCTTCGAGTCTTCCCCTCTCGCTGGCGGCAACGCCGATTACGTCGAATCGCTGTACGACGCCTGGCTGACCGACGCCAGCGCGGTGTCACCCGAATGGAACCGCTATTTCGAGACCTTCCAGGGCCGTGAGGCGGGCGATGTCTCCCATCTCGGTGCGATCGCCCGCATCGAGGCGGCGCAGAAACAGCGCCACGGCGGCGCCGTAGCCACGCCGGCGAACGACGAGCACGCGCGCAAGCAGGCCGGCGCAGTGCGTCTGCTCACCGCCTACCGCTCGCGCGGGCATCTGGCGGCCGACCTCGATCCGCTCGGGCTGGCGCAGAAAATGGCCGCGCCGGATCTCGGACTGGCCTTCCACGGCCTGAGCGAGGCCGATCTCGACACCGAATTCGACTGCGGCACCTACGCCGGCGGCGGCCAGCGGCTGAAGCTGCGCGAGCTGCTGGCCCGGCTGAAGAAGGTCTACACCGGCACCATCGGTGCCGAGTTCATGTACATCAGCAATCACGAACAGCGCAGCTGGATCTACACCCGGCTGGAGCAGGCCAACGGCGACGCCGGGCTGGACACCGCCGGCAAGCAGCAGGTGCTGGCCGCACTGACCGCCACCGAGGGTCTGGAGCGCTACCTGCATACCAAGTACGTGGGTCAGAAGCGCTTCTCGCTGGAAGGCGGCGACAGCCTGATCCCGATGATCGATGACGTCGTCCGCGCAGCCGGCGACAACGGCGTCAGGGAGCTGGTGATCGGCATGGCCCACCGCGGCCGCCTGAACGTGCTGGTCAACATCCTGGGCAAGCCGCCGAAGACCCTGTTCGACGAGTTCGAGGGCAAGTTCGAGCACCCCGATGATCCGGCCCATTCGGGTGACGTGAAGTACCACATGGGCTTCTCGGCTGACCTCAAGACGCCCCAGGGCGGCGTGCATGTGGCGCTGGCGTTCAATCCCTCGCACCTGGAGATCGTCAATCCGGTGGTGGCCGGTTCGGTGCATGCGCGCCAGCTGCGTCGCCGCGACAGCGGGCACCAACAGTCGATCGCGGTGCTGATCCACGGCGATGCGGCGCTGGCCGGCCAGGGCGTGAACATGGAGCTGTTCAACATGTCGCAGGCCCGCGGTTTCAGGATCGGCGGCAGCATGCACATCGTGGTCAACAACCAGGTCGGCTTCACCACCTCCAATCCGCAGGACGCGCGCTCCACCATGTACTGCACCGACCTGGCCAAGATGGTCAATGCGCCGGTGTTTCATGTGAACGGCGACGACCCCGAAGCGGTGATCCAGGTCACCCGTCTCGCTTATGAATTCCGCAAGACCTTCCGCAAGGACGTGGTGATCGACCTGGTCTGCTACCGCCGCCACGGTCACAACGAAGCCGACGAACCGGCCGCCACGCAGCCGCTGATGTACCAGATCATTCGCAAGCGCCCGACCACGCGCGACCTGTATGCCCAGCAGCTGCAGAAACAAGGCGTGCTGGCCGCGGGCCAGGCGCAGCAGCAGCTGGACGCCTACCGCGAGCGGCTGGAGGCCGGCGCGCCGCTGGCCGAGTTCAACCCCGCACCGGTGCGTGACCTGCAGATCGACTGGCTGCGCTTTCAGAACAAGAAGCTGTCGACGCCGGCCGACACCTCGCTGCCGAAGCAGAAGCTGATCGAGCTGGCGCACCGCATCCTGGACCTGCCCAAGGACCTCACCCTGCAGCCGCGCGTGGGCAAGATCTACGATGACCGCCGCAAGATGGCCGCCGGCGAGCTGCCGGGCGACTGGGGCTTCGCCGAGAACCTCGCCTACGCCAGCCTGATCGACGCGGGTCACAACCTGCGCCTGGTCGGCCAGGATTCGGGCCGCGGCACCTTCTTCCACCGCCATGCGGTGCTGCACGACCAGAGCGACGGCCATACCTACATGCCGCTGGCCACGGTGCGCGACGGCGCCAGTGTCGAGGTGATCGACTCGCTGTTGAGCGAAGAGGCGGTGATGGCGTTCGAGTACGGCCATGCCACCACCGATCCCGACATCCTGCACATCTGGGAAGCCCAGTTCGGCGATTTCGCCAACGGCGCGCAGGTGGTGATCGACCAGTTCATCAGCTCCGGCGAGTCGAAGTGGAACCGCCTGTGCGGGCTGGTGCTGCTGCTGCCGCACGGCTACGAGGGCCAGGGCCCGGAGCATTCCTCGGCGCGGCTGGAGCGCTTCCTGCAGCTGTGCGCGATGGACAACATGCAGGTCTGCGTGCCGACCACCCCGGCGCAGGATTTCCACATGATCCGCCGGCAGATGCTGCGCCCGGTGCGCAAGCCGCTGATCGTGATGACGCCGAAGTCGCTGCTGCGGCACAAGCTGGCCGTGTCGACGCTGGACGAGTTGGCCAGCGGCAGTTTCCAGCTGGTGATCGGTGAGCACCGCGCGCTGACGTCGAAGAAGGTCAAACGCGTGGTGCTGTGCGCCGGCAAGGTCTATTACGACCTGCTGGAAGAGGCCGACAAGCGCGGGCTGGGCGAGGTGGCGATCGTGCGCGTGGAGCAGCTGTATCCGTTCCCGCGTGCCGAAGTGAGCGCCGAACTGGACAAATATCCAGCCACCAGGGAGGTCATCTGGTGCCAGGAAGAGCCGATGAACCAGGGCGCCTGGTTCCAGATCCGGCATCACCTGCAGGCCTGCATCGGCAGCAAGCACAGCCTCTCCTATGCCGGGCGGGCGCGCTCGGCGGCGCCCGCCGCCGGTCACCTCAATTCCCACGTGGCCGAACAGGCCGCCCTCGTCGAGCAGGCGCTGGCAGCGCCGGTCGGCACCGATCACGCTGCTGAGTGAAAACCCAAGGATCGCTAATGTCCATCGAAGTCAAAGTCCCCGTGCTGCCCGAGTCGGTCTCCGACGCCACCATCGCCACCTGGCACAAGCAGGCCGGCGACGCGGTGAAGCGCGACGAGAACCTGGTCGACCTGGAAACCGACAAGGTGGTGCTGGAAGTACCCTCGCCGGTCGATGGCGTGCTGAAGGAAATCCGCCATCAGGTCGGCGACACGGTGAACAGCGAGCAGATCATCGCGATCATCGAGGCAGGCGCCGTCGTCGCTGCCACGGTTGTCGCGGAAGCACCGAAGGCGGCCGCTGCGTCCGTCGCGGCTGCGCCCAAGGCGGCCGGCAAGGGCACGCAAGACCTCTCCCCGGCCGGCCTGCGCGTTGCCACCGAGCAGAAGATCGACCCGTCCAGCGTGGCCGGCACCGGCCGTGACGGCCGCGTCACCAAGGAAGACCTGGTCAACCACGCCAAGGCCGTTCCGGCCGCCGTGGGTGGCTCCGTCGCAGCGCCGGCACCGGCCGCCCGGCCCACGCCGGGCGCACGGCCGGAAGAGCGCGTGCCGATGACGCGCATGCGCGCCAAGATCGCCGAGCGCCTGATGCAGTCGAAGAACTCGATCGCCATGCTGACCTCGTTCAACGAGGTCAACCTGGCCGAGGTGGTGAAGATGCGCAAGGCGCTGGGCGAGCAGTTCCAGAAGACCCATGGCATCAAGCTTGGCTTCATGAGCTTCTTCGTCAAGGCCGCCGCCGAGGCGCTCAAGCGCCACCCGGTGGTCAACGCCTCGATCGACGGCAACGACGTGATCTACCACGGCTATCAGGACATTTCGATCGCGGTGTCCACCGACAAGGGCCTGGTCACGCCGGTGCTGCGCGACGTGCAGGACATGGGCTTCGCCGAGATCGAGCAGGGCATCGCCAGCTACGCCAAGAAGGCGCGCGACGGCAAACTGTCGCTGGACGACCTGCAGGGCGGCACCTTCACCATCACGAATGGTGGGACTTTCGGGTCGTTGCTCTCCACCCCGATCGTGAACCCGCCGCAGAGCGCGATCCTTGGCATGCACACGATCAAGGAGCGCGCCATCGTCGAGAACGGCCTGGTGGTAGCCGCGCCCATGATGTACATCGCGATCTCCTACGACCACCGCATCATCGACGGCAAGGACGCGGTGCTGTTCCTGGTCGACATCAAGGATCAGCTGGAGAACCCGCAGCGCATGCTTCTTGGTCTCTGACCAAGAAGCAAAATCAGGCACGAAGCTCTGATGGCTAGTGGCGGTGCGACACCAAAACTTGCCATGCCTTCACCGTTCTTTCTCGATGCAGCTTGAAGCGCATCACCAAGCTTTCAAGGAACAATCATGAGCGACCCATCATTCGACGTCATCTTCATCGGCGCTGGCCCGGCCGGCTACGTCGGCGCGATCCGCGCCGCGCAGCTCGGGCTCAAGGTCGCCTGCATCGACGCCTTCGCCGGCAAGGACGGCAAGCAGGCACTGGGCGGCACCTGCCTCAACGTGGGCTGCATCCCGTCCAAGGCGCTGCTCGACTCCTCGCGCCAGTTCCACAACCTCGTCCACAGCTTCGACGTGCACGGCATCAGCGCCGACAACCCGCGCATCGACGTGCCGACCTTCATCGGTCGCAAGGACAAGATCGTCAAGCAATTCACCGGCGGCGTGGCCACGCTGTTCAAGGCCAACAAGGTCACGCCGTTCTTCGGCACGGGCAAGTTGCTGGGCTCGGATAAGGATCGGGGCAATCAGGTCGAGATCACCTCGCCCGACGGTGCAAAGCAGACCATCAGCGCCACCAACGTGGTGCTGGCCTCGGGCTCGGTGCCGATCGAGCTGCCGTTCGCGAAGTTCGACGGCAAGGCGATCCTCGACAACGCCAGCGCGCTCGATCTCGCCGAAGTGCCCAAGCGGCTGGGCGTGATCGGCGCCGGCGTGATCGGGCTGGAGCTGGGCAGCGTGTGGCGCCGCCTCGGCAGCGAGGTCACCATGCTCGAAGCGCTGCCCGATTTCCTCGGCGCCGCCGACCCGGACATCGCCAAGGTCGCTGCGCGCGAGCTCAAGAAGCTCGGGCTCGATATCAAGCTCGGCGCCAAGCTGGGCAAGGCTGAGGTGAAAAAGGACGGCGTGCACCTGACCTACACCGACAAGGACGGCGAGCAACAGCTCGTCGTCGACAAGCTGCTGGTCGCGGTGGGCCGCCGTGCCTATACCGAGGGCCTGCTGGCCGCGGATTGCGGCGTGCAGCTGGACGAGCGCGGCCGCATCGTGGTGGACGAGCACTGCCACACCGGCGTCGATGGCGTGTGGGCGATAGGCGACGCGGTGCGCGGCCCGATGCTGGCGCACAAGGGCTCCGAGGAAGGCGTGGCGGTGGCCGAGTGGATCGCCGGCAAGGCCGGCCACGTCAACTACGACACCATTCCGTGGGTGATCTACACCGAGCCGGAGATCGCCTGGGCCGGCAAGACCGAGAAGGAACTCAAGGACGCCGGCATTCCCTACAAGGTCGGCAGCTTTCCGTTCGCTGCCATCGGCCGCGCCGTCGCCATGAACGAGGCGATCGGCCAGGTGAAGATGCTGGCCCACGCCGAGACCGATCGCATCCTCGGCGTGCACATGGTCGGCCCGGGTGTCTCCGAGCTGATCGCCGAATGCGTGGTGGCGATGGAGTTCAAGGGTTCGTCCGAGGATCTGGCGCGCATCGTCCACGCGCACCCGACCCTGTCCGAGGCCGTGCACGAAGCCGCGCTGTCGGTCGACAAGCGGGCGATCCACAAGGGCAATTGAGCATCCTGTGCGTGATGTTTTCTTTGTGGGAGTTTTCGCCCCGCCTTTGGCGGCGCGCTGTCGCGGAACAAACATGGGCTGCGGCATCATGGAGTGCGCGCGGGAAGTAGAGACCGATGTTGCATTGGTGTGCTTGCACCCGTGTAGGAGAGTGG
>JAJYSM010000048.1 GCA_021793575.1 Pseudomonadota bacterium
GTGCTTTGTATGGCAGGAAACGTAAATCCAGTTCGCTGACCCGGCTGAAAGCGGGACGCGCGAATTGCGCGCGCACGTCGCCTTCACGAGCATCCGGCGCAACCAGGAAGTAGCGCGTTCCGTTGTCCTCGGGCACGCCAAGGGCGAGATCCAGCATGCGAACGATGCCCGAGTAGATGCTCGTGGTGTGTTCGACCTCGAATGCGGCGGCGACCCGCTCGGTGCCTTGATCAAGCCAGAGCACATCAATCAGCCGTATGGCATCACTCGCCCGATGGGCTTCCAGCACCTGGGGAAGACGGCGCAGACAACCATCGCCGAGCATGCCGTCGCAGTGGGCGCGGCCACGGTCATTGGCTGCGATCCACACCGCGTAGCCGAGTGCATGGCCGAGATCCCGTAGCCAGCCTTGTACTTGGGTGTGGGTGTGATCCTGATCGCGTGCCGCCGCCAAGGCCTTGCGGCCGGCCGCACTCTCTTCCCGGATGCGGGCCAGATCCGCTTCCCAGCGCGCCAGCGCCGCGGCCCCATCCTCCGCCGGCAACGGGTAGCGGCCACTGCCCACGTCGAACAAGAAACCCGCGATCGCGCCGAGGTCGTTCGACAGTTGGCCGCGGTGCTCGGCATTGATCGCGAGAATACTCTGGCGCATTGCCAGGTAAGCATCCCAGCGACCGAGTTTCACCTTGGCACCCATCAAGGCGTTGTAGCCATTGACGATAGCGGTGTTGAACGGTACGGCCACGGTTGGATGCAGAAAGTACAGAAGATTGGCAACCGCCGGTCCCAGCCCCTTGATCGCCTGGCGATCCAGTGTATGGATGGCGTCGATGACAGCGGTTTCCTCCGAGCAACACAGACAAGCGTTCAGGAAGCGCCCAAATGCCTTCTGGTTGGCTTGATGCTCGTAGATGTCCGGGATTCGCAACTTGGGCTTCCACAGGAACGCGTGATCGGCACCCCGGAAAATCTGACGTTGCTCGGCGATCGAGTGCACTACCGTCTCCAGCGACGAGCCACGGTAGACGTTGCCGAAAGTGCCGGCATCGATCTCCGCAACGACTGCCAGCAGGCCGCGGCGGATGGACCGGAAATTTTTCAGCCGTTGATCCCAGAGAAACCAATTTTGATAGGTGCCACCTGCATCCTGGTGCCAGCGGTTGAGCAACCGTCCCACGACTTCCTGTGAAGCCATCTCTATCCCCTTGATGGACACAGCGGTCGCTGCCGCTGCTGCGGCGATCTTACGCACGTTCGCGGGTGGGAATTTGATCGAGGTCAAGACATACGTCACGCTCGGGTATAGTATTAAACGATGTCTCCAACCGCCCGCATGCGTCGCACGAAGCGCTCCAGTCTGTTCTGGCTGGTGGCGTTGTTGCTGCTGTGGCAACAGATGGCGGTGGCGACAAGCCTGTGCTCCATGTCTGGGCGTGCTATGGCGGCTGTCGCCACGCCGGCCTCGCAGCCTGCCTGCATGCAGAGCATGCAGGGCGGGCAGGGACATGTTCAGTGGGCGGTGTGCGCCGAGCATTGCGCGCAGGGCAGGCTGGCCCAGTCCGACACACGATCGCTCAACGTACCGGGATCCATGCTGCCGCCGCTGGCGCCGGTCATGCCGAACGTGATCATGTTGCCGCGTGCCGAGTCGTCGTTTGCCTCGGCGCTTCGATTGCAGGCCGATCACCCTCCCCTTCGACTGTTGTTCTGCTCGCTCCTGATCTAGCGCGCCGCGGTGTTGACCGAGGCGGTGTCGCGCATGTGCTTGCGCGACACCAACACTAGAGATCATTGGAGTTCAAGTTTATGTCGTTCTCTCATCCTGCCTGGCGCCGCATGGCTCCGGGTCTGGCGATCGTGCTGCTGTGGACGGGTATCGTTGCCATCGCACACGCCACCGAGCCACCGCTGACGTTGCAGGCAGCCGTCGAGCAGGGGGTGGCACGGGCACCGCTGATGACCGCCCGCGACGCCGACATCGACTCCTCGCGCGAGGAGGCCATGCGCGCCGGGCGGTTGCCCGATCCCACGCTGACGTTTGGCGTGACCAACTTTCCGGTCACTTCGCCGGGCGCTTTCAGCCTGCGCTCGGATCCCACCACTACGCGTGACATCGGGGTGACGCAAGCCATCCCGTCGCGCGCTGCGCGCGCCGCCGAGCGTCAGCTGGCCAGCGCGCAGATCGACGCGGCGGATGCGAATCGCGTGGCCACCACGCAGAGCGTGCAGGAGCGCATTGCCGATGCCTGGATCGGCGTGTGGGTCGCCGAGCAGCAGCGGGATCTGTTGCGCGAGTTGCGTGGCCAGGGGGACTTGGCTGTGCGGCTCACCCAGGCACGCTTGCGCGGTGGCGCAGGCAGTGCCACCGATGCCTTGGCGGCCCGAGCCGAAGTCGCCACGCTGGAAAATCGCCTGACAGGTGTCGACGCGGATCTCGCCGCGGCGCAGGCCAGCCTGCAGCGTTGGGTCGGGTCATCCACGATCAGCCTTGCCGAGGCGCCGGACTTCGGCCGACTGCCGGTGGCGCAGGGTACGCTTGAACACTCCATCGATCAGCAGGCGCCGATGCAGGCCTGGGCAGCGCGCGAACGGGTGGCGCAGGCTGCGCTCGACCAGGCGCGTGCGGCCAAGCATCCAGACTGGAGCGTGAGTGCCATCTACGGCAAGCGCGCACCGGGTCTGTCGGACATGGTGATGCTGCAGGTTGGCGTCAGCCTGCCGCTGTTCACCCGCAATCGACAGGATCGCGGCATCAGCGCCAAGCAGGCGCAACGGGACGCCGTGCAGGCCGATCACGAGGATGCACGTCGCGCCCAGCGCGAAGCGGTGGCGCGCACCGTGGCGGCCTGGCAGGGCTGGGGCCGGCAGATCGAACGGGATCAGCAGACCTTGCTGCCGCTCGCTCGCGATCGCGCGAAAACCGCGTTGGCCAGCTATGGCGGCGGCGGTTCGTTCCAGCCGTGGCTGGAGGCGCGCCGCGCCGAAATCGAAGAGCGCCTGGCCTACGCCGATGCGCTGGCTGCCCGCGCGCGCCTGTGGGCGGCGCTGGCCTATCTGCTACCTCATCATGATTCGCTTCAGGAGCTGCCGCGATGAAACGCTTGCTCATCATTGTTGGCGTGCTGGTCGCGCTGCTCATGGCCGCTATCGCCGGTTATCTGATCGCGCGGCGCTCCACGTCGACGCCAGCCGCCGTGACCACGGCGCAGCCGCAGCGCAAGGTGCTGTACTGGTACGACCCGATGAATCCGGGTCAGCGCTTCGACCGGCCCGGAGAGTCGACGGCGATGCCCGGCATGCAGCTCAAGCCGAAGTACGCCGACGAGGCTGGTGGCGGCGACGACGGTGTGCGCATCAGTCCGCGCATCGAACAGAACCTTGGCATGCGCACTGCGCTGGTCAAGGTGGCCACGCTGAATCTCAAACTGCACGTGCCCGGCGTGCTGGCGTGGGATCAACGCCGCTCTGTGGTGGTCAGTGCGCGCACTGACGGCGTGTTGTCGCAGCTGTTCGTGCGCGCACCGTTCGACCGTGTGCGCGCCGGCCAGCCGCTGGCCGAGCTGCTGGCGCCGGCATGGGGCTCGGCAGCCGCGGAATACAGCGCACTCGCCGGGGCACAGTCGGCCGACGGCCGCGCGCTACGCGCGGCGGCGCTGCAGCGCCTGCATGTGCTGGGCATGAGCACCGAGCAGATCCGCCGGCCGGCGGCGGGTGCCGGCGGCGGCATCGTGCTGCGCGCGCCAGTGGATGGCGTCATCAGCGTACTGGACGTGCGCGCGGGGCAGCAGGTGGCGGCGGGTACCACGCTGATGCGCATCGACGATCCGGCGCGGCTGTGGCTCGACGCCGCGATTCCGCAGGCCGAGGTGGCCGGCATCGGTGCCGGCACTCCGGCGCAGATCGAGATCAGCGCGCTGCCGGGTCGCATCTTCCCCGGCCGCGTCGAGGCGCTGCTGCCCGAAGTGGATGCGCGCACGCGCACGCAGACGGCGCGCATCGCGGTGGACAATCCGGACGGCACGCTGGCACCGGGCATGTTTGCCGCGGTGCGGCTGACGGCTGCGGCCGGCAAGCTGCATCCGATGGTGCCGGACGAGGCGCTGATCAGCACCGGCCTGCAGAACCGCGTGATCGTCGATCTGGGTGATGGCCGCATGGCGCCGCGCGCGGTGCGCATCGGCCGTTCCGCCGACGGCTACACCGAAGTGCTGGCGGGGCTCAAGGGCGGCGAGCGCGTCGTCACCTCCGGGCAATTCCTGATCGACTCCGAGGCCAACCTCGGCGGTGTGCTGAAACGCTTGACCACGCCGCCGGCGCCAAGCTCGGCCGCCACGCCTGCCGTGCCGGTCGTGCCTGCGCCGTCGATGCCGTCGATGCCCGCTCACCCGAGTGCAAAGCCGTCCGCGCATGACGCCATGCCCGGCATGGCGATGCCCGCCAGCGCGGGAGGCAAATCATCATGATCGCCGCCATCATTCGTGCCGCCATCCGCAACCGCCTGCTGGTACTGATCGGCGCGCTGCTGCTCGCCATCTGGGGCGCCTGGGCCGGGTTGCGTATGCCGCTGGATGCCTTACCCGACCTTTCCGATACCCAGGTGGTCGTGCAGACCAGCTGGCCTGGCCAGGCGCCGCAGGTGATCGAGGATCAGGTTACCTATCCGGTGAGCACCACCATGCTGTCGGTGCCGGAGGTCAAGGCCGTGCGCGCCTATTCGGCTTTCGGCGTCTCGTTTGTCTACGTGATCTTCCACGATGGCACCGACCTGTATTGGGCGCGCTCGCGCGTGCTGGAGTACCTCAGCCAGGTGCGTGACCGCCTGCCGCGCGGCGTCAGTCCGACCATGGGGCCGGATGCGACCGGGCTCGGCTGGGTCTACGAATACGCCCTGGTCGACCACAGCGGCACGCTCGATCTCAGCCAGCTGCGCGCGCTGCAGGACTGGTATCTGCGCTACCACCTGAAGACCGTGCCGGATATCGCCGAGATCGCCAGCATCGGCGGCCAGGTACGCGGCTGGCAGATCGTGGTCGATCCGGTGAAGCTCGCCGGCTACGGGCTCACCGTGCCGCAGGTGGTTGCCGCGGTGCGCGCTGCCAACGGTGCCACCGGCGGCTCGGTGATCGAGCAGGGCGAGGCCGACTTGCTGGTCAAGAGCATCGGCTACCTGCGCACGCAAGCCGATTTCGAGCGTATCCCGATCAGTACCGGCAGCAACGGCGTGCCGGTGCGGCTGGGCGCGGTGGCCACTGTGCGGCGCGGGCCGACCGTACGCCAGGGCATCGCCGAACTGGATGGGCAGGGCGAAGTGGTCGGTGGCGTGGTGCTCCTGCGCTCGGGCAAGAACGCGCTCAAGGCGATCGAGGCAATCAAGGTGCGCCTCGCCGAATTGCAGCGCACCTTGCCCAAGGGCGTCGAGATCGTGCCCACCTACGACCGCTCGGAGCTGATCCTGGAAGCCGTGCGCAACCTGCGCGAGAAGCTGCTGGAGGAGTTCCTGGTGGTGGCCGCGGTGTGCGCATTGTTCCTGTGGCACCTGCGCTCCTCGCTGGTGGCGGTGATCACGCTGCCGGTGGCGGTGCTGGCCGCGTTCATCGTGATGTACTACCAGGGCGTCAGCGCCAACATCATGTCGCTGGGCGGCATCGCGATCGCGATCGGCGCGATGGTCGACGCCGCGGTGGTGATGATCGAGAACGCGCACAAGCATCTCGAACACTGGAACACCGAACACGGCCATGACCCGCAGGGCGCGGAACGCTGGGAGGTGATCGCGACGTCGGCCGCCGAAGTCGGGCCGGCGCTGTTCGTCAGCCTGCTGGTGATCGCGCTGTCGTTCGTGCCGGTGTTCGCGTTGCAGGGGCAGGAAGGCAAGCTGTTCTCGCCGCTGGCTTTCACCAAGACCTACGCGATGGCCGCCGCCGCCGCGCTGGCGGTGACCCTGATTCCGGTGCTGATGGGTTTTCTGGTGCGCGGGCGGATCCGCCCCGAGCATGCCAATCCGATCAATCGCGGGCTGATCGCCGGCTACCGGCCGCTGCTCGACGGCGTGCTGGAGCACCCGCTGGCGGTGCTGCTGGTGGCGGCGTTGGCGCTCGCCGTGACGGTGATTCCGATGTCGCGTCTGGGCAGCCAGTTCATGCCGCCGCTGGGCGAGGGCACGTTGCTGTACATGCCGACCTCGCTGACCGCGCTGTCGGCCGGCAAGGCGGCGCAGCTGCAGCAGCAGACCGATCGCATGCTGAAGACCGTGCCCGAGGTGGCGCACGTGTTCGGCAAGGCCGGACGTGCCGAAACCGCCACCGACACGGCACCGCTGAACATGTTCGAGACCACCATCACCTTCAAGCCGCGCAGTGAATGGCGGCCGGGCATGACGATGGAGAAGGTGGAAGCGGAACTCAATCGCGCCGTACAGGTGCCGGGACTGTCCAACCTGTTCGTACCACCGATCGCCAACCGCGTCTTGATGCAGTCGACCGGCATCAAGAGTCCGATCGGCATCAAGGTGTCCGGGCCCGATCCGGTCGAACTGCAACGCCTGTCCGTCGCCATCGCGGGCATTGCCCAGAGCGTGCCTGGAGTCAGTTCAGCGGCCACCGATTACAGCTCCAGCGGCGGTCGCTACGTCGACGTACACATCCGCCCCGATGCGGCGGCACGCTACGGACTGACCCAGGCTGACCTGCAGGATCTGATCGCCACCGCGGTCGGTGGCGATGCCATCGGCGAGACCGTGCAGGGGCGCGAACGCTTCCCCATCGTGCTGCGCTATCCGCGCATCGACCGCCAGACGCTGGGCGCGCTGCGCCGGCTGCTGGTGCTGACGCCGGACGGTGCGCAGCTGCCGCTGAGTGCGGTCGCTGATATCAGCGTGCAGGCCGGGCCGTCGATGCTGATCAGTGAGGGCGGCCAGTTGGTGAGCTACGTCTACGTCAACAGCACCAGCAGCAATCTGGGTGGCACGGTGAACGCACTGCAGCGTGCCGTGGCGCGCGAGTTGAAGTTGCCGCTCGGCTACACGGTCGGCTGGTCCGGCCAGTATGAATCACTGCAACGCGCCGAGCAGCGCCTGCGCACGGTGGTGCCGGCGGCGCTGGTGATCATCTTCCTGCTGATCTGGAGCGTGTTTCGGCGTGCCGCCGAGGCGACGCTGGTCATGCTGGCGCTGCCGTTCGCGATGATCGGCGGCGTCTGGATGGTGTGGCTGCTGGGTCATCCGGTGTCGGTGGCGACGATGATTGGCTTCATCGCGCTGGCCGGGCTGTCGGCCGAGTTCGGCGTGATCATGCTGCTGTACCTGCGGCATGCGTGGGAGGGTCGCGTCGCGGCCGGCGAGATCAGCGAGGAGTCGCTGAACGAGGCCATCCGCGAGGGTGCGGTGCAGCGCGTGCGACCGAAGGCGATGACCGTGGCGGTGATCCTGGCCGGCCTGTTGCCGATCATGTTCGGCCACGGCGCCGGCTCCGAGGTGATGCGCAGCATCGCCGCGCCGATGGTCGGCGGCATGATCACCGCGCCGCTGCTGTCGATGCTGGTGATCCCGGTGGTGTTCCGGCTGGTGGAGCGGCGGCGCCTGCGCAGTCGTGCCAAGGTGGCGGCGGATCTTTCACCGCCGCGGCTCGAGGCCGATGCGTGAGCCGTGGCCGCCACGCCAGCCCGTGCGGCGCGCCGGATCAGGCGGCAGGCGTGGCGGCTGCGGCCAGCTCAGCAGGCATGCAGCGCGGCGATCAGCGGGCACGACACGCTGCCGCCGCGCGTGCCGCACTGCTTCACCAGGGCAGCCAGCGCCGCATCCATCCGCGTCAGGTCGGCCAGCCGGGCGCGCACGTCCGCCAGCCGCAGCGCGGCCCGGCCGGCCGCCTCGCCGCAATGGGTGCCGTCTTCCAGCCGCAGCAGCTGCGCCACCTCATCGAGGCTGAAACCCAGCCGCTGCGCCGATTTGATGAACTTCACCCGCGCCACCTCCGCATTTCCGTAGCGGCGGATGCCGCCCGGCGGACGCGGCGGCTCCGGCAGCAGGCGCTTGCGCTGGTAGAAGCGGATCGTCTCGACGTTGACCCCGGCCGCCCGCGCGAAGGCGCCGATGGCAAACGTGTCGGGCGTGGCTGGCATGGGCTTGACTCCGTACTTGGCTACGGGAATATCTTATAGATCGAGCCGGCAAGTTCGTCATCTCCACCGTTCGCCCTGAGCGTAGCGAAGCGAAGTCGAAGCGAAGTCGAAGGGCAGATGTTCACGCTGGTCTACGGGCTGGATCTTCAGCCACCGGCACCCCGAACGAAAAGGAGAACCCCATGTCACTGTTCACCCGGCTGGCCGACAAGGCCGGACTGCTCGGCAGCGTCGTCTCGGCGGCGTCCTGCGTGAACTGCTTTCCCGCCCTGGCCAGCCTCGGCGCGGCGGTCGGGCTGGGCGCGCTGAGCCCGTACGAGGGCCTGTTCATCCGCATCCTGCTGCCGGCGTTTGCCGGCATCGCGCTGCTCGCCAACGCGCTGGGCTGGCTCAGCCACCGGCAGTGGCCGCGCGCCGCGCTTGGCATGCTCGGCCCGCTGCTGGTGCTGGTCGCGGTGTTCGTGATGCGGGCCAGTGGCCATCGCACCGGCTGGCTGCTCTATCCGGGCCTGCTGCTGATGGTGGCAGTGTCGATCCGGGATCTGCTGGCGCCCGCGCACCGCGCGTCCTGTCGCACCGCCAGCGATGCCACGGATGCCTGCTGAATCGCCATGCAAGCACGTTCCGCTATCGCTCCCTCACTCTTCTGGCGCAACGCATGACCACCGAAATCATCCTGCACAGCACGCTGACCTGTCCGCACTGCGGTCACCGGTCCGGCGAAACCATGCCGACCAACGCCTGCGTGTTCTTCCACGAGTGCGCGGGCTGCGGCGAGCTGCTGCGGCCGAAGGCCGGCGACTGCTGCGTGTTCTGTTCTTACGGCAGCGTGCCGTGCCCGCCGATCCAGCAGCAGAAATCCTGCTGTGGCTGAGGCGCCTCAGGTCCGCCGGAAGAGGCAGTAGACGAACTGCTGGATAGTGTCGAACGGGGTGTGGTGCAGCTCGGTGCTGTGCTCGATCAGCGCGAAGCGCGGCCCCAGTTCGCGCTGCAGCGCGGCGGCGTCGTAGCGCACTGTGTCGAGGCCACTGCACTTGGCCGGCCCCTGCGGGCCGAAGGTGGCGATGATGGCGTGGCCGCCCGGCTTCAGCGCGTGCAGCAGCCGCTCGGCGTAGGCGGCGCGCTGCTCGGCGTGGGTCAGGAAATGGAACAGCGCACGGTCGTGCCACAGCCCGAAGCGCTGCGCCGGCAAGTCCGCTTGCATGATGTCGCTGGCCAGCCAGGTTACGCCGTTCGCCGCATCGCCCAGACGCTGGCGCGCGACTGCGATGGCGGCGGCCGAGATGTCGAGCACCGTGAGCTCGCGGTAGCCGCGCGCCAGCAGATCATCCACCAGCGTGGATTCGCCGCCGCCGATGTCGATCAGCGCCCCGTCGCGATTTGGCATGGCCCGTTCGATCAGCGCCAGCGAGGTGTCCAGATGCGGGCGGTACCAGCTCACCGCATCCGCAGCCTTGGTCTGATAGACGGTTTCCCAGTGCTGCTTGTCGACCATGATGCGATGTCCTCACGGATGCCGGTGCCGATGATGGCTGTCCGGATAATGCGGGTGGCTGTGCAGCAGCGGCTCGTGCGTGTGCGGATGCGTGTGTGGCTCCTGGCCGTCCCACGGAAAATCGTGGGTGTGCTGGTGATGCTCGTCGTGGCGATGGCGGTGATTGTGCGCCAGCGCCGCGTGCTCGTGCTCGTGCGCATGGCGCTCGCTCACGTGCAGCCACACGCCCAGCGCCATCAGCGCACCGGCGAGCCAGAACGTGAGGCCCGGCTGTTCGGGAAACAGCAGCAGCGCCAGCGCCGCGCCCACGAACGGCGCGGTGGAGAAATACGCACCGGTGCGCGCCGTGCCCAGGCCGCGCAGCGCCAGCACGAACAGCACCAAGCTCAGCCCGTAGCCGACGAAGCCGAGCAACCCGGTGGCCAGCAACGGCAGCGCGGCGGGCAGGCGGTAGCCCAGCGTGAGCGCGATGGCGATGTTGATGGCGCCGGCCACGCCGCCCTTGATCGCGGCGGTCTGCACCGGATCGCCGCCGGCCACCGCGCGGGTCAGGTTGTTGTCGATCGCCCAGCACAGGCAGGCGCCGGCGATCGCCAGCGCGCCCCACGGAAACGGCACGCTCGCCGACGCCGGCCGCCACGACAGCAGCACGGTGCCGGCGACGATCGCCAGCATGCCCAGCGCCACGCGCCGGTCCACATTTTCGCGAAACACCACCCACGCCAGCACGGCGGTCAGCACCGCCTCCAGATTGAGCAGCAGCGAGGCGGTCGAGGCTGGCGTCTGCGCCAGCCCCAGCATCAGCAGCAGCGGGCCGAGCACGCCGCCAAACAGCACCGCGCCGGCCAGCCACGGTGCATCGCGGCGCGTCAGCGGCGCCTCGGTCAGCGGTTGCCGGCGCAGGTGCCGCAGCAGCATCCACAGCGACAGCCCGAGGCCGGAGCCCGCATACAGCAGGCCGGCCAGCAGCACTGGCGCGATGCTGCCGGTGAGCAGCTTGGCCAGCGGCGTGCTCAGTCCGAACAGGGCGGCTGCCGCCAGCGCCTGCAGGATGCCGCGGGTGTGGTCGCGGTTAGTTTTTTCCATCGGTGCGTTCTCCTCGATCAGCCGCTTCGGCGCCATCACGCCGGGCCGCTCGATCAGTCAATCATGCCGTGGCTTTCGGCGGTGGCGAGCAGCTCGGGCTGCTCCGCACGAGCTTGCCCCCGATGCAGCAGCGGATGGATGAACACCGCCGCGAGGATCACCGCCACGCCCGCGTAGAACCAGCGGTCCAGTTCGCGTTGCTCGCCCAGCAGCACGATCGCCAGCACGATCGCATAGACCGGTTCCAGGTTGGTCACCATCTGCGTGCCGAACGCGCTCATGTGGCGCAGCGCCACCAGCGCCAGCGTGAACGGCAGCAACGTGCAGCCGAACGCCAGCGCCAGCAGCAGCCAGGCGTCATGCATGCTGGGCAGCACGAAAGCCGCGCCGCTGTGCGGCAGCAGCGGCGCCAGCGCGGTGAGAAACAGCGTGCCGGTGCCCAGCTCGATGCAGGTAACGGTGAGCGCGTCGCCGTGTTCCACCAGGCGCTTGTTGAGCGAGCCGAACAGCGCCACGAACAGCGCCGACAGCACGCCCACCGCGATGCCCAGGCGCATGTCGTGCGGCACGCCGCCGACCACCATCGCCACCCCGGGCACCACCACGATGCCGATGATCAGCTCGCGGGGGTCGAACCTGCGCTTGGCGATCCACGGTTCGATGAAGGCCAGAAACACCGGCCCCAGCGCGATGCAGGTGGCGCCGACCGAGGCGTTGGACAGCTTGATCGCCGCATAGAAGCTCAGCCAGTGCAGCGCCACCAGCACGCCGATGCCGGCATACGCCCAGCGCAGCCGCGGCCGCATCGCGCGCAGCCCGCGCCATACCCTGGGCATCAGCAGCAGCGCGGCCGTCACCAGCAGCATGCGCCACCACACCAGCGGCAGCGCCGGCAGCGTGATCAGCTTGCCGAGGATCGCGGTGAAGCCCCACAGCACCACGCAGAAATGAATCTGCAGGCGCGCCTTGCTGACAGCTTGCATGGATAGATCGCTGGAAAATGGAATGCCATTCTAGACCGGCCGGTGAACCTTGACGCGCACCGCTCTGCCTCCTCTCCCTCTTGGGGAGAGGACTGTGGTGAGGGGCGGGTGCTCGCGTGGAAGTGGGTCAAAGCCTTGCTTCGATGTGACTGCACAGCAAGGCCGTCCACTCACCCCAACCCCAAAGGAGAGAGGCAGCAGTCGCTGTCAGTGCCGCTTCTGCACACCCGCCGGCGCCGGTTTTTTCGCGCGCGGCTTCACCGCGGTCGCGGCCTGGGTCGCCGGCATCGCTTTTCCCGAGCTGCGCAGCTGTTCGAGCACGTTGCGGCAGGTGTTCTTGCCGTCGCTGTCGTGGCTGGGGGCGACCAGCGCCAGCAGCGCGGCGGCCGGGGCGGCGACCACGCCGAGCGCCACCGCGCCGGCGGCGCGCAGCAGCAGCGGGCCTTTCTGTACGCCCACGTCGGGCTTGCCCAGGGTGCCGGTGACGTACAGCGGCGAGCGCAGCGAGAAGATCCGCAGGCCCTTGGTGTGCGGTTCCACGTCGAGGTTGAGCTGCTCGGTGGCGAGGTTCACCGTGCCGGTCACGTTGATCACCGCGTCGGCGGTGTCGAACACGAACAGACGCATGTCGAACAGGCCATGTTTTGCCGGCATGTCGGCGGCGGCGCAGTTGATCTGCACGGTCTGGTCGCCAAACAGCTTGCCGATGATGATGTTGCCCACATTGAGGCCGGCGGTTTCCAGCAGGTTCTTGCTGATCGCGCCGTCGTTCATCAGCAGCTTCAGCTCGCCGTCGGCGCTGCCGAGCAGGGCCGCCACCGAGTTGCCGCGCGCGTCCAGCGACGCGTCGCCGTTGATTTCGCCGAAGCTGGTGCGCATCGGTGCGAAGCCGGGAAACAGCTGCTTCAGCTTCAGGTGGCGCGCGTCCAGCCGCAGCACGCCGCGCATCGGCGACTGCGTGCCGTCCAGCGTCAGCGCGCCGCTCACCGTGCCGCTGGCCAGGTCGAAGTGCAGCGGATCCAGCCTGAGCACGCCGTTGTTCATCACCAGATGCGTGACCAGCGCGTCGATCGGCAGGCTGCTGCCGTGCACGATGTGCGCGCCGGTGAACTGCACGTCGGCATCCATCGCGCGCCAGCGGTCGGTGCGGAACGGCGTCGCCGGCAGCACCTTGCCGGCGGGCTGCGCGGGGGCATCGGCAGCGGGTTTCGCCTGGGCCGGCCCGGCGCCGATAAGCGGCGCCAGGTCGGCGAACTGCAGCAGCTTCGAGCTGACCTTGCCGCTCAGCCGGGGTCGCGAGCCGCTGCCGCTGGCGGCCTGGTAATCCAGGCTGCCAGCCAGGTCGCTGCCGCCCACGCGGCCGCGGAAATGGCGATAGCTGAAGTGACTGCCGTGGCGATGCAGTTGCGCGCTCAGCTGGCCGGTGGTGGCATACGGCGGCGTGTCGGGCAGGGTGATGCCGAGGATGGGGTAGAGCAAAGCCATGCTGGGGCCGGACAGCCACAGCCTGACGTTCAGCGCATCCAGCTGCAGCGGATCGGTGAGCGTGCCGACCAGCGCGATGTGCGTGTCGCCTATGCGCACATCGGCCTGCAGCGGAAACAGCTGCGTGTCGCTGCGCAGCGCCAGCGCCGCGCCGGTCTTGCCGCTGCCCTTGAGCGGCTTGCCCTGATAGCTGCCCTCCGCCTGCCAGGCGAACTGGTAGCGCGTGGCGGATGCGGCGACCTGCGCCGCGCCCCGGTGGTCGTCGCGGTCGGCCACCGCCTTGGCGGCCGCGGTGCCGGCGATCCTGTCCGCTTGCGCGCTGGCGGCCGCCGCCTGCTGGGCCACGATCTGGTCGTACGGAATCGCCTGCTGCAGCGGCGTGATCGTCATCTGCAGCCGGATATTGCGGCGGGCGTCATCCAGCGAGAGCTGGCCGCGATCGAAACCGATCGAGCCCAGTTGGAGCTTCCATGCCGAGACGCCGCCGGGCGGCAGCGTGAAATCCCAGTTGGCGCGGCCCTGGCGGTCGCGTTGCAGATCGACCTGCGGATGCACCAGCTGCAGCGATGGCACCACGATGCGATGGGTCAGCAGCGGCCACGGCGACAGCCGGAAGCGCAGCGCATCGAGCCGCGCAAAGTCCGGCTTGGCGGCCCACGCCGGATTGCCGATGCTGACCTCGCGCGCGGTGAACTGCGGCCACGGCAGCAGGCTGGCCAGACCACTGGCTGCGGGGTCCCGCCGCCACGCCACGCTGAGGTCGCCGTGGATTACGAACGGTCTTCCGATCGCCTGGCTGATGCGGCTGTCCAGGGTGGGCTTGAGCCGGTTCCAGTTGAACGTGGCGATCACCACGAACGCGATCGCCAGCACGGCGAGCAGCCCGCCGGCGATCCAGCTGGTGACCTTGTGACTGCGCTTCATCACCGTTCGCTTCCCGTGGATTGCCGCCCGCAGGCTGGCTCAGCGCACAGCAATACCCCACTCAATGGCAAGGTTATGTGTGGAGGCGGCACCGCTCTGCTTCCTCTCCCCGTGGGGTATCAGTCCCCTTCTTGGGAGAGAGGGCCGCCTGTTCTGAGCCTGACGAAGGGAGGTGAGGGGCGTGTGCTCGCGCGGATGTCGCGCAGCCAGACGCCGCCTACGCGGCAACCTGCTCGCGCTGGCGACGGCCGATGCGGTAGACCGCGGCGGGCGGCAGGTTGAACAGCGCATTGCCGATGCGCACGGCTTCCAGGTCGAGCCGCTCCAGCAGCTCGCGCGGCAGCGGGCAGCGCGGCCCGTAGGTGAACTGGTAGAACGCACCGTCGGCGCTTAGCTGGCGGTCGAACACGCCCTGGATGATCGCCATCACCTGCGCGGCCGGCATCGACAGCAGCGGCAGCCCGCTGATCACCGCGCTGGCCCGCTCGTCGCCGAACAGCGACACGGTCTCGCCCAGCCGGGCGGCATCCATGCTCAGCACGCGCGCATCCGGATAGCGCTGGGTGAGGGCGTGGGCAAACACCGGATCGGCCTCCACCAGCACCAGCCGATGGGTGGGCAACCCGCGCGCCAGCAGCGCACGGGTGAACACGCCGGTGCCGGGACCGAGCTCGATCACCGGCCCGTGCAGATGGCTGACGTGCGAGGTCATCAGCCGCGCCAGCGCAGGCCCCGACGGCGTCAGCGCGCCGATGCTGCGCGGGGCACGCAGCCAGGCTCGCAGGAAATGAAGGCTATCGTTCAACGACATCGGGGTTTCCACTTCGACGAAGATCGGGCTGGCGCCTGCGCAGACGTTCCCGCCACACAGGCTAACCGGTGCGCATGAACAAAATGTTCACGCGCAGCGGCCACCGCCGGCTCACGGCCGCGCGCTGACGCTGCGCACAGGAATGTCGATGCTGCACAGGTCGATGTGGCCGGCCGGCACGGTATAGAACGCGTCGTGGCGATTGCGCTGCGCCTCGATCAGCGCAGCGAAGGTGGGGCTGCCGGTGCGCAGCACCTGCACCGCGGGGCGCTGCGCGGGCGGCAGATCCGCGGCCAGCCGCACCGATTCGATCAGCGTGCGCTGCGCGGCCGTGGTGTAGAAGCCCATCGGGCCGGAGCCGCGCGGCAGGCCGAACAGCAACGGCATGCCCTCGATCACGCGGCCGACCACCGCCAGGTTGCGGTCCAGCCGGCGCGGCGCCTGGCCGATCACCGCGTACAGCGCGCTGCCGTTGCCGCTGTCCGGCGGGTTGTCGCGGCCCACGCCGACCATGCCGTAGCAGTGGGTCAGCCACTCCTGTCCGGCCTTGCGGTTGCGCGCCACCGGAAACCCTTCGGAAAAGCCCACCTCCGGCGCATACATGTCGCCGTCCGGCAGCCGCGTGAACGGCAGCTTCGCATCGAACGGCCGGGTGAACTCCGGCGCCAGCGTGGCCTGCGCCGTACCCAGCGGATGCAGCTTCGCCTTGTCGCCGCCGTCGTCACCGGCCGGGTCGTCCCATTGCGTCACGAAGTTGTCCTGCACCCGCACGATCGCCAGCCCGTCGTAGTAGTGCTCGTGCGCCAGCGTGCGGATATTGGCCACGTGCCGCGGCGTGAAATCCGGCGCCAGCTCGATCAGCACGCGCCCGGTGCTCAGCTGCATCACCAGCAGGTTGCGCGGGTCGGGCGTGCGCCATTCGGCGGGTTTGGAGCTGGCCAGCAGCTGTGCCGCGGTGGGCGTGGGTGTGGTGCTGCCAGGCGCGGCAAGCGCGGGCAAGGCCAGCAGGCAGATGGCCAGCGTGGCGGCAAGGTGACGGCGATACGGCATGAGTTTCCCCCGTGTGAACAACCATGTCGTGGGGACGTTAGCAGAGTGGCTGGGTTGGCACGCATTCGACGTGACTGTGGATCCAGCCCCTCAAGGCATTCTCCCCACCGCTCGCCCTGAGCGTAGCGCAGCGAAGTTGAAGGACGGGCACCACTACTGTTCGCGGGCCCGGTCCATCACTGCATCCTTGAGCCAGAAGACGATGACCGAGGTCCTGGCCTCGAAGCGTTCCGCGTGCTCGGTTCCGGCCGGCACAAGACACCATGCGCCGGCACATATTTTCCGTTCGATGCCATCAAGGGTCAGGTAAAGAACCCCTTCGGTGACCAGCACATGGTTGGCGGTGGGATGCGTGTGGGTTGGCGTGCTGGTGTTTTCGCGGGTGGCGACGGTGACATCGCATGAGACGCCATGGATCCTGCCCAGACCGAGCAGGGCATCGGGAATGTGTGCCAAGGGATGCCCCAGGTTCAAGTGAAGAAGTCGGAAGTCTGACAGCGTGTCGATCCGGCGCCGTGATCCAGGTCAGCTGGCGAGCGTCGGTGCGCGGAGCCAGCGATTCGTCGCTACCGCAGCAACCGCAGGATCAGACCTGTTTCCTAAAGCGCCATCGAAGGTCGCTGCGCCATCGCCGCGCGCCAGCGCTGCAGATGCGGATGCCGCTCGTCGGGCCTGATCTTGACCACGCGGGCAAAATCCACCGTCACCACGGCGGTGATGTCGGCGATGGAGAAGTGATCGGCGGCGATGAACTCGCGGCCAGTCAGACGCTCGTCCAGCATGCGGAAGAACTGCTGCACGCGTGCCAGGCCGCGCTCGGCCAGTGCGGGGATCTGCGCGTAGTCAATCGGCCCCGGCAGCGCGCGGTTGGCCATCGCCGGTGAGCTGTTGCGCAGCGCCTCGGCGACGGCGAGCAGGCCGTCGAACTCCATGCGCCAGTTCCAGCTGGCGATCTCGGCCTTTTCTTCGGGCGTGCTGCCCAGCAGCGGCGGTTGTGGAAAGCGCTCCTCCAGCCATGCGCTGATCGCGGCGTTGTCGGTCAGCAGCAGCCCGTCGTCGGTGCGCAGCGCGGGCACCGTGCATTGCGGGTTCACGGCGCGGTAGGCCGCGCCCAGGTGCTCGCCGCTGCGCAGGTCGACCTGCACCGTGTCGTGCGCGACGCCTTTTTCGGCGAGCAGGATGCGCGCGCGGCGCGGGCTGGGGGCGGTGGCGCAGTCGTAGAGAGTGAGCATGGGTGGCCTGCGTGGTCGGGAGCGATGCTTCAGGGGGTCGGGGTCAATTTGTCCTGCGTGCGGGTGGCAAAGTCGCTGGCATCGTGGCGCTCGTGCAACTGGCCGGACGGATCACCCCAGCTGCGGTTGACCATGCGTCCGCGCTGCGCGGCCGGGCGCTGCGCGATCTGCTCGGTCCAGCGCATCAGGTGGGTATAGCCCTGCACCTGCAGAAACTCGCCCGCGTCGTACAGCGCGCCCTTGAGCAGGGCGCCATACCAGGGCCATACCGCGATATCGGCAATCGTGTAGTCGTCGCCGGCCAGATACGCGCTTTCGGCCAGGCGCCGGTCGAGCACGTCGAGCTGGCGCTTGACCTCCATCGCGTAGCGGTCGATGGCGTATTCGATCTTGCTTGGCGCATAGGCGTAAAAATGGCCGAACCCGCCACCGAGAAACGGCCCGCTGCCCATCTGCCAGAACAGCCACGAAAGGCACTCCGCGCGCGCGGCGCCGGCGGTCGGCAACAGGGCGCCGAACTTCTCCGCTAAATAGAGCAGGATCGCGCCGGACTCAAACACCCGGATCGGCGCCGCCCCGCTGCGATCCAGCAGCGCCGGAATCTTGGAGTTCGGGTTCACCCCGACAAAGCCGCTGCCGAACTGCTCGCCCTCATCGATGCGGATCAGCCACGCATCGTACTCGGCCCCGGCGTGGCCCAGCGCCAGCAACTCCTCCAGCATCACCGTCACCTTGACCCCGTTGGGCGTGGCCAGCGAGTAGAGCTGCAGCGGATGGCGGCCGAGCGGCAGGTCCTTGTCGTGGGTGGCCCCGGCGACGGGCCGGTTGATGTTGGCAAAGCGACCGCCGTTGCCGGGCTTCCATGTCCAGACGGGCGGCGGGGTGTAGGGGGACGGGTCATTCATGCGCGGGTCTTCGAGCGTGGGGAGATGCAACGGGGAGGGTGCATGCAGTGTGTCGCAATCGGCAGCCTCGCGCAGGCTTGGCCAAGGCGTCAATATCGACCGGCAGTATCTGCCGCGCGCCCATTGCGGCTGCGTCCACAGACGCACATGCACCGGATTGAGCAGCCGCGGCATGTGCGTTCCCGTTACACCCACACATTCGCCGGTGTAACTTATACATCCGAAAAAGTGCGGCATAACGCCCACGGCTTGCCTGCGCGCCGGGTGCTCGGCCTCACCGCAAGAGCTTGAAGAACTGTAGTGGATTACTTCAAAGGCATGGCTGACGAGGCGGGCGTTCCGTATCAAAGCCTGATCAATCTGTATCTGCGTGATTGCGTCATGACGCATCGCAAGGTGCAGATCGTCTGGCCAAGCAGCAAGGCCTGACCACGCGGCAAGTGACTTTCCGTGTTGCCTGTTGGCGATCGCCACCCGTGCGCTGGCCGGCTGCCTTCTGCCGAAGCAGGACCGCTGCAGCGGTTCATGCGCCACCCATGACTTCCAGCCCACGCACTATCCATAACTCCGCACTATGCTTTAGTCATACCTAAGCGGAAGTGCGGAGCAGCCGTGGATGATGTTGCCAGCCAGCTGAAGAAATTCCAGAAGGAGCTTGCCGCTGGCACCGTGTCGCTGGTGCTGCTGGCGGTGCTGGCGCAGTCGCGGCAGCCGCTGTACGGCTACCAGATCGCCAAGCGGCTGGAGGAGTTGGGCGAAGGCGTGCTGGCGGGCAAGCAGAGCGCGCTGTATCCGGTGCTGCGCAATCTGGAAGGCGCGGGGCTGCTGTCCAGTGAGGTCGAGCCATCGGTCAGCGGGCCGCCGCGCCGCTATTACCGCATCACCAAGCCGGGTCGCGACGTGCTGCGCGCCTGGGTCGCGGCGTGGACCGCCACCCGCGATACCGTCGACCAAGTCCTGCAGGGAGAGTTGTGATGAACACCCCGAACGCCAGCGGTGCGCCACGCACCATCGATGAGTATCTGGAACAGCTGCGCGCCGCGCTGCGCGGTGCCGACCCGGCGCTGGTGCAGGATGCGCTGTACGACGCGGAGGAGCATCTGCGCGCCGAGCTGGCCGACCAGCCGGGGCGCAGCGAGGCGGAGATGCTGCAGAAGGTGGTGGGCAGCTACGGCGCCCCGGAGGAGGTGGCCGAGCTTTACCGCGGCCAGGAGATCACCATCCAGCGCGCGCTGCGCCCGCCGCCGCCGCCGAAGCGCCGCTCGCTGGCGGGGCGCTTCTTCGGCGTGGCGGCTGATCCGCACACGTACGGCGCGCTGTTCTACATGCTGCTGTCGCTGGCCACCGGCATCTTCTACTTCACCTGGGCGGTGACCGGGCTGGCGCTGTCGGTGGGGCTGTCGGTGTTGATCATCGGCCTGCCGTTTATCGTGCTGTTCTTCGGCAGCGTGCGCGCGCTGTCGCTGCTGGAGGGGCGCATCGTGGAGGCGATGCTCGGCATGCGCATGCCGCGGCGGCCGGTGTATCCGGAGCAGGGCGCCACGCTGATGCGGCGGATCGGGCGCATGTTCACCGACGTGCATACCTGGACCACGCTCTGCTACCTGTGGCTGATGCTGCCGCTGGGCATCGCCTATTTCACGCTGGCGGTGACCCTGCTCGGCGTGTCGCTGGCCTTCATCGCCGCGCCGCTGGCGCTGCTGTTCGACCGCAGCACACTGTACGGCTGGTTCGTGGATGGTCACGTCACAATGGACTGGGGTTTCGGCCCACACGCCGTGGGCTGGAGCGATGCGCTGGCGCTGTGCGTCATCGGCATCGTGCTGCTGTTCGCCACCCTGCACTTGGCCCGCGCGCTGGGGCGCATGCATGGTCAGATCGCCAAACACATGCTGGTGCCGCGCGCGGCGGGTTGAACGCGGGATTTTTGATTCGGTCCGCAACCAATGCCGCTGGAACCTGTTGCCATACCGATCTGGCCCGCAGGCTGTGTCGATGGCCACCCTTCGACTCCGCTGCGCTACGCTCAGGGCGAACGGATGGGAAGTTCATGTTGAACGGTGGTGATGACGCACTCGCAGCCTGGATCGATGGCGCCGGCTGGTGCCGCATCACACCAGCTGCAGGTCGCGCGGCGTGGCGCCGGGGAACACCGACTGCAGCTGGCCGTTCGTGAGGCCCCAGCTGCGCTTGAAGATGCCGCCGAGCAGGTCGCGGTAGTTGGTGAGCACGGGGTAGTCGCGGTTCTGCAGCAGGCTTTGCGAGTTGACGGCGACCTGCTCGCCGGCGATGCGGCCGCCGTTGACCTTGCCGCCGAGCACCCAGTGCACGGTGCCGTGGCCGTGGTCGGTGCCCTTGTCGCCGTTTTCGCGGAAGGTGCGGCCGAACTCGGACAGCACCACCACCACGGTGTTGTTCCATTCGTCGCCCAGCGCGTCGGCGTAGGCGGCCAGGCCTTCGCCGAGGTTGCGCAGGTTGTTGGCCAGGCCGCCGTTCACGCTGCCCTGGTTGACGTGGGTGTCCCAGCCGCCGATGTCGACGAAGCCGAGGCGGTAGCGGTCGCGCATCAGCGTGGCGATGCGCCGGGTTTCGTCGGCGAAACCGCGGGCGCTGGGCGCGCCGCGGCTGGCCTGCACCATTTCATTGCGCAGGTCCTGCGTCACGGTGGTGGGCAGCGCCAGACCGTCGGCGGTGGCGGCGGCCAGCGCGGTGCCTTGGTACATCCCGGTCAGGATCGCCGACTGGCGCGCATCGAAGTGCGCGCGGGTGTCGCCCTTCAGCGAGATGTTGGGGATGTCGTGCCGCGCGCCCTGGAAGCTCAGCGGCAGCGCGCGGGTGAATGCGATCGACGGCGCCGCGGGCTGCGCGCCGGAGAGCCGCGCGAGAAAGCCGGAGCGGAAGCTGCTGCGCTGCGCGGTGGGCTCGCCCGATTCGATGTTGTCCTGCGTCTCGAAGTGGCTGCGCGACAGGTCGTCGGTGCCGGCAAACGGCACGAACGCGATCTGCCTGCGCTGCCACAGCGGGTAAAGCGAATCGCGCAGCACCGGGTTGAGCCCCCAGTTGCTGTCCAGCGCGATGGCGCTGTCCGGGATGGCGGCATCCGGCCGGGCGATTGCCAGGGTCGGCCGCGACTCGTAGTAGAACTCGCTGTTGTACGGCACCAGCAGGTTGTTGCAGTCGTAGCCGCCGCGCAGGAACACCAGCAGGAAGCGCGGCGCGCTGGCCGGCGTGGCGAACAGCCGGCTGGAGAACGACAGCGCCGGCAGGGCGGCGGCACTGGCGGCGGCGAGCAGGAATTGGCGACGGTTCATAAAGTACCTCGATGCTGGCGATCCGCTTGCGGGCGGGAGGGAATGCGGCGCAGCGTTGAATGACACTTGTTTGGGTACGAAATCATGTTTTTCGTCATTCCCGCAGCAGCGGGAATCCAGTGCCATTTAGCGCTTGGCGACCAGGGAAGGCACTGGATCCCCGCTTGACCAGCCTCCGGCTGTTGAAAAGCACCTCGCGGGGATGACGAGCTTGAAGCAAATGCCATTCGGCTCAGCGGTAGTTGAAGTCGGGCGAGGACAGCAGGAAGGTGTTCCACTCCATCGGCGAGGCGGCCTTGTCCAGCGCAGTGCGGGTGGCGCTGGAGAGGTACGGCGCGATCGCCTCGCGATACAGCGGCGTGTCCAGGTTTGGCGGCGCCGGATGCGGCGTCGCGCTGTCGCCGTCGGCGATGAACAGGCGGTTGTTGCCGCTGCCGATCGCCCGGGCCACGTCGAAGCGCTTGGCCATCTGGCCGGAGCCCGACCAGCTGGCCGAATCCAGCGGCCAGCCATCGGGCGTGATGCGACCGAACGGCGCCTCGCCCATCTGGTTGAGCCAGTTGATCAGCGGCGCGCCGTTGGCGATCGGCTTGCCGTCGTAGGCCAGCCGCATGGCCGAGACCAGGAACTGGGTCGGGTCCTTGAATTTCCTGCCATAGCTGGCGCGCAGCGCCGGCGCGGTGAACAGCGTGTGCAGCACGGCGGCGATGTCGCCATCGGTGCGCTGGAAGGTGGTCGCCATCGCGTCGACCAGCGCCGGCGGCGGCTTGTCGGCCACGAAATATTCGGCCAGCTGCTGCGAGATGAAATGGGCGCAGGCCGGCTGGCGGGTGATCAGCGTCACCGCCTGCTCGATCTCGTCGAAGCCGCTGCCCTTGATGGTGTGGCCGAGAAACAGCTTGTCGCTGAAGTCGTGCTGGTTCGGGTTGAACACGAACAGGCCATGCCGGACCAGCGGCTGGGGCGCGCGGGCGAAGCGACGGCGGGCGTTCGGCAGGCCCGCGCGCAGGTCGATGCCGGCACCGGTGAGGATCAGCGCCAGCTGCTGCACGTCCTGCTGGGTATAGCCCGAGCCCACGCCCAGCGTGTGCAGCTCCATCAGTTCGCGCGCGTAGTTTTCGTTGGTCTTGCCCTTCACGTTGCGCGCGTTGTCCAGGTAGACCAGCATCGCCGGGCTCTCCAGCGTGGCCATCACCAGATCGCGGAACTTGCCCAGCGCATGCGGACGGATGGTGTCGTCGATGTAGTCGGCTGCCACCAGCCGCACCGCGCCCTTGGGCGCATACACGCTGAAGTGGTTGAGCCAGAACCACACCATCTGCTCCTTCAGCTGGTCGGGGCTGTAGATTGCGTGCAGCAGCTCGATCTGCGCGTCCTGCAGATAGAGCTTGCGCACATACGCCTGCAGCGCCTTTTTGGCGGCATCTTGCGCCGCGCCGGCCGGCGTCGACTTGTACTGCCGACGCAGCTCGCGCAACTGCATCAGCATCTGCACGGGTGGAGTGGTGGTGACCTCGAAGCCACGAATCATCGCGTCGATCGCCGGCGGCAGGCTGTCGTCGCCGCCGGCGAGCTGTTCGTCCAGATAGCGCGCGCGGCCCAGCTGCTGATAGCGCGCGAGGGTGGCCGAGTCCACCCCGAAGCTGGCGCGCTGCAGCCACGCGATGTCGTCATGGCTGAGCGGCTGCGCGGCCTGCGCCGGCGCAGCCAGCGCGACGCACGCCAGCGCAAACGCGCAGCGGCGCAGAAAAGCCGGGATGGAGCGGGGGAGATGCATGCGTAACGCCTCGCGGGTGACCGCACCGTCACGCGGTGCCTTTCCACGCTCAACGCGGCGGCAGCGCAGCGGATGACACGCTGGCCCGGTCAGGCCCCGCGCAGTGGGGAACGATTCATGGCCGCGGCGCGAGGAACCTGTGGCGCGGCGCAGAAGCTTGCGCCAGCTCAGAACTCGTCGGTGAACTCGATGCCCGCGTCCAGCTCGCGGGCAATCACCTCGGCGCTGCCGCGCACGGTGTCGGCGAGCTGGTCGCTGGCGGCATCCACCTCGATGCAGTACATCTGCGCCTCGCTGTCGCTCACCGATTCGCTGGAGCTGGAATCGTCGCGCATCTGCGGCATCAGGTCGTCGATCTCCTCAATGTGCTCGATGTCACTGATGCCGTGCAGGGCGGCGATCATCGTATCGGCATCGGCACGGCTGCCGGTCAGGCGAAAACGGACCATCGGCATGACGCAACCTCCGTAGCAGGAAAGTGGAAAACATGCTGGCAAGCAGTGCGCATGCATAAGGTGACCTGATTCCCCACATCACGCATCCAACGTTGCAAGCCGGTAAGTCAGCGGCGGGGTTCGGGCGGCGGCGACGATGAGGCGAGGGACGAGTGCCGCCAAGTCGAAGCGGCGATTGAAGCGGTAAC
>JAJYSM010000113.1 GCA_021793575.1 Pseudomonadota bacterium
ATGGCGGTGGGTACCAGGGTGTAGCCCTTGCGTTCGACGGCACCGACGAGCTGGTCGATTTCCTTGCGATGCAGGAGCAGTTTGCGGGTGCGCCTGTCCTCGGCGATGACATGGGTGGAGGCGCTGATAAGCGGCGGGATGGACGCGCCGAACAGGAAGATCTCGTTGTTCTTGATGATCGCGTAGCTCTCGCCGAAATTGATCCGGCCGGCCCGCAGTGCCTTCAGCTCCCAGCCTTGCAGGGCAATGCCGGCCTCATAGCGCTGGTCGATGTGGTATTCGAAACGCGCGCGCTTGTTGAGCGCGATGGTGCCGCCGCCCTTGCTGTCTTTTTCCTTTGCCTTGGCCATGTCCGTTAAACTCGAGCCCTGTTGCCCTGATGCCGATTCCGCCGCATGTCGGGCCAAACCAAGTGTGATGTGAAGAGGCTGCCGTGATCGAGATACGCCGCAGCGCCCTCGTGAAGTATTCGCCGGCGCAGATGTTTGATCTGGTTAATGAGATCGAAGCATACCCAAAGCGTTTCCCCTGGTGTGCCGGTGCTGCGATCCTTGAACGTGGCGCGGATGTGCTGGTGGCGCGACTCGATCTCAAGTTCGCTGGTTTTCATCAGAGCTTTACCACTCGCAACACGGTCAAGCCGCCCGAGCGTCTGCAGATGAGTCTGGTCGACGGCCCCTTCCGCAGTCTGGAAGGCGTATGGAGTTTCATCGCGCTGGGTGACGCCGGTTGCAAGGTCGCCTTTGCGCTGGATTTCGAATATGCCGGACGTCTCGGTGGCGCCGCGCTTAGGCTCGGATTTCAGGGGCTGGCCGGACGCATGGTCGATGATTTCTGCAGCGAGGCCGAACGGGTGTATGGCTGAGCGCCCGCTCATCGTGGACGTGGTGTACGCGGATGCCGCGCAACAGATCCGGCGCCGGATGGAAATGGCGCCAGGCAGCACCGTGATGCAGGCGATCGAGGCATCGGGAATCATCGCGTGGCTGCCGCAGGCTGCATTGGGTTCCGCTCGGCTTGGCATCTTTTCGCGGCGCGTGCCGGCCGAACAGCTGCTGCAGGACGGTGACCGGATCGAGATCTATCGTCCGCTTCAGCTCGATCCGATGGACGCTCGCCGCCGACGTGCTGGGCGGCGGTAGGCGGCATCACTGCGGTCTGATCCGGTTACCGAGTGCCTGTGCCGCCTTTGGCGGGGGCCGGCCCGGTGCCGAAGCCGCCGTCCTTCTTGGCGTCATCCGGGTTGGTGCTCTTGTCGCCCTTGGTATCATTTGCCGGATAGCTGGAGTGATATTTCTTGCTGTCCTTCACCAGCTGCTGGGCATCCTGGGCGAAAAAATCTCCCTTGGTGCTGACCAGCGTGTCATTGTTGAATGTCAGGGTGAAGGTGCGAATCTTCGGCTTGCTGCCGCGATGCGACATCGTGGAGACGTAGTCCCAGCGACTCTGGTCAAACGGCGTGCTGACTGAAGGCGTGCCCATCAGCACCAGCACCTGACGTTTTGTCATGCCGGGCTTCAGTTGATCCACGGTTTTCTTGTCGAGCAGATTGCCTTGCTGCACGTCGGGCGTATAGACGAAGTGACAGCCGGCGACGGATAGCGCCAGCATGGCGAAAACCAGCAGGGTGATCAGCTTTTGCATGCGTGTTGCGTCCGGATCGTGAAGGTGTCGGATGATACACTAATGGCTTGGTGACGCCGTGTGCGTGGGGTGGGCGATGGAACAGGAAACCAGAGAGCTGCGCCGGGTCGGACTGAAGGTGACTCACCCGCGCATGCGTATACTGCAGATCTTCGACGAGGAGGGCGTGCAGCACCTGAGCGCCGAAGAGGTCTACAAGAAGCTGCTTGCCCATCAGGAAGATATCGGACTGGCCACGGTCTATCGTGTGCTGACCCAGTTTGAAGCGGCCGGCATCATCGTCAAGCACAATTTCGAGGGTGGTCAGGCTGTCTATGAGCTTGATCGCGGCAAGCACCACGATCACATGATTGATATCGACAGCGGAAAAGTCATTGAGTTCGTGAGTGAGGAGATTGAGCGGCTGCAGCGCGAGATCGCCGCCCGACACGGCTACGTGATCGAAGACCACAGCCTGGTCTTGTATGTGCGGCCGCTTCAGCGGCCCGGCAAAACCTGAGCCGCTGCTGGATTCGTTTCGTCGGCAGGGTATGCACGCAGGAAATGCAGGCATAAAAAAGCCGCCAGGAGGACTCCTGTCCGCCCGCGGCTGCTCCGTTATCCGGAAGCGGACTGGCCACCAGCGGCTTGATGCGCCTGTGCCTTTGTCCGTCGCCAGGTAACGGCGAAACGGCTTCCTGCCGTTTTCTCAAAGTTACCGTCCCCACGGTAACCCTGAATCACCATCTCACGATGGTACCTCCCCCAAATCTCTAACCTGATCCTAACGATGTGTTCACGCTTCGGATATGGGAAAAATTCCTAGTTTACTCAGCTCGGGCCTGGCAAGTTATTGTTGCTGCGCAACAAAATGCGCAGGTGAACACCGGAGTGGTCTGCACGCAGACGGAACTGCCCGCCCAGCGAGGTGACGCGATCGCGCATGCCCAAAAGGCCACGTCCACCCTGCGGCAATCGGCTGGGCAGACCGATACCGTTGTCGCGCAGATCCAGCAGCGCCAGCGCGTTGCCCTGGCGTTCGCCGATGCGCAGCCGCAGCCGGAATTCTCTGGCCTGGGCGTGCTTCACCGCATTCGTGGCGCTCTCCTGCACCAGCCGGTAGATTGCGGTGCGGGTATCGTCATCCAGCAGGCGCGGATCGCCGTGCAGCTCGGTGTGATAGAGCATGCCGGCGCTGTTCAGAAGATCGCGGATCGGCCCTTCATCCAGCGCCCGTAACAGCCCGAATTCGTCGAGCACCGCCGGGCGGAGATCGTCCAGCATGCGGTGCAGGGCCCGCCGCATGAGCGCAAGGATGGCGTTGATCGAGGTGCTGATGTCCTCCATGCCGGCCACACGCAGCCGGCTCTGCGCCAGCTTCACGTGGGTCTGGATCGCGGTGATGTTCTGGCCCAGTTCGTCGTGCAGCTCGGCCGCCATATGCCGACGCTGGTTCTCGTCGGCCTGCAGGTTGCCGCGGGCCGCGCTGCGCAGCTGGTGGGCGAGCTGATCCAGCCGCCGATTGACTGCGCCGAGGTACAGGTTTTGCTCGGCCACCCGCTCGCTGCTGCGGCGCAGGGCATCGGTGGCCGATCCGAGCATGAGCGCACCGGTGCCGGCGACGGCCAGGAACAGATAGGCGGCCGCTGCCGCCGGCGCGTGTCCCAGGTGCTGGTCGACCAGCCTCATGCCGAGGCTGGAAACGATCATCGACAGATTGGCCCCACGCCAGCCGTGACGAAACGCAAAGAACAGCACGGGGGCCAGCGACAACACGCGGGCGAATTGGGGTTGTGGCGCCGCCTGCTCGGACAGCACCAGCAGAATCGCCATCGACGGCAACATCACCAGCAAGCCATCCACCAGCAGATTGGACAGTGCTCGCTGCTCGAAGCGACTGCGCAGCAGCATGATCATCAGCGGCACGATCAGCAAAACACCCAGGTAATGACTGAGCAGCTTCTCCCCGAGCATGTCGACCACCAGGCCCGCCGTGCCGGGTGCGTGCAGCGATATCATCAGCGTCGCGTCGACGGCCGTAGTGGCTGCCACCGTCAGCACCATGGAGAGCACCAGCTGGGTGACCTCCTGCGGGCTTTGCAGACTGACGTGCAGGTTGAAGCGACGCAGCAGGCCCACGCAGGCAGCCACCACCAGCGGTTCGGGCAGGGCATGGCCGAGGAAACCCGTCCAGCCCAGCGGCAGACCTTGAGCCAGGTCGATACCGGCAGCGGCGGCCAGTTCCGCGCCCAGCAGCCAGCCCCAGTGGCGCACCGGCGTGAGCAGCAATGCACCGAACCGCAGGCCGTATGGCAACATCCAGTAGGGTTGCGCGGTGGGCCACAGCAGCAGCCACAACACCAGGTAGCCGATGCCAAGCAGTGGGCCGGAGTCCGGCTGATACAGTGATTTCAGGCGCATGGGCGGATGGTACATGCGCGATCGTCGGAGCCATCGGCGGCGTGCCGGGATGCCCAACTATCGGGTCACTGTGGAGCAAGTTGCGAAATTCCCGCGAAGTCATGCGGTGAACGTCGTTGGATGAAGCCGCGTGCGCCGATGGGACGGGTAAGGTGCCCGGATCCGCGTTCTGCGGCGGTTTTTGCGCACAACGGGCGTACGACGGACACGCACCGGCCCGAGCCGCTGGCCCGTTGCACCGTCGCGCCAGCGCCGCCAGCGGCTAGGTGACCAGGCGCAGCAGTTGATCGGCGG
>JAJYSM010000049.1 GCA_021793575.1 Pseudomonadota bacterium
GCATGCGCCACGATCTCCCGCACCGCGTGGATGGTGTGGTCGATGTCGGCCAGCGTGGTACTCGGGTGGAACGACAAGCGCACCCAACCCGGTTTCTCCGACAGATCGCCGTGGTCGATGCGCTCGGTGATGGATCGGGACAGCGACGGGTCGACATGCAGCAGGTAGTGTCCGTAGGTGCCGGCGCACGAACAGCCGCCACGTGCCTGCACGCCGAAGCGGTCGTTCAGCAATTGCACGATCAGGTTGTAGTGGAGCCCCTCGATGTAGAACGAGAAGATCGCGAGCCGTTCGCGCCGCACGGGCGCGAGCACGCGCACGCCGGGAATCGCCTGCAGCGCATCCATCGCATAAGGGACGATCGCCTCTTCGCGCTGGCGTATTGCTGCCACACCCATTTGGTGCTTGAGCTGCACGGCCAGCGCGGCCTTGATCGTCTGCAGGAACCCCGGCGTGCCGGCATCCTCGCGCGCCTCTATGTCGGCAAGGAACGAGTACTGCCCCCACGGATTCGTCCAGTTCACCGTGCCACCGCCGGAATCGTCGGGAACGGTGTTGCGGTAGAGGCCGCGGTTGAAGATCAGCACGCCCGACGAGCCCGGGCCGCCGAGAAACTTGTGCGGCGACCAGAGCACGGCGTCGAGCCGCTGCTCGGGATCAGCCGGGTGCATGTCGATGTCCACGTACGGCGCCGAGGCGGCGAAGTCGATGAACGCCACACCGCCGGCGCGGTGCATCAGCCGGGCCATCGCATGGTACGCAGTGCATACGCCGGTGACGTTGGAGCAGGCGGTAAAGGAGCCTATCTTCAACGGACGGGCGCGGTATTCGTGCAACAGCGCCTCAAGTGCGGCCAGATCCACCACACCATGCTGATCCGGCGGGACCACCACCACATCGGCGATGGTCTCGTACCACGAGGTCTGGTTGGAGTGGTGCTCCATGTGCGTGATGAACACCACCGGGCGCTCCGCCTGCGGAATCTGGACGAAGCGGCGCAGGCCCTGCGGTGCCTTGAGTCCGAGGATGCGCTGGAACTTGTTGATCACGCCGGTCATGCCCGTGCCGGTGGAAATGATCAAATCGTCGGCACCTGCGTTCACGTGCTCCTTGAGGATGCGATGCGCCTCGTGGTACGCCAGCGTCATCGCCCGGCCGGTCTCGCTGCTCTCCGAATGGGTGTTTCCGACGTACGGGCCGAAGCGCTCCAGCAGCCGCCGCTCGATCGGGAGGTAGAGGCGTCCACTCGCGGTCCAGTCGGCGTAGACGATGCGCTGCTCGCCATGCGGCGAGCGGAATGTTTGCTCGTTACCCACGGTGTTGGCGCGATACGGGGCGAAGTAGTGCTCGAGGGCATCCATCGGTGGTCTCAGGGAATAGTGGAAATGCTGACGAGACAGGAGCTAGGTTGCAATGGAGGACTGTAACGCCATTTGCAGGCGGCGAAGAATCGCACAGGAATGTGCGAGCGGCTCTCGCCGCGATGCTTTTGCTCTGACCAGGCCAAGCGCATCGCGGCTGAAGCCACTCCCACAAAAGCCGCCACAAGTGCGCTACAAATCGGGATTGCTCGAGGTGCTTCCTTCAAGCCGAGATTGCAACTTGAACGCGCCGGGCAGCAATGCCGCCACGGTGGTTTGGCGGCTGTCGCCGTCGAGGTTGCCCAGCAGCACCGGCATCGTTCCGTCGCACAGTTCAGTCAGCACCTGGCGGCAGGCGCCGCAGGGGCTGACCGGGTCGGGGGTGTCGGCGAGCACCACCAGCGCCGCGAAATCGCCGGGCCGGCAGCCGGCGGCGACCGCGCTGAACAACGCCGTGCGCTCGGCGCAATGGCACAGTCCATAGGCGGCGTTCTCCACGTTGCAGCCGCCGAACTGGCGACCATCGCGGGTGAGTAGTGCGGCGCCGACAGCAAAGCGCGAGTAGGGGGCATAGGCACGTTCGCGTGCGCTGCGGGCCAGCAGCAGCTGATCGAACGAGGTGGCGGGTATGGACATCGGCATCTCCGGCGACGACCCATGCGCTGCGTGCGGCCGGCGCGGCGGGCCAGCTTACCCTGTGGGCCCGCGGCGACCCAAACCTGTACAGGGTCGACTGCCGCTAAGATAGGCAGACCATTCAAGAGGGGATTGCAACATGCCGATCACCGTAGCCGCCCTGCGTGAGACCGCTGCCGGAGAGCGGCGCGTGGCGATCACGCCGGAAATGGCGAAGAAGCTGCGCAGCAAGGGTCTGCGCTTGCTGCTGGAGCACGATGCCGGGCGCGCCGCCGGCTTCCCCGACGGTGCCTACGCGGAGGTCGAGTTCGCCGATCTCGCCGGCGTGCTGGCGCAGGCCGACCTGCTGACCTGCGTGCTGCCGCCCGACGACACGGTCTTTGCGCGGCTGCGCGAAGGCAGCGTGGTAGTCGGCCAGCTGCGGCCCTATGGCGCTGCGGAGCGCGTGGCGGCACTGGTGGCAGGCAAGCTCACCGCGTTCTCGCTGGAGCTGTTGCCGCGCACCACCCGCGCGCAGGCGATGGATGTGCTGAGCTCGCAGGCGGCAGTGGCCGGCTATCGCGGCATGCTGATAGCGGCTGAGGCGTCACCGAAGTTCTTTCCGATGCTGACCACCGCCGCCGGCACCATCCGGCCGTCCAAGGTGCTGGTGATCGGCGCCGGCGTGGCCGGCCTGCAGGCGATCGCCACCGCGCGCCGGCTCGGTGCGCAGATCGAAGGCTACGACGTGCGCCCGGAAACCCGCGAGCAGGTGGAATCGCTGGGCGCGAAGTTTCTCGAACTGGGTGTCAGCGCGGCCGGCAGCGGCGGCTATGCGCGCGAGCTCTCCGCCGAGGAGCGCGCGGCGCAGCAACAGGCGCTGGCCGAGCACCTGAAGTCGATCGACGTGATCGTCAGCACCGCCGCGGTGCCGGGGCGACCGGCGCCGAAGATCCTCACCGCCGCGATGGTCGAGGGCATGAAGCCGGGCGCGCTGATCGTCGACCTGGCCGCCGAGAGCGGCGGCAACTGCGAGCTGACCCGCCCGGGCGAGCGGGTGGAGCACGCTGGCGTGGTGATCCTGGGCCCGCTGAACCTGCCGGCCGGGGCGCCGCTGCATGCCTCGGAGATGTATGCGCGCAACGTCTACAACTTCGTCGAGCTGCTGATTCACGAGGGCGCGCTGAAGCCGGATTTCGCCGACGAGTTGGTGGCCAAGAGCTGCCTGAGCCATGCCGGCGAGAGCCGCTTCGGCGGTTAGACCCGCCGTTGCGCTCTTCGCGGTATCCGCGCCTTGCGCGAGACGCGCCGTAGTCGGTTGACGCGGTCGCGACGGTCAGCGTCCGGGATGATGGGGCGGCGGCCGCTGCCCGAAGTGCGGGCCGCCCGGCCCGGGGTGGCCCGGACGCTTCAGCCACTGCATGCGCTGCGCGGGCGGCAGTGCCCGCCAGCGCTGGATCAGCTGCTGGCGCTGCTGCGGCGGCAATTGCTGGAAACGCTCGAAGGCTGCGTGCAGCCGCTGGCGCTGCTGCGGCGACAGCTGCTGGAATGCGCGCATGTTGGCGCGCGCCTGCTGGCGCTGCTGCGGGGTCATCTGCTGCCAGCGCGCGATGCGCTCGCGGATCATCTGGCGCCGCTGCGGCGGCAGCGTCTCCCAGTGCTCGGCGTGCTGGAGCAGGTTGGCCTGACGGCGCGGCGGCAGCGTGTTCCAGTCCTTCTGCAGCGGCGCCAGCATGTCGCGCTGGGCGGCGTCGAGACTGCTCCACGGACGCGCCGACGGTGCATTCGCCTGCGCGTGCAGTGGCGCGTTCAGCGCGCCCGCCAGCAGCGTGGCGAGCAGCAGGGGCAGCAATGGGGGGCGGGTTCGGGTCATGGCTCAGCGATCGGCTGGCTGGCTGTCGTTGGCGGCCAGCCAGCCGTAGAAGTCGAGGTTCTGGTAGAGGCTCGGATCGACCTTGTCGGCATCGGGAGGCAGCACGTTGTCGGCCTGCGGCCCGGAGCTGGCGCCGGCGGCTGCGGCCTGCAGGGGCGCGGTCGGTGCGGTGGAGGGTGCGTGTGCGGGGGGCTGCCACATCATCAGGGCGGCCAGCGCCAGCACGGCGAAGGCGCCGGTCGGCACCAGCCAGCGGGCGACGTGGCGCCGCGGCGCCTGCGCCGCCGCCAGCGCTTCCCGCCGCGCGGCGCGCAGGCGTCCGGCGGTGCCCGGGTCCAGGCGCTGGCTGGCCTCGCGGTAGAGCGTGCGGGCACGCTGCTCGAGCTGCGCGTCGGACAGCGCATCGGGTCGATGTTCGGATCGGTTGTCAGGCAGGTTCATCGCCAGTCCTCCAGTAGCTCGCGCAACCGGTGCATGGCCCGCGACAGATGGGTTTTCACGCTGCCTTCGGAGCAGCTCATGGCGCGCGCGGTCTCGGCCACGTCGAGTCCTTCCAGCATGCGCAGCATGAACGCCTCGCGCTGGCGTTGCGGCAGCTGCTTCAGCGCCTGTGCCAGGTCGGCATACGACTCCCGGTCCTGCAGCCGGTCGAGTGGACCGGGACCGTGGTCGGCCGGTTCCCAGGTGGGCAGTTCGTCGCCTTGGTCGTCGCGGCCGCCGCCGAGCCAGCCGACCACGATCGAGCGCACCTTGCGCCGGCGCTGCAGGTCGACCACGCGCCGGCGCAGGATGCCCCAGAACAGCGGCGGCCACTCCGCCGCCGGCTTGTCGCGGTAGTGCCGAACCAGCCGCAGCATGGCGTCCTGCACCGCATCCATGGCGTCCTCGCGATGACGCAGCTGCAACTCGGCCATGCGAAAGGCGCGCCGTTCCACCTGTGCCAGAAACGCGTCCAGCGTCGCCGGCGTGGCGAAGCTCTGCTCGACCGGCAGCTCGGCATCGAAGGCGCCGGCCATGCTGCTGATCATCGCCGTCTCCGGATTGTCGGGTGGCGCATCTGCGGACTCCATCGGCTCGACTCCGGTACTCAACGCGGCAGGCTCGCACGGGTTGACTGGCGCCCGCTATGATGCGCGAACAATAGTGTCTTGGCGGGGTGGGTCATGATCGACGGGTTTCTGGCGCTTTACATCTTCATGCTGGCCGCTTTCTGCGGCTATGAAATCATTGCGCGAGTGCCGGTGATCCTGCACACGCCGCTGATGTCCGGTTCCAATTTCATTCACGGGATTGTACTGGTCGGGGCGATGATCGCGCTGGGCCACGCGCAGACGCCGTTCGAGATGGCGATCGGTTTCCTCGGCGTGCTGCTCGGTGCCGGCAATGCGGCCGGCGGCTACGTGGTGACCGAGCGCATGCTGGAAATGTTCAAGTCGAGCAAGCCCACCATTGGCAAGGAGAGCAAGTGATGAGCTGGCTGTCCACCGTGATCAAGGCCTGTTATTTCATTGCCGCGTTGCTGTTCATCCTCGGCCTCAAGCGCATGAGTTCGCCGCGCACCGCGCGTGGCGGCATCGTGTGGGCCGGCTACGGCATGCTGCTGGCGGTGCTGGCGACGTTTTTCCTGCCGGACATGCACAACCGCGAGCTGATCATCGCCGCGGTGCTGGTCGGCGTCAGCGCCGCGTGGTGGAGCGGCAAGCGGGTGGCGATGACCGCGATGCCGCAGATGGTGGCGCTGTACAACGGCATGGGCGGCGGCGCAGCGGCGGCGATCGGCGCGGTCGAGTTGATCGGTCACGTGCGCCACGAGGAGCTGCTGCACGCCGGCGTGGCGACGCTGGCACCGCTGACGCCGGTGGAGCTGGCGCTGGGCGTGCTCGGCGCGCTGATCGGCGCGGTGAGTTTTTCCGGCTCGCTGATCGCGTTCGCCAAGTTGCAGGGCTGGCTGGACAAGCGCTTCGTGTTTCCGGCGCAGCGCGCGGTCAACCTGCTGCTGCTGGCGGCGGCGGCGGTGCTCGGCATCGCGCTGGCCAGCGGCTACGCCAGCGTGCCGCTGATCGCGCTGTTCTTCGCGCTGGCGCTGCTGTTCGGGCTGATGATGACGCTGCCGATCGGCGGTGCCGACATGCCGGTGGTGATCTCGTTGTACAACGCGTTCACCGGGCTGGCGGTGGCGCTCGAGGGTTTCGTGCTGGGCAACGAGGCGATGATCATTGCCGGCACCGTGGTCGGCGCGGCCGGCACGCTGTTGACCCAGCTGATGGCCAAGGCGATGAACCGCTCGATCGGCAACGTGCTGTTCGGCAGCTTCGGCGCGGCTGCCGGCGCGGCGCAGGCGATCGACGGCGCGCAGAAGCCGATCGATGCGTCCGATGCCGCCGTGATGATGGCCTACGCCGAGCGCGTGGTGATCGTGCCCGGTTACGGCATGGCGGTGGCGCAGGCGCAGCACAAGGTATGGGAATTCGCCCAGCTGCTGATCAAGCGCGGCGTCAAGGTGAAGTTCGCGATCCATCCGGTGGCCGGCCGCATGCCCGGGCACATGAACGTGCTGCTGGCCGAGGCCGGCGTGCCGTACGATCTGATCGCCGACATGGACGAGATCAATCCGGAGTTCGCGGCCACCGACGTGGCGCTGGTGATCGGCGCCAACGACGTGGTCAATCCGCTGGCCAAGACCGATCCGGCATCGCCGATCTACGGCATGCCGATTCTCGATGTGAGCAACGCGAAGCACGTGATCGTGGTCAAGCGAGGCAAGGGCACCGGCTTTGCAGGCATCGAGAACGCGCTGTTCTATGCCGAAAATGCGCGGATGCTGTACGGCGACGGTCAGGCCGCAGCCGGACAGCTGGTGAATGAGCTGAAGACGCTGGACGACTGAGTTCAAACGTCCGTGTTGCGCAGGCCGGGTGGCATAGCGGGCATCGAGGCAGGGCACGATGCCCGCTGGCCGGAGCAACGCCTCCGTCAGCGGTGTTGACGGAGGCCAATCGGGCAATCAGTCGTTGCCGTTGTCGATCGAGTTCTCCAGCACCTTGCCGGTCTTGGCATCGACACCCACTTCGTGGGTGACCTTGCCGTCACTGATGTCGAACGAATAGCGCAGGCCGCTGCCGCCCTTCTCCTTCTCCAGCTCTTCCTTGACGATCTTGCCATGCTGGGTCTTGAGCGCGATCTCGCGGGCCTGGGTCATCGAGACCTTGGCCTGCTTGGCCAGCGCAGCGCTGGATGCCGCACTGGCACCGAAGGTCAGTGCGGCCAGGCTGGCGGCGGCGATGGTGGTGATGATCTTGTTCATGGTGACTCCTTGGGTGGTTGGGATGACGAGGCAATGAGGCATTGCCACGCTGCCTTTTTGCACCATGAAACTTAGCCGGTGCTTACACCTCGCGTGCTTCTGCGGCATCGCCGCCGAGTCGGTGCAGCAGCCGTTCATGCATACTTGCCGGCGAGCCATGCAGGATGAATTGCCGTGCAACACCCGCTTTCCAACGCTTCCGCCGACGACAAGACCGCTTCTGCCGGCGCTCCTGCCGGCATGCCTCCTCGCCGCTGGGATGGTCTGCGCCGCAGGGTGGTCGGCGGTTTTTTTGCGCGCCTGTTCGGCGGTGTCGGCCGTGCGCTGTGCGAGCCGGGCCAACTGCCCGCGCGCGGCATCCATCGCGTGCTCATCTGCCGCCCGAATCACCGCCTCGGCAACGCGCTGCTGATCAGTCCGCTGCTGGCCGAGGTGGAGGCGTTGTATCCAGGCGCCGAGATCGACATCATCAGCGCGGGCCACGCAGCCGGCAGCCTGTTTGGCAACCGTTTTCTGGTGCGCCGGATCTTCAGCCTGCCGCCGAAGATCGCGCGCCACCTGTGGTTCACCATCGCGCTGTTGCGCCAGCTGCGCGGCAACACCTACGACCTCGCCATCGACGCCTGCGACGGCTCGCAGTCGGGCCGGCTGCTGCTGGCGATGGTACGCGCGCGCTACAAGCTGGGCCTGCCGGATGCACAGCAAAACCCGGGCTCGGCCTGGCATGCGCTGCGCGGGCCGGAACACTTCGCCCAGCGTGGCGTGTTCCTGCTGCGCACGGCGTATGCCGGCACGCTGGATGGCGCCTATCCGCCGCTCACCCTGCGGCTGGCGGATGACGAGCGCGAGCAGGCGCGGCGCGCGCTGGCTGCGATACTCGGCGAGCCGGCAGTGTCATCCACGCCGCGGCGACCGGTGCTGGGTCTGTTCACCAATGCCACCGGTGCCAAGCGCTTCGACACGTCGTGGTGGCAGCAGTTCGTCGCCCGGCTGCGCGTGCTGCAGCCGGAGCTGCAGATCGTCGATCTGGTGGCTGATCACGGGCAGAGCCAGCTTGGCGGCGAGTTCGCCGCGTACTGCATGCCCTCTTACTACACGCGCGACCTGCGCCGGCTGGCGGCGATGATCGCGAACATGGACGCCTTCATCAGCGCCGATTGCGGTGTGATGCATCTGGCCGTCGCCAGCGGCACGCCCACGCTCGGCTTGTTTTCGGTGACCTCGGCGGCCAAGTACGGTCCCTATGGGTCGGCCAACAGCGCCATCGACACGCGCCGGCTGAGCCCGGCGGAAGTGGCCAGCATTGCGTCGGACTGGCTCAGCGTGCCCTGAGAGGTGGCTTGCGCGCGCCGGCTCGACAGCGGGCGGGCTCAACGCGTGGCGGGTGGCGCACGGCGGCGCAGCGGGCGCATGCCGATGACTGCCGCCAGTGCGGCGCCGGCAACGAACCAGGCCAGCATCCACGGCGTCAGCGCCAGCTCGGCCAGTGCCCACAGCATGCCGGGGCCGGCAGTACGCAACACATCGAACAGGCCCAGGCCCATGTCACTGGCCAGCAGCATGCCGGCCAGCAGCATGCTCATGTAGAGCGCGGCCAGCAGCGTTGCCAGTGCGGCCAGCGCGGCGGCGCCAGCACCGGGGTGGTGTACACCGCGACGTATCGCCCATCCCAGCGCGGCGCCGACGGGCAGCGCCAGCCACGGCAGCAGGTGTTGCAGATACAGCGTGGCGACCATCCAGATCGCGCCGGCGGCAAGCCCCAGCATGATTGCGCTGAACAGGCCGAAGGCGGACAGCAGCAGCGTGCGCAGACTCATCGGCGATCACGTGGCAGGGCAGTACCGGACATGCATTCACCCGCGCGCAAAGCGGCCATCATAACGCGCCGCGGCTCGCGCGCCGGCTGGCGCGGCAGGCCGTGATGCTTGAGTTTCGGCGGTGCCGGCCTGATCTTGAATGTGCCCCGTCGGAGCGAGTCTGCACTGAACGGGCCGGGTGGCACGGGCGGCGGCGGTCGCCGGGAAGCATAATGGGCAACCTGGGCACGACACCGCGTGGTGCCCGCAGATACGGATGTGGCAACGGGCATGAGCGGCTTCAGTCTCAGCAGTGAACCTTTCACCCTGCAGCGCGATTGCAACGCCGTGATGGTGCCGCAGGGCGAGGCGGTGTGCCTGCCGGCCGGGCAGATCGGCTACATCACCCAGGCGCTGGGCGGCAGCTTCACCGTGTACGTGGACGGCAACCTGTTCCGCATCGCCGGCGCGGATGCCGATGCGCTGGGCAAGTCCGTGCCGGCGCCGATCGAGGTCGCAGCCGACGCCACCGATGCGGACGTCGAACGGCTGGCGTGGGATCAACTGCGCACCGTGTTCGATCCGGAGATCCCGGTCAATGTGGTCGAGCTGGGCCTGGTCTACGACCTCAGCCTGGAGTCGAGCGCCAGCGGCGAGCGCAAGGTCTACGTCAAGCTCACGCTCACCGCACCGGGCTGCGGCATGGGCGACATCCTGGTCGACGATGCGCGCACCAAGCTGGAGATGATTCCCACCATCAGCGAGGCAGAGGTGGATCTGGTGTTCGATCCACCGTGGAGCCACGCGATGATGTCCGACGCGGCCAAGCTGGAAACCGGCATGCTGTGAGGCCCGCGACCGCGGCCGCGCGGCGCTGAGGCGGTTCGCACGTTCATGCGGTGGCGTGCGCAGCCGGCACGAATGCACGCAAGATCATTCGATGTCGACTTTCGCGGCCTCGTGCCGGCCGCGCTTTGCAGCCTGACGATGCGCCCGTTGTCCTCGCTGCAGCAGGCATTCCCGGTTCGGTGAGGCCATCCTGTGACCGGATTCACGGGCGTAGGAAAAAGTCGTGTTGCTCCCGTCATTCGCAAGTAATAACGTAACGTGATCCGTCGTCGGGGAGGGCGACGGGTGGTCCCTTGACGGCCAGTGTGCCGTTTTCATGCACGCGTCCGCGCTGCCCCTGACGGAATCAGGGGGGAGGCAGCGCGATCCGGGCGCAGTCGGGATCGTCCGACCATTCATGAGTGCGCCGCCGTGCCGCTCGCACGGCAAATCTTGCATGGGGTCCACGCGGCCGCATCGGGCCGGTATGTCCCCGATCATTGTCAGGAGTCGTCACATGCTGAATCATTTTCGTCTGAAGTTGCTGGTCGCCGCCGTCGGCATGGCTGTGATCCCGGCCGCGACCGCTGCCACCAATCAAAGCCTGCGCGCGCAGAATCTGGGTGCGGTGCCGGTCAATGCACTCGCCGCCCGGCTGAACCTGGGCCCGGACATGTCGCTGGCTGCGGGCAGTTCGGTGGGCCTCGCCAACAGCCTTCGGGTAGTGCGGCAGCAGCAGCTGTTCCGCGGCGTGCCGGTCTACGGCCGCAGCATTGCGGTGGTGCAGGATGCGCAGGGCAATGCGCTGCGTGCCACCGGCGAGTTGCTGCAGAACGCGCAGTTCGATCTGACCTCGGTCACGCCAAAGCTCACCGCTGCGGCAGCGCTGACGGCCCTCAGGGGACATGCGCAGACCGTGCTGACCGGCGGCGCGACTATCGAGAACCAGCAGGCCGACCTGTTCGTGTATCCGCAGGACAGCGGCGCGACCCTGCTGGTTTACCGCGTCTCCTACTTCGTCAACGACCCGCAGCATCCGAGCCGCCCCACCGCCATCATCGACGCCAACACCGGCTTGGTGATCCAGAGCTGGAACGGCCTGACCGATGCCTCCGCCAACGGCCCCGGCGGCAACCTCAAGACCGGCAAATACCTCTACGGCACCAACTATGCCGCGCTCAACGTGACCCAGTCCGGCAGCACCTGCACGCTGAAGAACGCCGACGTCACCACCTACAACCTCAATCACGCCACCTCCGGCGCCGGCACCGTGGTCAGCTTCATCTGCCCGACCAGCAACACCGATGCGATCAACGGCGCCTATTCGCCGGTGAACGATGCGCACCATTTCGGCAGCGTGGTGCACGACATGTATCTCGGTTACACCGGCGGCAACCCGCTGAGCTTTCCGCTGGTGATGAAGGTGCACTACGGCAACAGCTACGAGAACGCGTTCTGGAACGGCACCGTGATGACCTTCGGCGATGGCGCCACCACCTTCTACCCGCTGGTGTCGCTGGATGTGACCAGCCATGAGGTCAGCCACGGCTACACCGAGCAGCACTCCGCGCTGCAGTACACCGGTCAGGCCGGTGGCATGAACGAGGCCTACTCCGACATCGCCGGCGAGGCAGCCGAGTACTTCGATCGCGGCACCAATGACTTTCTGGTCGGCGCCGACATCATCAAGAACGGCACCGCGCTGCGCTACATGTGCAATCCGCCGCAGGACGGCGGCTCGATCGACAACGCATCCAAATACACCTCCACGCTCGACGTGCACTACACCAGCGGCGTCTACAACAAGTCGTTCTGCCTACTGGCCAAGACCGCCGGCTGGAACGTGAAGAAGGCCTTCCAGGTCTACGCCCTGGCCAACAAGGTCTACTGGACGGCCACCTCCACCTTCAACACCGGCGCCTGCGGCGTGGAATCGGCGGCGACCGACCTGGGCTACGTCAAGAGCGATGTGACGGCGGCTTTCGCCGGCGTCGGCGTGTCCTGCGCGGGCACCGGCGGCGGCAGCAGCCTGAAGAACGGCGTGGCGGTGACCGGGCTGGCGGCCGCCACGGGAGGCGAACTCAACTACACCGTCACGGTGGCGTCCGGCACCAGCAGCAGCCTGACGGTCGCCATCTCCGGCGGTACCGGTGACGCGGATCTCTACGTGAAGCTCGGCTCCGCACCGACCACCACCAGCTACAGCTGCCGTCCGTACAAGACCGGCAACGCCGAAAGCTGCACCTTCAGCGCACCGGCCGGCACCTACTACATCAAGCTGCGCGCCTATGCGGCGTTCTCGGGCGTCTCGCTCAAGGCCACCTGGTAATTCACATCGCGGATCGGCGACGATCCGCGGCAGCCAGGGCATGAAAAAAACGGGCCCGGCGCGTTCAGCCGGGCCCGTTTTCTTGTGCGCGCCGCCGACGCAGCAGCGCGTGCGACCTCAGCCGCCGGCTTCCTCGAAGCGGTTGGCGTCGCGGTTCTTGCGCACCTTCGCCGGGTCCCACACGCGGCCGTTCATGGTGATGTAGACGCCATCGGGCAGCGTCTGTACCGCGGCCACCGCGCAGCCGATATTGAACACCGCGTCGGAGCCCTGGAAGCGTGCCGGGTTCAGCGCGCCGGTCAGCACGATCACCTTGCCCGCGATGTGCGCCAGCTCGCGCGCGGTCTCCACCATGGTGTCGGTGCCGTGCGTCACCAGCACGTGGCGGTGCGGCTGTGCCTCGATGGTGGAGCGCACCAGCGCGCGATCCTCCGCGCCCATGTGCAGGCTGTCCTTGCGCAGGATCGGAATCACGTCGAACTGGAATGCCACGCCCAGCTGCGCCAGGATCTCGCCGATCTGCGGCGCGCCGATCTTGTAGTCGGACTTGTCATCGAAGTAGATCTTGTCGATGGTGCCGCCGGTGGTGACGATGGTGAGATGCTGCATGAAGGCGGCCGTGGTGGGGGATCGCTGCATTTTAGCCCGTACCGGCGTGGCGGCGGTTGTGGGAGCGCTTGTAGCCGTTGTGGGAGTGGCTCCCACAAAAGGTTCGTCAGCTCAGCAGCAGGGCGGTGTCTTCGATGCCAGGCAACACCAGCCGGTTCAGTCCGTGGTCGATGAAGCGGCGCAGCGCCGCTGCCGGACGCGGATCGCCGCGCCGGGTCGACCAGCTCGCCTGGCGAGCCAGCAGGGCAGCGGCGGTGCAGCGGGCCAGCGTCAGGGCGAAGCCGCGCGCGCCCGCTTCGAGCGATTCGCGGTTTGCAACATGGCCATCCAGATAGCTGGTAGCGGCGGCCAGTGTTGCCTGGATGGCGTGGGCGGCTGGCGCATCGTCGTTACCATTCAGCCAGTCGCGGATCGCCACGTGCAACGCGGCCAGCTGGTTGCCGGCCAGCGCGCGCAGGCTGTCCAGCGACAGCACATTGGTGGTGCCTTCCCACAGCGCGTACACTTGCGCGTCGCGCAGCAGCTGCGGCAAGCCGGTGTCCTCGATGTAGCCGGCGCCGCCGAAGCACTCCAGCGCTTCGGAGCACAGCTTCACCGCCAGCTTTCCGGTCCACAGCTTGGCCAATGGCGTGAGCAGGCGCAGCAGTGTCGCCTCGTGCGCTGCCGCGGCGCCGCGCTCGACCCGACCCAGCAAGTGCGCGACTTCAAACGCGAGCGCGAACGCGCCCTCGAACTCGGCCTGCATATCGGCCAGCGTGCGCACATGCAGCGGCTGCTCGATCAATGGACGGCCAAACGCCTGCCGACGCGTGGCGTAGTCGCGCGCCAGGCTGAGCGCGCGCGCCATGCTGGCGATCGCGCATATCGTGTTCCAGGTGCGCGTGATGTTGAGCATTGGCGCCACCTGGCGCACGCCGTGGGCAAGTTCGCCCAGCGGCCACGCGGGCAGGCCGTCGAGATGGATTTCCGCGGTGGGCAGCTCATGTGTGCCGAGCTTGTCCTTCAATCGGTCGATCACCAGTTCGGGGCGGCGCCGCTCGCCATCCATCGTCTCGACATAGAACAGCGCCAGGGCGCCAGGGCCATCCGCCGCGCCCTCCGGCCGCGCCAGCGCCAGCGCGACCTCGCCCACCACCGCCGAGCTGAACCACTTGCGCCCGTGCAGCCGCCACTGGCCGCCGGCGTCCTGCTTCGCGATGGTTTCGGTCGAGCCCACATCCGAGCCACCCACGTTCTCGGTCATCCACTGGCCGCTGAGCCAGAACGTGCTGGCGTCGCGGCTGAGGAAATGTGGCAGCGCGCGCTCGATCAGCGCGCGGTTGCCGGAGGCTTTCAGCGCGGTGGCGGCGCCGTCGGTCATCGCCAGCGGACAGGTGTAGAACTCGCTGGCCACGTGGTACAGGTAGACGCGGGCGAACTGCTGCAGCCGCGCGTATGGGTCGTCGGCATGGCCGGCGGCCAGCAGCGCGTGGCGCGTCGCGAGCTGCGGACCTTCCAGCCAGGCGGTGGTCAGTTCGATGCGGTCGACACGCTGGCCCCACGCATCCCACCGGGTCAGCACCGGCTTGCGCCGCGTCGTGGTGCATGCGCGCTGCCACGCCATCTGCGCGTAGTCGCCCAGCGCATCCAGGTCGGCTTCCAGCGCCGCGCGGCGGTCGACCGGCAAGGTGCGATCGAGCAAGGCCCGCAGCAAACGGTCGCTGCGATACGGGTGCGAAAGCTGCGGTGATTCCTGCAGGAAGGCCATGCTGCGCTCCGTCCGGATGCCGGGACCTCAAGTATAGGCGGCACGCGCAAGCTGGGTGGCGCTGCTGGCATCATGCCGCGCCTGCGCCCTGTGCGCCTGACCCCGAAGATGTGCGTGTGGACCGACCGACCGCCAACATACCGACCGCCGAACGCACTGCGCTGAGCGCCCGCGCGGTCGCTGCACGCGAGGCGCGGCTGCAGGCAGCGGCAGCGCGCGGCCGGGCGCGGCGCGTGCAGCTGATGCCGCCTGCGCGCTGGAAGTCCGCGCGGGTCGCGGCGCATTCGCAGGCGACCGACTGGTCGGCGATGGCGGTGCCATGCGCCTGGGCGAGCGTTCGGCACGGTTCCGTCGCGGCACCGCTGGCGCGGCCTTGGCCGCATGATCGGCGCGTGCGGCTGGGCGACCTGCAGGCGGATCTGCTGGCCGTACTGCGCCAGGTTCCGTGGTTGCGCTGGTCCGCATGGGCTCCGCGGGTGCGGCGTCGGGCGTTCGCGGTGGCGCTGCTGTGTGCCGCGTGCGGCGTGATGGCCTTGCGGCCGGGTCTGCGGGCAGCGCCTTCGCCATCGCTGCCGCAGCCGCAGGCAAGGCTCGCCAGCGCGGTGCAGTCGCTGCCGGCACCGGCCGCGTCCGCCGACACCTCATCTTTTGCCGAGGCACCCGGCCCACGGTTGGCCGATGCCAGCACGATGGATCTGATGATGCCGATCGCCGAGCCCGATCTGGACATCGCCTCCGCGCAAAGCCTGTGGGCGCAGGTGGGCCGACAGGCGGGCGTCGATCCGCTGCTGCTCTACAGCATCGCGCTGGTGGAGTCGCGCTCGCTGCACCCCGACGGCCAGGTGGCGCCGACCCCGTGGCTGTTCCGCGTCAACGACCATCTGGTGCTTGGCGGCCGCCATCACGTGCAGTTGCAGATGGCGCTGGCCAGCCAGTTCGGCGCGGCCGTGCAGGACGTGGGCATCATGCAGGTGTACTACCCGATGCACCGCGACGCGGCGCCCGACCCGCTGGTCCTGCTCGATCCGCGCACCAACATCACCGTGGCCGCCAGGATCCTGCGCGAGGGCATGCGCGAAACCCGCGACCCGGTGCTTGGCGTGGGCTACTACCACAGCCACACCCCCGCACTGGCGCGCGACTACGGCACCGCCGTGATGACCGTCTACCAGCGCCTGAAGCATCTCTACCGGCCAGGCAAAGCGCGGCGGATCGTGGCGCGGTAGCAGCGAACCGCAACACGATGGGCCGACGCCGGCGAGCCATTCATTTTCCAGCCAGCTACCGGGCCGCGATCCGCGTAGCCTCGGCCACCTCACAGGGTGGACAGGCAGGTCATGCAGAAGAACGTTTCCGGTCCGCACTCGCGTGCGGCCATCCCGCTGTCGCCGCCGCTCGACGCCACGCTGGCGGCGGCGCGCCTGCCGCGCCAGTTCCGCCCGCTGGACCGGCGCGTGCTGTGGGTGACTGGGGTGGCCATCGCACTGGGCGTGATCGCGGGCGGGGTGGCGAAGCTGCTCACCGCGCTGATCGGCTTCTTCACCAACCTGGCGTTCTATGGCCGCATCAGCTTCGGCTTCGTGAGCCCGGCGGGAAATCAGCTGGGCCTGTGGGTGATCGCGGTGCCGGCGATCGGCGGCGTGGTGGTCGGCATGATGGCGCGCTGGGGCTCGCGCGCCATCCGCGGGCACGGCATACCGGAGGCGATGGGGCAGGTGCTGCGCAACGAGAGCCGCATCCCGCCGATGATCACCTGGTTGAAGCCGCTGTCGTCGGCGATCGCGATCGGCACTGGCGGCCCGTTCGGGGCGGAGGGCCCGATCATCGCCACCGGCGGCGCCATCGGTTCGCTGATCGGCCAGCTCACCCATGTCACTGCCGACGAGCGCAAGACGCTGCTGGCGGCCGGCGCCGCGGCGGGCATGGCGGCGGTGTTCGGGGCGCCGGTGTCGGCGGTGCTGCTGGCGATCGAGCTGCTGCTGTTCGAGCGCCGCGCCCGCTCGCTGATTCCGGTGGCGCTGGCGGCGGTGGCCGGCGCCGGCATGCATACGCTGTTCGAAGGCAGCGGGCCGATGTTCCCGATGCCGGCAATCGCCGCACCGGGCCTGCTGGCGCTGGCCGCCTACGTGCTGCTCGGTGCGCTGGTTGGCCTGGTGAGCGTGGGCGTCACCCGCATGACCTACGGGATCGAGGACGCGTTCGAAAAGCTGCCCATCCACTGGATGTGGTGGCCGGCGCTGGGCGGCCTGGTGGTGGGCGGCATCGGCTACCTGATGCCGCTGACGCTGGGCGTGGGCTACGCCAACATCACCGCGGTGATCTCCGGACAAATCGGCCTGCTCGGGCTGGCCTCGCTGTGCCTGCTCAAGCTGCTGTCGTGGTCGGTGGCGCTGGGCAGCGGCACCTCCGGCGGCACGCTGGCGCCGCTGTTCACCATCGGCGGCGCGCTCGGCGGGGCGCTGGGCCTGCTGGCGGTGTCGCTGGCGCCGTGGCTGCATGTCGATCCGCGGCTGGCCGCGCTGGTCAGCATGGCGGCGATCTTCTCCGGCGCCTCGCGCGCCTTCCTCACCTCGGTGGTGTTCGCCTTCGAGACCACTCAGCAGCCGCACGGGCTGCTGCCGCTGCTGGGCGCCTGCGCGGCGGCCTACCTGGTGTCGGGGCTGATGATGCGCCACACCATCATGACCGAGAAGATCGCCCGCCGCGGCGTGCGCGTGCCGTCCGAATACAGCGCCGACTATCTGGACCAGATCCTGGTGCGCGAGGCCTGCAGCCGCGAGGTGGTGAGCCTGCGCGCCGACCAGCGCATCGCGAACGTGCGCACTTGGCTGGCCGGCGAGGCGGATGGCGCCAGGCACCAGGGTTTCCCGGTGCTCGACACGGATGGCCGCCTGCTCGGCGTGCTGACGCGGCGCGATCTGCGCGATGGTAAGCACGAAGACGCCGCGCCGGTGGGTTCGCTGATCCGGCGGCCGCCGCTGGTAGTGCAGGAAAGCCATTCGCTGCGCGAGGCGGCAGATCACATGGTCGAGGCGCAGGTGGGCCGGTTGGTCGTGGTCGGCGCGGACGATCCGCGGCGCGTGGTCGGCATCATCACGCGGGGCGATCTGCTGGCCGCGCACGCGCCCCGTCTGCGCGGGGCGCGACATCGCTCGCGGCATCTGGGCCGTCGGCCGGTGCCTTGAGGCGTGCGTCGCAGCGTTGCGGCGAGCGGCAATCAGCGCGCCTGATCCGGCCGCCGCCGCACGCCGGCGCCGAGCAGGCCGATCAGCAGCACGGTGAGCGCCACTTCGAGCAGCGCCAGCCAGCGCTCGCTGGGCGAACTCCACGCCTCGGCGACGCCATGGCTGAAATAGAACAGGCTGAGGATGCCGACCCACAGCAGGGCGCGGCGCACGTCGCGCAGGGCGAGGAGCGGCAGCACGAGCGGCACGGTGGTGAGCGCCAGCACCAGCCATAGCGCCGAAGGTGCGGGCGGGAACAGCCACGCGTGCCACACCGGCTGCAGCACGGTGAGGGCGGCCCAGGCGAGCAGGCCGAGCCGCTGTTCGAGCGGTAGCGCGATGCGCGGTCTCATGCGCCGGCCGCCAGCTTGCGCGCGGTGTCGGCCAGCCGACGGCCCAGCGCGCGGGCCAGTTCGCGTTCGTGGTCGCTGATCGGGTGGTCGCCCCTGGCGCCGGCGACATGACTGGCGCCGTAGGGTGTGCCGCCGCTCTGGGTGGCGCTGAGCGCCGGCTCGGTATACGGCAGGCCGAGCAGCAGCATGCCGTGATGCAGCAGCGGCAGCGCCATGCTCAGCAAGGTCGATTCCTGCCCGCCGTGCATGCTGCTGGTGGAGGTGAACAGCGCCGCCGGCTTGCCGACCAGCGCGCCGCTGGCCCACTCGGCGCCGGTGCTGTCGAGAAAATATTTCAGCGGCGCGGCCATGTTGCCGAAGCGGGTGGGGCTGCCCATGGCCAGGCCCGCGCAGTCGAGCAGATCCTGCTTTTGCGCGTAAGGCGCGCCGTCGTCGGGCTCGGGCGGTTGCGCGATTTCGGTGACCGGCGCCACCGGCGGCACCTGGCGCAGGCGCGCGCGCATGCCCGGCACTTCTTCAATGCCGCGCGCGATCAGCCGCGCCAGCTGCGCGGTGTGCCCGCTGCGGCTGTAGTAAAGAACGAGGATGTCGTGATTCATGCGGCGTGATTCATGCGGCTGATGCATCCACTGTGGTTTCCTGCATTTGGGGCAGGCGCTGGCAATGGGCTAGTGTACCGACCGATACCGACGATGTCGGCGACCGCGTGGCGCCGACGAGAGGATACCGATGGCCCGGCGTTTCAATCGCGATCGCACGATGAGCCTGGGGCGCTTCCTGTGGCAGCGCTTCGTGGATGACAAGTGCTTCGAGACGGCCGGCGCGCTGTCGTACACCACGCTGGTGTCGCTGGTGCCGCTGACGGTGGCGGTGTTCGCCATGTTCTCGGTGTTTCCGATGTTCGCCGATGCGCGCAACATGCTGGTCAACTTTGTGTTCAACAACTTCGTGCCGGCTGCAGGCGAAAAGGTGCAGCTCACCATTCAGGCCTTTGCCGACAACGCCCAGGGGCTCACCGGCATCAGCATCCTGGTGATGCTGTTCAGCGCGGTGTCGATGATGGTCAGCATCGAGGATCGTCTCAATCAGATCTGGCGCGTGCAGCGTCCGCGCGGCTGGGTTTCGCGCCTGCTGCTGTACTGGGCCGCGCTGACGCTGGGCCCGATCCTGGTGGTGGGCGGCATCGCGGTCAGTTCGTATCTGGTGGCGGTGCCGTTTCTGCATGGCGCGGCTGACAACATCCACAGCATCGCCCGCAGCCTGCTGGGCACGCTGCCGTTCGTGGTGACCTTCTTCACCCTGTGGCTGATGTATGCGGTGATCCCCAATTGTAAGGTGGCGCGGCGCGACGCGGCGATCGGCGCGCTGCTCGGCGCCGTGCTGTTTGAGCTGGCCCGCTGGGGCTTCACGCTGTTCGTGCGCCAGGCGCAGACCTACCAGCAGATCTACGGCGCGCTGGCGGCGATTCCGATTTTTCTGCTGTGGATCTATCTGTCCTGGGTGATCGTGATATTGGCCGCCTCGATCGCGGCCTCGGCGTCCGCGTTCGAGTACCACGCGCCGGCCGCGCCGCTGCCCGAAGGGGCCGAGTTTCTCGGCCTGCTGGTGGTGCTGCGGCATTTCGTCGAGGCCCAGCGCAGTGGCGACTGTGTGGATCCGGCGGCCGTGCGCGCGTGCGAGCCCTGCCTGCGCAGCGCCATGATCGCGGGCTATTTCGACGATCTGCAGCAGGCCGACCTGATCCGGCGCAGTGAGACCGGCGGCTGGTTGCTCAGCCGCAACCCGGACAGCACCGATCTGCTGCGCGTATACCGGCATAGCAGCTACCGGCTGCCGCTGCAGCCGGCGCAGGCGGCGCAGGCACTGGGTATCGTGCTGCCGCCCGCGCTGCTGGCGCTGCTGGCCGAGCTGGCGGCGACGCTGGAAAGCCGACTCGGCACCCGGCTCAACCAGATCTATCCCCCCGACGCCGCGGCCGCGGCAGAGCCCGACACCAAGGAGTTTTCCGCATGAGTGTGCTGTCATCGAACCTGTTCCGGGCGGCCGCGCTGTCGCTGACGTTCGCCACGTCCGCGCAGGCCGCGATGCCGCTGCGGCCCACGCTGCACGTGGCGACGCTGGACGGCCATACGTTCGACCTGGCGGCCCAGCGTGGCCACTGGGTGATCGTCAACTACTGGGCCACCTGGTGCGTGCCGTGCATCAAGGAGATGCCGGACATCTCGCGCTTCGTCGCCAGTCACCAGAACGTGCGTGCGATCGGGCTGGCCTACGACGACAGCGCGCCGGCCGACATCCGCAAATTTCTGCTCAAGCATCCGGTGGTCTACCCGGTGGCGCAGGTCACGCTGGATAAGCCGGTGAAGGATTTCGACGTGCCGCTCGGTCTGCCCACCACCTGGCTGATCGCGCCGGACGGCAAGGTGGCCAAGCGCTTCATCGGTCCGGTCACCGCCGCCTCGCTCGGCGCGGCCATCGGCGGCAAGTGATGCCGACGGCCAGCTTCATTGTCAGCGGGCGGGTGCAGGGGGTGGGCTACCGCGCCAGTGCCCGCGTGCAGGCGCTGCAGCTGGGGCTGAGCGGGCATGCGCTGAACCGGCCGGATGGCAGCGTCGAGGTGCTGGCCAGCGGCGCGGCGGAGGCGCTTGACGCGCTGCAGCGCTGGTTGCAGCGCGGGCCGCCGGCGGCGCGGGTCGAGGCGGTTCGCCGCGCAGAGCTGCCTGAGCGCGAGCTGCGCGGATTTGCTACGGGTTGAAGCTCACAGCGTGTCCGCTACCCATAGCGCCTTGTCGGTGACGTGCTCCAGCCGCGGCTTGCCCTTCAGCCGCGGCAGCTTCACGGCGGCGGCCGCTTCGTCGTGCGGCGGCAGCTGCTGCAAAAGGTGCCGGATCAGGTTGATGCGGCCGCGTTTCTGATCGTTGAAGTCGACCACGAACCACGGCGCGTTGCCGGTGTGGGTGCGCTCGATCATGGCGTCGCGCAGGGCGCCCATCTCGGCGTATTTCTGTCGCGCGGTGAGATCGACCGGCGAGAGCTTCCAGCGTTTGAGCGGATCGCTGGCGCGCTCGGCGAAGCGCTGCTCCTGCTCGGCCTGATCCACCGCGAGCCAGTATTTCAGCAGGATGATGCCGTCGTCGGTGAGCAGCTTCTCGAATGCCGGCACCGCATCCATGAAGGCGCGGTATTCGGCCTTGCTGCAGAAGCCCATCGCCGGTTCCACCACCGCGCGGTTGTACCAGCTGCGGTCGAACAGCACGATCTCGCCGGCGCAGGGCAGGTGCGCCACGTAGCGCTGAAAATACCATTCGCTGGCCTCGCGTTCGCCCGGTTTGCCCAGCGCGGCGATGCGGTAGCCGCGGGTGTCCAGACTTTCGCTGATGGCCTTGATGGTGCCGCCCTTGCCGGCCGCGTCGCGGCCTTCGAAGATCACCAGCAGGCGCTGGCCGCGGCGGCGCAGACCGTACTGCAGGCGGATCAGATCGAGCTGCAGTTCCTGCATGGTCTTGCGGTAGTGGATGCCCATGGCGGCCTCGCTGGCTGGCGGTGTTGCCGTGCAGGGTAACCCGTTACAGCGTGACGGCCAGGTTCAGCCGTTGCCCGGCGGGTTGTTGAACAGGGCAGGTTGTCTTCAACCACCTGCCAGGGCCTGCAGCTGGTCGGCCTGGTATTCGCGGGTGAGCGCGTCGATCAATTCGTTGAGATCGCCGTGCATGATTTCGGTGAGCCGGTACAGGTTCAGCCCGATCCGGTGGTCGGTCACCAGATTGTCCTTGTAGCGATAGGTGCGGATGCGCTGGCTGCGGTCGCCGGTGCCCACCTGCAGCCGGCGCGACTCGGCCTGGGCGGCGCTCTGCTTGCTGCGCTCCGCGTCGAGCAGGCGCGCCCGCAGCAGGCTCATCGCACGGGCGCGGTTCTTGTGCTGGCTGCGCTCTTCCTGGCACTCCACCACGGTGCCGGTGGGCAGGTGGGTGATGCGGATGGCCGAGTCGGTCTTGTTGACGTGCTGGCCGCCGGCGCCGGAGGCGCGGAACGTGTCGGTCTTCAGGTCAGCCGGGTTGATCTCGATCTCGTCGATCTCGTCCAGCTCTGGCAGCACGGCGACGGTGGCGGTGGAGGTGTGTACGCGGCCTTGCGATTCGGTGCTCGGGACGCGCTTGACGCAGTGTGCGCCGGATTCGAATTTCAGCTGCGAATATGCGCCGCTGCCTTCGATGCGGGCGACGATTTCCCGGTAGCCGCCGTGTTCGCCGGCGTGCTCGCTGAGAATCTCGACGTGCCAGCGGCGGCTTTCGGCATGGCGCAGGTACATGCGGAACAGATCGCCGGCAAAGATCGCTGCCTCGTCGCCGCCGGTGCCGGCGCGTACTTCGAGATAGAGGTTGGCCTCGTCGCGCGGGTCCCGCGGCAGCAGCAGGCGCTGCAATTCGCCGTCCAGCTGCAGCAGCCGCTGCAGCAGCCGCTGCACGTCATCGACCGCCATCTCGCGCAGTTCGGCATCGTCCAGCATCGCGCGGGACTGCGCCAGCTCGCGTTCGGCCTGGTCGTGCTCGCGCAAGGAGGCGGTGACGGGCGCCAGCTGGGCGTATTCCTGCGACAGCGCACGGAAGCGGGTGTTGTCCGCGTGCGCGTCCGGCTCGGCCAGCAGGCGGCCGATTTCCTCATGGCGCTCGGCCAGTGCTTCGAGCTTGCGACGGATGGTGGGTGTCATCGAATGAACGGGTTCGCTTGTTGGTAGGAGTTTTCGCCCCGCCTTTGGCGGCGCGCTGTCGCGGAACAAACATGGGCTGCGGCATCATGGAGTGCGCGCGGGAAGTAGAGACCGATGTTGCATTGGTGTGCTTGCACCCGTGTAGGAGA
>JAJYSM010000003.1 GCA_021793575.1 Pseudomonadota bacterium
CATTGCAAAAGCAGCAGCATAGCCGAGCCCGCTGGCTGGCTGAGCAGAAGCGGGCGTCGATGGGCGGAGTTTGGAGGAATGGTGCGCTCGGCGGGATTCGAACCCACGACCACCGCCTTCGGAGGGCGGTACTCTATCCAGCTGAGCTACGAGCGCACGGTGCCTGCGCGACGACGGCAGCCGAGGGCTCGCGTCGCGGGAGCGCAGTATAGCGGAGGTTGCAGGCGGCGACGATCGGGGCTGCCTGCGGGCGTGGCGGATGGCGTGACAGGCCGTGCTGACGACATCCATGCATGCGGCTGTCGAGCGCACGCTCACTGCAGCTTTTTGATCGAACGGTTGACCCGGTGTGCAGCAAGAGCCGGCGGGCAGTGCCCGCCGGCTTCCAGCCGTGCCGTGTCGCCTGGCGCGGCGGAGATGATGGCGAGCACCCGCGGATGGGAGCGGGGCCGGAGCATGCGCATCTCCCCGGCAGGGAGATGCGCCGGCGATCCTCAGCGCGGCTTGAGCAGCGCGTCGAGCGTGTCGGGCTTGCTGGTGTCGCGCACCAGGTGCGGGTACTTCAGGCCGCCGTGGTAGTCGATGCGCACGGTCTTGTACTCGTCGAAGTTCTTCAGCAGTAGTTCGACCGGCTGGCTCTTGTCGCTGGCCGCGGCGGCGACGGCGTCGGTGAGCGCCTCGCTGCTGTATTCGTGGCCGTTGACGGCGACCACGGTCATGCCCGGCGAGATGCCGGCCTTGAACGCCGGGCCGTCCCACAGCACGTCGCCGATGGCGCCGCCCTTGCCCACCGAAAGGCCGAGCGAGTAGGTGAGGTCGGCAAAGTGACGGTACGCCTCGACTGCCTTCACCGCGGCGGAGGGCTGGTCGGTGTAGACCAGCTTCCAGCCGTGCGCCTCGATGCCGCCGATCAGCGGGCCATGGCCGTCCAGACGGCTGCGCAGGTAGCTGGCCCAGTCGAACGGCTGGATCGCGTTGAGCGTCTTGACCACGTCGTCGAAGGTGTAGGTGCTGGTGACGAAGCTGCCGTTGTCCATGCCGAAGAACGCCTTGGCGAAATCGTCGATGGTGTGCTTGCCGTGGCTCAGCGCGCGCAGCTTGCCGTCGACATCGAGCCAGATCATCTGGCCGGCGGAGTAGTAGTCCTCGCTGCCCTGGTAGTTGCGGTACGGCAGCGGCGCGCGCTCGGCGATGATCGGGTCGTTGGTGGTGTCCTGCACGTTGCGCCAGCTGGCCAGGCCCGGGCGACCCTTGTCGTAGGTGGCGGCCACGTAGGCCAGCATGTCGCGCGTCTGCTGCGCGTTCCACAGGCCCGAACGCGCCGCCATCACGTAGCCCCAGAACTGGGTCTGGCCCTCGTACACCCACAGCAGCGAGTCCTGCATCGGCACGTTGAAGTTGGGCGTCCACAGGTCGGCCGGGCGGCGGAACTTGCCGTCCCACGAGTGGTTGAACTCGTGCGGCAGCAGGTCGCGCATCAGCACGTTCTTGTCCCACTCGGTGAAGTAGCCGGTGCCCACGCCGTCCTCGCTGGACTGGTGATGCTCCAGCCCGTTGCCGCCCATCTTGTCGCTCAGCGAAAACAGGAAGTCGTAGTGGCTGTAGTGGTGCGCGCCGTACAGCTTGTACATCTGCTGCACCAGGTTCCGGTGCGCCTGCAGCTGCGCCGGGGTGATCACCAGATACTTCGGCGCATCCGCCACGATGTCCATGTGCACCGGCGTCTTGGCGCCGGGATCGAGATCGACGCGCTTGAAGTAGCGGCCGGCGTAGATCGGCGAATCGACCAGCGTGTTGTAGGTGGTCGGCTTGAAATGCACCGTATCGCCGTCGCGCGAGGCAACCTCCAGCGCGCTGCCGAACTGCCAGCCGGCGGGGAACGTCACGCTGGCCTGGGTGGTGATGTCGCGGCTGTAGTAACCGGCCGGATACAGCGTGTTGGCGTTCCACTGCAGGTTCAACATCTCCGGCGTCATCACCACGCGGCCCTCGTGCGAGCTCTGCGGCGTGAGGTACTGGAACGCCACGTCGACGCTGCTGACGCCCTGCGGCACGGTGACATGGAACGCGAACACGTTGAGCGGATCGCGCAGCCATGGCAGCGTCTTGCCGTTGGCAGTCACCACCAGCCCGGCCAGCTTGTCGATCGGCCCATTCGGCGCGTGGTTGCCCGGCAGCCACTGCGGATACAGCAGGGTCAGCGGGCCCGGCTGCACCGGCAGCGTCTCGTGCACGCGAAAGATGCGGTGGCCCACGTCGCTGGCATCCACGCGGACCTGCAGGGTGCCCGGATACGGCACATCCTGCGGCGCCGGGACATCCGCCAGCGCGGCGAAGCTGATCAGGCCGAGGGCGCCGGCGACAAGGGCAGAAGCAAAGCGGGTGACTTTCAAGCGATTCTCCGGTGAGCTGAGGGCAAAGCCACCGCGCGAAAACCTGTCGCGACATGGACTCAGATGGCGGATGCTAGCCCCCAGCCGCCATGCTTAACCCATGCCGAAGGTCACGGCCGGCGTCCGGAAACACCGCAGGCCCGCGGATCGCAGCCGATAATGGCACCCGTCTTGCATCACTCAGGCGATGGCGGGTTTCTGCCCCGCCGACCGAGACCCCGCATGCTCGCCGTGTTCGTCAGCGTTCCACCGGACGCCGACGCGAATCAGCGCCGCGAATTCACGCACTACCTGGCGCAGCGCATGCGCCCGGTGATCCGTGCGCTGATGCTGGTGGCGGTGTTCGGCTATGTCGCCGGCACGGCGGCCAGCGCGTTGGTCGCCGCCAGCACGGTGCCGCTGTGGCTGCGCCTGCTGCCGATGTTGCCGCTGCTGCTGGTGGCCGCCTGCAGCGGGCGCGCCCAGCGACCGTGGCAGCTCAGCGTGCTGACGCTGAGCTGCGTGCTGCTGCTGGAGATCGGCAGCAACCTCAATGGATTCGGTCGGCTGCAGGGCCTGCCGTGGGTGATGCCGGGCACCCTGCTGATACCGGTGGCCTCGGCGGCGATCTGGCTGGCACGCTGGGATTTCATCGCCGGCATGGTGCTGTGCGCGCTCGGGCCGATGCCGATGTTGCTGCTTGGCGATGCCGACTACGCACAGGTTTTTCCGTACTTGGTGTATCTGGTGATCGCCATTGCGCTGGCCAGCGTGCTGCGCGCCTTCATGGCGCGCACGCAGTTCGAGCATTTCCGGCTGGAGCGGCAGCTGCGCGAGCAGGCCAGCACCGACGGCCTCACCGGCCTGCTGCGGCGCAACCGCTTTCTGGAACTGGCGCGGCTCGCGCTGGACGAGGCGCGGCGCCAGCAGCAGCCGGCCTGCATGCTCTATCTGGATGCCGACCGCTTCAAGCAGCTCAACGACAGCCACGGTCACGCCGCCGGCGATGCCGCACTGGTCGCGCTGGCCGCCGCGCTGCGTGCTCAGACGCGCCAGAGCGACCTGATCGGGCGCATCGGCGGCGAGGAGTTCGGCCTGCTGCTGCCCGGCCTCGATCTGGCGCAGGCCAGCCAGCGTGCCGAGCGGCTGCGCGTGGCGATGCACGAGGTCCGGCGCCCGGACGGTCCGCTTACCGTCAGCATCGGCGTGGCTGCGCGCAGTACGCCCGACGAGCCGCTCGAATCACTGCTGGCCCGCGCCGACAAGGCCATGCGTCAGGCCAAGGCCGACGGCCGCGACCGCATCGTCTGCGCCTGAGCCACCGCGCACGCGGCGGCGCGTTTCAGGCGTGGCTGGCCAGCCGGCTGTGGCGGATGCCGTAGCCGAAGTAGATCACGCAGCCCAGCGCCATCCAGATCACGAAGCGCTCGTAGGTGATCCACGGCAGGCCGTAGATCAGCACCGCGGAAAACGCGATGCCCAGCGGCGCGGTGAACCACACCGCCGGCGTCTTGAAATGGCGCGGCAGCTGCGGCCGGCGCACGCGCAGCAGCAGCACCGCAGCACAGATGATGATGAACGCGCTGAGCGTGCCGATGTTCACCAGCTCGGCCACTTCGCCAATCGGCAGCAGGCCCGCCACCACCGCCGTGAACAGCCCGAGGATGAGGGTGGGCCGCGCCGGCGTGCCGAAGCGCGGGCTCACTTTCGCAAACCAGCCAGGCAGCAGGCCGTCGCGCGCCAGCGCAAACCAGATCCGCGCCGCGCCCAGCATGAAGGCGAACAGCACGCTGGTGACGCCGATCACCGCCGCCGCCGCGACGGTGATGCTGAGCCAGTTGAGGCCGATCGAGGCGAACGCGTCGGACACCGAGGCGTCGCCGCCCAGGTTGTGGTACGAGGTGATGCCGGTGAGCACCAGCGACACCGCGATATACAACACCATCGCCACCGCCAGCGACAGCAGCACCGCGCGCGGCAGGTCGCGCTGCGGATGCTTCGCCTCCTCCGCCGCGGTGGTCAGCGTGTCGTAGCCGAACACCGCGAAAAACACCACGCTGGCGCCGGTCAGTACGCCCTGCCAGCCGAAGTGGCCGACACCGGTCGCGGCATCGACCACGCGCGGCGGGATGAACGGATGCCAGTTCGCGGGGTGGATGTAGAACACGCCCACGCCGACCACCAGCAACACGCCGATCACCTTGATCGCCACCACCGCCGTGTTGAAGCGCGCGCCCCATTCGGTACGCACGGTGAGCAGCACGGCCACGGCCATCGACACCACGGCGGCAATCACGTTGAAGCGGTGGCCGTCGCCGGGCGCGGCGATGGCGGTGCTGCCATGCAGCCCGAACAGCTGCTGCAGGTAATACTCCATCGTCGGCGCGCTCATGCTCTGCTGCGCCCACACCGGCAGATGCACGCCGGCCGAGCTCAGCAGCACCTGCACGTAGCCGGACCAGCCGATCGCCACCACCGCCACCACCAGCGCGTATTCCAGCAGCAGATCCCAGCCGATGATCCACGCGGCGAATTCGCCGAGCACCGCATAGCCGTAGGTATACGCGCTGCCGGTGACCGGGATCAGCCCGGCGAATTCGGCGTAGCACAGCGCAGCGCAGGCGCTGCCGGAACCGGCGATGAGAAAACTCAGCACCACCGCCGGCCCCGCATTGGCGGCGGCCTGCTGGCCGGCCAGCACGAAGATGCCGACCCCGATGATGCCGCCGATGCCGATCGCGGTGAGCTGCCACAGCCCCAGCACGCGGCGGAAATCGCGCCGCGTGACCACCTCGGTCTGCAGCTGTTCGATCGACTTGTGCCGCACCAGCTTGCTGAAGAAACCCATTGTCTGACCCCCGTGAGCAAGCGGCGATCATAGCGAATACCTGTCCAGCTGCCTGCATGCGCGCTGCCTTACAGCGACGCGAACGGCTAGACTTCCAGCCCTGCTTCCATGCGAGCTCGCTGATGAAGTCCCTGCTGCACCGATTGCGCAGAAAACTGGGCGACATCATCGGCACCACGATTGCTCGTCCGGGCTTCTATTCACCCTTGGTGGACATTGCCGAAGTCATTCAGCGCGGCGATGACTTCTGGCGACCGCACGCGGACAGCATCGGCATTGACTTCCGCGCCCGGCAACAAATCGAACTGCTGCAGGCGTGTGCCCCCTGGCTGGCGCAGTACGACTACCCGGTGAATGGCGCGGTGGATACGCAACTCGACGCGTTCTATGACAACAACAGCCAGTTCGGTTATCTGGACGCGCGCATGTTGTTCGCCTTGATGCAGCTATGGCGACCGACCCGGATCATCGAGGTCGGCTCGGGCTATTCGACCCTGCTGATGGAAGACGTCAATCGCCGCCTGCTTGGCGGAGTCACCCGGATCACGGCGATCGAACCGTTTCCGCGCGCCTTCATGGGCCGGCTGCGCGAGCGCGGAGTCAATCTGATCGAACAGAAGGTGCAGGACGTGGCGCTTGCGCATTTCGCTGCGCTTGAGGCGGGCGACGTGCTGTTCATCGACTCCTCGCATGTGGTGAAGACCGGTTCGGATGTCAATCGACTGGTGTTCGAGATCCTGCCGCAGCTGCCTGCTGGAGTGCGCATCCACTTCCACGACATCTTCCTGCCGCAAGAATATCCGCAGTCATGGATCCGCGAGGGTCGTTCGTGGAGCGAGCAATACCTGGTACGCGCGTTGCTGCAATTCGGCGCCAGCCATTTTCGTGTGCTGTTCGGCAGTGCCTATGCCGCCAGCTGTCTGCCCGATGCGGTAGCCAGCGCGCTAGGTGGCCCGCCACAGGGCGGCGGCAGCCTGTGGATCGAGAAGCTCTCGCCCCGCCAGTCACCCGGCGACTCAAGCCACTGAAGTGAGATCGGCTTCCGCGCCTCGTGGACGCTGGCCGACAACCCACGGCAGCGCCAGCGCACTGAGTCCGAACAGCGCGGCGATGGCCAAGGCGATATGGCCGTCCAGACGGCTATCGCCGAACCACTGCCCGGTCAGCAGCGGCAGCAGCGCCGTGGCCAGCAGCCGCAGCGCTTCCGCCCACGGCGCCCAGCGCCGCCCTTCCATCAGCGCGCCCAGCACGCACAGGCCCGCCACCAGATAGGCGGCATAGGCCAGCAGCGTCGGCAGGCGCGCCGTGGCGGCCAGGCCGAGAAACTGCGTGGCCATCGCCAGCAGCAGCGCGAACTGCAGCAGCACATACACCGTCAGCGCCCGCGACAGCGGCGGATCGAAGCGCTCACCGCTCATCACGAAGGCCGGCTTCGGATAACGCGCCGCCACGTCGGCCGGCCGCCAGCCCGGCGGCTGCAGCCAGATCAGCAGCTTGTCGCGCCAGCGCCGCGCGTGCCATGCATCCACCGCCGTACTCCAGTACACCTCGGCATTCGCCCACAACGGGTTCCAGCTGCGCAGCGGCGAGCGCGTGCCGTACACCGGCGGCTCGTCGTCGCACTCCTCCACGAACGTGCCGAACAGCCGGTCCCACACGATCAGGATGCCGCCGTAGTTGCGGTCGAGGTAGCGCTCGTTCACCGCGTGATGGGCGCGGTGGTTGGACGGCGAGCAGAACACGCGATCGAACCAGCCGAGTCGGCCGATCTGTTCGGTATGCACCCAGAACTGGTACAGCAGGTCGACCAGCGCCACCATCACGAACACGTCCAGCGGCACCCCGAGCAGCGCCAGCGGCAGATAGAACAGCCAGCCCAGCAGCACGCCGCTGCCGGTCTGGCGCAGCGCGGTGGACAGGTTGTAGTGCTCGCTCTGGTGATGCACCACGTGCGCGGCCCACAGGATGTTCACGCGGTGGCCGCAGCGGTGCAGCCAGTAGTAGCAGAAGTCGTACAGCAGCAGCGCCAGCGCCCATACCCACACGCTGTGCGGCGGCAGCGCGAACAGCGCCAGATGCTGCACGCACCACGCATAGATGCCGAACGTCAGCAGCTTGCCGAACACGCCGACGATCTGCGAGATCACCCCCAGCCCGATGCTGCTGACCGCATCGTTGCCGGCATACGCACGCCGACCGCGCCGGTGCGCCACCAGCAGCTCCAGCGCGATCAGCGCAAAGAACACCGGCGTGGCCCAGCGAATGATGGTTTCCTGCAGGTGCATCGCAACCCCTCCGCTTCGATCGCGCTGTGCCGTTGCGCCATTCACCAGCCGACAGTCCTGGCGACGAAGCCGCAGTGTAAGTCAGCTTCGTCCCGCGCTGCCGCTCAGCCGCCGACGCGGGACGGCAGCCGCAGCCGATCGGTGAACAGCCCGTCCACGCCCAATGCCAGCAGTCGCGCGGCAGTGCGTGCGCGGTTGACGGTGTAAACGCGCAGTGCGAGACCGGCGTGGTGCACCGCCCGCACATCGGCGGCGCGCAACCCGCGCCATTCACAATGCAGCGCTTCCGCGCGCAACACCTGCGCCACGCGGATGTCGCTGCGGGAAAAGCGCTCATGCAGACAGGCCAGCGGCAGCGCCACCGCCAGTGCATCGAGCTGCGCGCGCGCCGCCTGCAGTGCCGTCGGCGAGAATGACGACAGCAGCGGTGCCGGCACCGCCGGGTGCCGCCGCGCCCACGCGGCGGTGCGCGTCGCTACCGCGTGGCCGGTGGCGACCTCGGTGCCCGGACAGGGCTTGATTTCGAGGTTCAGCCAGACCCCATGGGTGGCGGCAAACGCCAGCACCTGATCGAGGCTGGCCAGCGGCTCGCCGCGATAGCGCGCGCTGTGCCAGGCGCCGGCGTCCAGCCGTTGCAACCGCGCCCACGGCCATGCCGCCGCCGGGCCGTGCGCATCGGTGGTACGCGTCAGGGTGTCGTCGTGCAGCAGATAGGGCACGCCGTCGCTGCTGAGCTTCACATCGCATTCGAAGGCGCGGAAACCTGCCGCCAGCCCGGCCCGGAAAGCCGCCAGCGTGTTCTCCGGTGCCGCGCTGCCGCCGCCGCGGTGAGCCAGCCAGCGCCGGTCGATAGCGGCGCCATCGCGGCCAGTCACGCGATCATCCGGCGCAGCGGACGTCATGGTTCAGCCTCCACCCCGTTTGCCTCCAGCGTGCCTGCAGCGCTTGACGCCGCGGCGAACCACTCGGCCACTGCCGCGCATTGCGTTGCACTGTAGTGCAGGCCCAGTTTGCTGCGTCGCCACAGCACATCGTCGGCACTGCGCGCCCACTCCACCTGCCGCAGATAGCGCAACTCGGCGACGTGCAGGCCGGGCGCAATCTCGGCCCCCAGCTCGGCCAGCGACTGTGCCTCATCGCCGCTTGCAGGTTGCGCGTGCGGCGCGCGTAGCAGCAGCACAAGCCGGCTGCCGTAGGCGCGCGCCCAGCGCTCGCGCAACGCGGCGGGCAACCAGCCATGGCGGGTGGCGAGCGCCTGCAGAAACCGGCTGAAGTCGGCTGGCGGTGTCTGCGCCGCGCCCACCCAGCCGCCAAGATCGCCGCCGGGCAGCAGCGCGGCATGGGTCCACCCCGCACGCGGCTCGCCCAGCGCGCGGCACAGCAGATCGCCGGCCTCGGCGGCCAGCACGCGAAACGTGGTGAGCTTGCCGCCCCACACATTCAGCAGCGGCGCCGCCGCCTGCGGCTGGTTCAACTCCAGCCGATATTCGCGCGTCGCCGCGGCAGGGTCGGCGGCCGCGTCCTCCAGCAGCGGCCGCACGCCGGCATAGCACCACAGCATCTGCTCGGCACGCACCGGCGTGCGCAGAAAGGCGTTCGCTTCGCGACACAGATACTCGACCTCGGCGGCACTGACCACGTTGCCCTGGGCCAGCGTGTCGACTTCGACATCGGTGGTGCCGATCAGGGTGAAGTCGTGCTCGTACGGCAACGCAAAGATCACCCGCCGATCGCTGGCCTGGAACAGGTACGCGTCGTTGTGGCTGAACTGTCGCGGCAGCACGATGTGGCTGCCACGCACCAGCCGCAGCTGCGCGTGCTGGCGCAGTGGCAGGCCCGCCTCGTCGCGCACGATCGTGGCGAGAAACTGCGCTGCCCACGGACCGGCGGCGTTGACCAGCGCGCGCGCGCGCACGCGCTGCTCGCGGCCATCGCCATGGCGCAGCGTGGCCTGCCAGCTGGCGGCATCTCGCGCGACGTGCACGCAGGCGCAGCGCGTGTGCACGGTGGCGCCGCGTTCGACCGCATCCTGCGCGCAGGCCACGACCAGGCGCGCGTCGTCCACCCAGCCATCGGCGTAGGCAAAGCCGCGCGTGTAGTGCGGCTGCAGCGCGGCCCCGGCCACGTCGCGACGCAGGTCGAGCGTACGCGAAGCCGGCAGCCAGCTGCGCCGCGCCAGATGGTCGTACAGAAACAAGCCGGCGCGGATCATCCACGCCGGGCGCATCGCCGGCTGCTGCGGCATCACGAAGCGCACAGGCCACGCCAGATGCGGCATCGCGCGCAGCAGCAGCTCGCGCTCGGCCAGCGCCTTGCGCACCAGCGCGAAGCGGTACTGTTCGAGATAGCGCAGGCCACCGTGGATCAGCTTGGTCGAGCACGACGAGGTGTGCGAAGCCAGATCGTCGCGCTCGACCAGCAGCACGCGCAGCCCGCGTCCGGCCAGATCGCGCGCGATGCCGGCGCCGTTGATGCCACCGCCGACGACCAGCACGTCAAAGTCGGTGGCGGAACTCGCGGGAGAGATGGACGTCATCTAGACGACTCTAGGAGCCTCACGACGGCAACCGCTGGCCGCTGGCCGCGTCGAACAGGTGCAGCGCGGTGCTGGCCACCTGCACGCGCAGCGTGTCGCCTTCGCGCCAGGGTGACGCGGTGGTGGCGACACGCAGCACGCACGCCTGCCTGCCCAGGCTCGCGTGCAGCAACAGCTCGCCGCCCAGCGCCTCGAGCAGGTTCAGCGTCAGCGACCAGCGGCCGTCGACGGCCGGCAGCAGCGCTTCGGGGCGCAGCCCGAGCGTGATCGCGCGACCGGCCAGGGACGGCTGCGGCGCGGGCAGCGGCAGCGGGGCGAGATCATCGACCAGCACCTGGGCGCCATCGGCGCTGATGCGCGCCGCCAGCAGGTTCATCGGTGGCGCACCGAGAAAGCCGGCGACGAAGGTGCTGGCCGGCTGCGCATAGACTTCTTCCGGCGTGCCGACCTGCTCGATGCGGCCGTGGTTCATCACCACCATGCGCTGCGCCAGGGTCATTGCCTCGACCTGATCATGCGTCACGTACACCGTGGTGGTACGCAGCCGCCGGTGCAGCTGCTTGATCTCCACCCGCATGTGGTTGCGCAGGCGCGCGTCGAGGTTGGACAGCGGCTCGTCGAACAGGAACAGCTGCGGCTCGCGCACGATCGCGCGGCCCATCGCCACGCGCTGGCGCTGGCCGCCGGACAGCTCCGCCGGCTTGCGGGCCAGCAGCGGTTGCAGGCCCAGCAGGTCGGCGGCCCAGTCGACGCGGCGCGCGATTTCCGCGCGTTCGAGCTTGCGCAGCCTGAGCGCATAGCTGAGATTTTCGCGCACGCTCATGTGCGGATACAGCGCGTAGTTCTGGAACACCATGGCGATGTCGCGTGCGCTGGGTTCCTGCGCGTTGACGCAGCGCCCGCCGATGCGGATCTCGCCGCCGCTGGGCGATTCCAGCCCAGCGATCATGCGCAGCAGCGTGCTCTTGCCGCAGCCGGAAGGGCCGACCAGCACCACGAACTCGCCATCGGCCACCTGCAGATTGGTGGGCGTCAGCGCGCTGCTGGCGCCGAAGCGTTTGCAAACCTGGTAGAGCTCAAGCGTGGCCATGGCGGGTCATTTCTCGATATCGGTCAGGCCGCGGATGAACCAGCGCTGCGCCAGCAGCAGCACCAGCAACGGCGGCAGCAGCGCCAGCAGCGCGGTGGTCATCACCAAGTCCCAGCGCGGCAGCGCAAAGCTGGTGCCGGCATTGATCAGCCCCTGCATCCCCATCACGACCGTGGCGTAGCGCGCATCGGTGGTGGTCAGCAGCGGCCACAGGTACTGGTTCCAGCCGTAGACGAACTCCAGCACGAACAGCGCCGCCAGCGGCGTGCGCGCCAATGGCAGCGCGCTGTGCAGGAAAAACTGCAACGGCCCGGCGCCATCCATGCGCGCCGCATCCAGCAGGCTCGGCGGCATGCTGGCAAAGAACTGGCGCAGCAGGAACGTGGCCGTCGCCGAGGCGATCAGCGGCACGATCAGCACCCCATAGCTGTTCAGCAGATGCAGCCCGGCGCTGACCTGGAAGGTGGGGTAGAAGCGCACCTCCAGCGGCAGCATCAGCGAGCTCAGGATCAGCACGAACGCGGTGCGCCGCAGCGGGAAGCGGAAGTACACCACCGCGTACGCGGACAGCGTGGCCAGCATGAGCTTGCCCAGCGCAATACCGAGTGCCATCACCAGGCTGTTGCCCAGCATCCGCAGCACGCTGGGCGAGCCGGGCAGCCCGGCACCCAGCACCGTGCGCAGGTTGGCCAGCAGCCTGTTGCCGGGCAGCCACGGCAGCCGCCCGAGCAGATCACCCGGCGCGTGGCTGGCGGCAATCAGCGCCGCGTACAGCGGCAACGCCAGCAGCAGCGCCTGCAACAACAGCGCGCTGCGCCGCAACCACTGGCGCTTCACGCTGGCACCCGTCGCCGCTGCAGCCGCAGCTGCAGCACGCCCAGCCCGGTCACCAGCAGCATCAGCAGCAGCGACTGCACCGCGGCCGCGCCCTGATCGAAATTGCGGAAGGCATCCTCATACAGCTTGTACACCAGCGTCTCGGTGGCGTGGTCGGGACCGCCCTGGGTCAATACATCGATCAGGCCGAAGGTATCGAACAGCACGAAGGTCAGATCGGTCACCACCAGGAACAGCGTGGTCGGCGCCAGCAGCGGCCAGATCACATCGCGCACCCGGCGCCAGCCACGCGCGCCGTCCAGCGCCGCCGCCTCCAGCAGCGAGGGCGGCAGCGATTGCAGCGCCGCGCCGTAGAACAGAAAGTTGTACGCCAGCAACTGCCACACCGTGGTGGCCAGCACCAGCGCCTGCGCCTGCCCCGTCTGCAGCGCCGGGTTCCAGTGCACGCCGGCGTGTTCCAGCAGCCCCGCGCCCAGCCCCACCTGCGGCCGAAACAGGAACACCCACAGTGCGGCGCTGATCGCCGGCGCCAATGCGTACGGCCACAGAAACAGTGTGCGGAACAGCGTGCGGCCCGAGCGCAGTCCCTCCACCGCCACCGCCAGCGCAAACCCCCCGGCCAGCGCGAGCACGCTGGTCAGCAGCGCATACGCCAGCGTCAGCAGCAAGGCGTGCCCGTATTCGGCACTGGACAGCGTGTGCGCAAAGTGCCGCAGCCCGACAAACTCCTCGCTGAGGCCGAACGCATCGCCCTGATAAAACGCATCGCGCAGCGCCCGCAGCGTCGGCCACAGGAAGAACACCGCGATCACCGCCAGCTGCGGTGCCAGCAGCAGCGACGGCAGCAGCCAGCCGCGAAACCACGCCCCCGGCAACGGCGCACCGGCAGCCTGCGAGCCGCCCATCAGCGTTCGCCGCCCGCCGTTTCACCGAAGCGCTGCAGCAGCCCGTCGCCTTGCTGCACGACCTGCTTCAGCGCCGCCTCCGGCGTCTGCTTGCCGGCCAGCACGGCCTCGAGCGCGTTGCGCTGGATCTGCCGCAGCTGCGGCAGATAGCCCAGCCGCAGGCCGCGCGTCCACGCCAGCGGCGGCTTGTTGGACAGCTCCTGCACCGCCACCAGCGCGCCCGGATTCTGCCGGTAGTAACCGCTGGCCTGCAGCGCGTCGTAACCGCCGCGGGTCACCGGCACATAGCCGGTGGTGCGCGCCCACTGCGCCTGCACCGGCGCGCTCATCAGGTAATGCAGAAACGCGGCGATGCCGGGCAGATGATCGGCCGGCACGCGTGCCATCACCCACAGCGAGGCGCCGCCGGTGAGGCTGTTCTGCGGCGCACCCGGCACACTGGCGGCATGCGGCATCGGCGCGATGCCCCAGGGGAAACGCGCGCCGCCCGCGATCGCCGCCATCGACGAGGAGCTGTCCATGTACATCGCGCAGGTCTGGTTGATGAACAGCGGCAGCGCGTTGCTTTCCGGACCGCCGTAGCGGAACACGCCGCTGCGTGACCACGCCGCCAGGTCGCCGAGATGTTTGCGGAAGGCTGGCGCATCCAGCAGCAGATGCACACCGCGAAAGGTCTTGTAGCCGTTGTCGTCGCTGGCATACGGCAAGCCGTTCCAGGCCGCGAACTGCTCGAACTGGATCCACTCCGGCCAGCCCGTGCTGAAGCCGCATTTCGCGCCCGACGCCAGCAGCCGGGTGCCGGCCGCGCCCATCTGCGCCCAGCTGGTCGGCGGCGCCACGCCGGCGCGCGCCAGCATGGCCTTGTTGTAGTACAGCACCGGGGTCGAGGCATTGAACGGCAGCGACAGCAGCCGCCCCTGCGCGTCGGCGTAATAGCTGGCGGCCGCGGGGATGAACAGGCCGGTGGCGAACGGCTGCTTCTGCTGCTGCATCAGCGCATCCACCGGCACGGTCGCGCCGCGCGCGCTCATCATGGTGGCGGTGCCGACATCGAACACCTGCACGATGTCCGGCGGCGAGCCGGCACGAAACGCGGCGATCGCCGCCAGCATGGTCTGGTCGTAGCTGCCGCGGTTGACCGCGATGACCTGATAGCGATCCTGCGTGGCGTTGAAGCCGTCCACCAGGTGCTGCACTTCCACCCCCAGCTCGCCGCTCATGGCGTGCCAGAACTGGATCGGCACGCGCGCCGCGTGGGCGGGCACAGCCAGCATGATGGCGACCAGCCACAGGCCCGCACGGGCGAAGCGCCGCATGGCGATGCGAAACATCATGATAAAAAAGCCCCGGTCGATGACACTACGGCGTCAGGCTAGCCAGCCTGTGTGACAAGTTGACGACGCGCCGCCAAACGCCACCGGCACACTGCCGCCAAACTGCAACACGCGTTGACCAGCATGCCGGTTTGCCGCTCCTTTACTGCATCGAGGTCGCACATGTCCCGTCCTGCCCCGCTTCCGCTGCGCCTGCTGGCCGCCACCCTGCTGCTGGCCAGCCTGTCGCTGGCGCCCGCACTCGCCACCGGCCCGGCCCCCGCCACGCCGCCGGTCGCCGCCGCGCGGGCGGCCGGCACCCACCGCATCATCGTGTTCGTGTGGGACGGCATGCGGCCGGATGCGATCAGCGCGCAGGACACGCCGCACCTGCTGGCGCTGGCACAGCGCGGGGTGTGGTTCAGCGACAACCACGCCACCTACCCCACCTTCACCATGGCCAACGCGTCGAGCTTCGCCACCGGCGCGTTCCCCGGGCCGATCGGTTTCTACGGCAACAGCTTCTGGGCGCCCGGCGCCAAGGGCAGCAACGCGAAGGGCCAGCCGGCCAATTTCCAGAACCCGATCTTCACCGAGGACTACGCCGTGCTGCGCGATCTCGACGCACGCGACGACGGCGCCCTGCTGCAGGTGCCGACCCTGCTGGCCACCGCGCAGCAGGCCGGCCTGACCACCGCGGTGATCGGCAAGTCCGGCCCGGCGTTCCTGCAGAACTACAAGCTCGCCAACGATGGCAGCCTGCGCGGCGTGCTGCTGGATGAAAACACCGCGCTGCCGCTGGCCTTCGCCAAAGAGCTGCAGCGCGCCGGCTACCCGCTGCCGGCCAACAGCGTGCACACCTACCCGCCCGCGCAGCTGCAGCTGGCCGCCGACAACGGCGCGCCCACCGCGCCGGGCAAGCTGGTCACGCTGAAGGATGGCGTCACCTCCGACGCCAGCGCCGCGGTCGAGACCACGCCCGGGCCGGCCAATGCGTGGATGATGCAGGTGTACCTGGACGAGGTGCTGCCCAAGCACCGGCCCGACGTGAGCGTGGTCTGGTTCCGCAACCCGGACACCACCCAGCACCAGTACGGCGTCGGCTCGCCGGAGTTCCACCTTGCGCTGCAGGCGCAGGACGAGCTGCTCGGCAAGCTGGAGGCGAAGCTGCGCGCGCTGGGGATGGCCGACAGCACCGACCTGATCGTGGTCTCCGACCACGGCCACAGCAACGTGGCCGGCCCGCGCGACCTGTTTCCGCTGCGCACGATCAACGACAGCCGCGTCGGCGGCATCGACAACGCGTGGGGCTACTCGGTGTCCGGCAGCGTGCGCCTGGCCGACCAGCTCACCCGCGCCGGCTTCACCGCCTTCGACGGCCAGGGCTGCATCTACGCGCCGGTGATGAGCGGCGTGCGCGCCGACGGCACGCAGCTGCTGCCGACCCGCTACGACGACGACGGCAGCGTCTGCGGCAAGCCCGGCCCGTACACCACGCCCGGCTATCGTGTGCCGGACGTGCTGCCGAAGGGCGCGCTGGTGATCGCGCCGAACGACGGCACCGACTACTTCTACCAGCCCGAGCACGACGCCGCGGTGGTGAAGCGCGCGGTGCGCTTCCTGCAGTCGCGCGAATACGTCGGCGCGATCTTCGTGGCGCGCCGCTACGGCGCCATCCCCGGCACCCTGCCGGCCGAAGACGTGCACCTGGGCAACGCGGCGCGCGGGCCGGACATCATCATCAGCTACGCGTGGGACGCGAACGCGGTGATCCAGGGTTTCCGCGGCACCGAATACGGCACCGTCTCCACCGAGCGCGGCCAGCACGGCAGCTTCAGCCCGATCGACGTGCACAACACCTTGCTCGCCGCCGGCCCGGATTTCCGCACGCGCTTCCGCGACCCGCTGCCCAGCGGCAACGTCGACCTGGCGCCCACCCTCGCCGCGCTGCTGGGGCTGAAGCTGCCGCAGGCGCAGGGCCGCGTGTTGCACGAGGCGCTCGCCGGCCAACTGGCGCAGCCGGTCAGCGCCTACCGCGTCACACCGGCGCAGCTGCGCCCGGCGCAGCCCGCCACCGGCCTGCGCATGCAGCGCATCGACGGCAGCCCGCTGCCGGCCACCCGGTTCGACTTCACCGTGCAGCTGAAGCAGCTGCAGCGCGGCGAGCAGCGCTGGACGTACTTCGATCAGGCCGGGCCGCAGCGGCAGTAATCGTTGCAGCGTTGCGGTGGTTCCGGCGAAAGCGACTGCAGTCGCGATGCTCAGGCTTGCGCGCTGATCGCCGGCGACCGGGCCGGCATCAAACGGCTGGCGCGCGGGGCGGTGGGGTTGCGTCCGCAGTGATCACCACCTGCGTCCTCTCCCCAGGCCTTATTGGGGAGAGGGGGCGCCCCGGCTCTTCGCTTTGACTGTCAGTGCCAGCGCAAACGCTCAGGCCGCCTGACGCACGCGGATTTCCACATGCAGACCCGCCGCCGCGGCCATGTTGACCAGCGCGTCGATGCCGAACAGGTTGATCTTGCCGCGCATCAAGTCGGAGACCTGCGGCTGCGTCACGCCAAACAGCTTGGCGGCCTGCGCCTGGCTCATTTCGGTGCGGGCGATGTGCTTCTTGAGCGCCATCATCAGCTCGGAACGCAGCTTCAAGTTCTCGACCTCGGCCGGGGTGTCCTCGATCGCTTCCCACACGCTGGCATGTCGTTGCTTGCTCATGCTCCCAACTCCTTGGCTGGGTAGGTGAAAGAGCTTTCACCCTCCTGCGGAGGGCGAGGTACTTCTCTTTTGCTTGTCCAAAAGAGAAGTACCCAAGAGAAAACGACACCCCACTTGGCGCTCGCCGGGCTGCGCCCGCCGAGTCCGTGAGCCGAGGCCGGGCTTTTCGACAGGACTCCTGTCCTGGCGAAAAGGCATCGACATCCTGTCGATGCCCCTGCGGGCCTGATCGTCCTCGCCTCACCGCCGCACAGGGGAGGGGAAAGCAGAGCGATTCTCCGCAAGCCCCATGCAGCCAAGGATTTGCTGGTACCCCGGTGACGCCGCCGGCATATGCCTTGGAAGTGTCAGCCAGCGCTGGTTGTACCCTGCAAGTAATAAGGCTCCATAGCCAGCTTCAATGCTTTTGGTATGGACGGCCAGCTGTATTCGCCGTCCTCGGGACGCCAAGATTGCGATGAAGCAAATCGGGTGTATTGGCTTGCATGCGTGAGCAACTCATCGTGCGGGTACAAATACCAGCCACCAGAGTGCGGAAAAACCACCCACAAGCCCTTGCCTCGATACTTGCGGCAGAGGGTGAGCCTACCCTTGAGTTGAATTTTGACCGTCTCACCGGAGAGATGTTGGGCAAGGAAGTCTGCGCCGTTCCAATCGTCACTGAGCCGAATAGTTGCAAATCCGTAGTCAGCCAGAACCCCAGAAATCTTCTGGTAGTTGTAATTCTCTTTCTGGCGAGCTGAAAGTTCGGCGTAGGATATTTTGGGGAATCGAGTCTGCATGTTTTGCTGCCTAACTGTCAGGTCCCGAATCTTGGGGACAACGCAGGATCATTCAGCAACACTTTGAAGCCGTCAACGACGGGCACGACGGGCATAAAAGTGTCTGATGGCCGCGTAGGGCAAGTTCATACGTGGTGCCGAGGACCAGATCAGGCCGCCGCCAGCTTGAGCTTGCCGACGCGCTTGAGGTCGGTGTTCTGGCGAGCCACCCACAGATCATGGGCGGTCTGCATGGCCAGCCAGCTCTCCGGGGTGCGGCCGATGGCCTTGGACAAACGCAGCGCCATTTCCGGCGTGATCCGGCTGCTGCCTTTCAGGACGCGGCTGAGGGTGGAGGCAGCCACGTCGAGTTTGAGCGCAAGCTCGCGGCCGCTGTAGCCGTGCGGTTCAAGGTAGACCGCGGTGATGAACTCGCCGGGATGGGGAGGGTTATGCATGGTCATCAGCGGTAATCCTCCGCATGGCCTGGATGTTTTGCTGGCATCGGATCCAACGAGTGGGCCAAAGATCAATCAAACTCCATCAAAGGGTGAATCGCTTTGGGTCATCCATCGCCACGATGACGCCATGGCGATGGATTGAGTAACTGAACCACTACTTGCAGCGGATCACCATGGTCTGGTTTGCCGCCGAGAAGAAGCGCTGAGGCTTGTTGCTCTGGTCAAAAATTTCATAGCCCCTGCCGCCGCAAAGCTCACCCGCCTTCTTGTAGCACTGTCCGATATCGTTCAATGCGGAGCAGTTTAGGCTGAAGCCCTGTTGACCTGATGGCGTCATGATGGGTGTGGCGGTAACACAGCCGGACAATGAAGCGACGACAGTCAATCCAGCCACAGCAAATGCGATCTTCAAATACATGTTGAGCCCCTGTTTTTACGCTTGATGGATGCCCGTTCCCGGGCATGTACCCGAAAGTATGCCGTGCACTTGGTCGATGTGCCATGCATACATTACGTGCATCGCTTATCGTCGCGACGAGCACGCGTCAGCCGCCTGCCCCACCCCCCTTCCCCGGCCTCACATACGTCTCGAACAACTCATCAATCCGGCGGTATTCGTCGTACCAGGAATCGGCGTGGACGAAGCCGTGGCGTTCCAGTGGGTAGAGCGAGATCCAGAAGTTTTTCTTGTGCAGTTCGATGAAGCGCTGGTAGAGGCGGATCGAGTCGCCGGTCATCACGTTGTCGTCGATCAGGCCGTGTTCGATCAGCAGCGGGTCGCGCAGGTTGGCGGCGTATTCGATCGGCGAGCTGGTCTTGTAGGCCGCGGGGTCGAGCTGCGGGGTGTTGAGGATGTCGGAGGTGTATTCGTCGTTGTAGCTGGTCCAGTCGGACGGCGCGCGCAGGGCGGCGCCGGCGGCGAATTCGCCGGGCGCGCGCAGCAGCGCCATCTCGGTCATGAAGCCGCCGTAGCTGCCGCCATAGACGCCCACGCGCCGGGGATCGACGCCGTGGTTTTTCACCAGCCACGCCTTGCCGTCGAGCAGGTCTTCCAGCTCGGGGTGGCCCATCTGCCGGTAAATCGCGGTGCGCCACGCGCGGCCGTAGCCTTCGGAGGCGCGGTAGTCCATGTCGAGCACCACGTAGCCCTGCTGCACCAGCAGGTTGTGGAACATCTGCTCGCGGAAGTAGAACGTGGACGACAGCGTGACGTCCTGCAGGTAGCCGGCACCGTGGATGAAGATCACCGCCGGCCGCGAAGCGGGTGCGTCGGTCTCGGCGGCGGGGCCGTAGTACTTGGCGTAGATCACCCCGGCGCCGTGGCTGGAGGGCACCTGCACGATCTGCGGCGCGATCCAGGCGTGCGCCGTGTAGGCGGGCTTCATGGTGTCGGTGAGTTCGCGCGGCGCGCCGCCGCTGCTGGGCTGCACCGCCAGCTGGGCGAACACGTAGGGCGAGGAGTGCAGCACGGCCAGCTCGGTGCCGTCGGGCGACAGCCTGAAATCGTCCATGCCCTGGTACTGCGTGATGCGGGTCAGCGCGCCGCCCGTGGCGGGCAGCCGGTAGACGTCGTAGCTGTAGGGCGCGACCCGGTTGGTGCGCACATAGAACCACTGGCCGTCCTCGCTGAGCTGCGGATGGCTCACCTCGAAGCTGCCGGTGGTGAGCTGCGTGGGCTTGCCGTCCAGCGGCTTGCTGTAGAGCTGCGACCAGCCGCTCTGCTCGCTCAGATACCACAGCGTGCGGTTGTCCCTGAGCCAGCCGAAATCGTTGAAGTTCCAGTTGATCCATGCGCCATCGTGCAGGCGCTGCTGCGGCACCAGCGCGTGCTTGCTGAAATCCACGCTGGCGATCCAGCGGTCCTTGTTGTCGATCGCGCGCAGTTCGACCGCAGCCTGGCGACCGTCGTCGCTCCACGCGATGCCGCCGGCGGTCTCGAAGCCGGCGATGGTGACCGGGCGCACCGCGGGCGCCTTCAGGGCCTTGGCCTCGTCCGGCTGGCCGGCCTGGTCGAGCGCGGCGATGGCGGTGCGGCGCAGCGCCTGCAGCGGGTCGTCCTTGATGCCGGGCAGCTTGTCGGTGCTCAGCGGATACGCCTTGTGCGCGAGCAGATCCAGCAGCAGCAGCGACTGCGGCGCGGGCGTGTTGCGGCCCACGTAGGTGCGCGCGTTCTGCGGCTCGGTGTAGCCGCTGTCGGTGACGTAGTGATTGACCAGCGGCGCCTTGCCTTGGGGGTAGTCCTTCGGCGCGGTGATCAGCAGCATCCAGCGGCCGTCCGGCGACAGCTCGGTGTCCACCGGCTTGACCTTGTCGCCGAGCCAGAACGGCGCCGGCGCGCGGCCGGGGTCGGCCGCGTCGAGCGCCTTGTCCTCGTCGCGCTCGGCCTGCTGGTCGGCCTTGATGTGCCGCAGCGTCTTGAACAAGCTCAGCTGCAACTGGCCCAACTGGTCGGCCTGCTTCGCCTGCGGGTCGTCGGCGAATTTCAGCGTCGCCACGGTCGACAGCGTGCCGCTGGCGAGGTCGTAGCTGGACCAGTCGTTGCCATCGCGAAACTGCAGCGCGCGGCCGTCGGCGGAGAACTGCGGCGCGGACTCGCGCTGCGGCGTGCGCGTCACCTGGGTGCGGCGGCCGCTGGCCAGATCCACCACGAACACGTCGCCGTGCAGGATGAAGGCGGCATGGCGATGCGCGCGGTCATACACCGCCGGGCCCTCGGCCTGCGCCATGGCGGCGGGGTCGAGCTTCACGCTCTGGCCGCTGGCCGCATCCACGCGGTACAGGTCGCGCACCGGGCTGCCGTCGCGCTGCACGCTGTAGTAGATGCTGCGGCCGTCCACGCTCCAGTACGGTGATTCCACCGGATGCCCGATCCAGTCCGGGTTGGCCATGATGGTTTCCATGTCCAGCGGCGGCGCCACCGATGCGGGTGCGGCCAGGATGGCCGCGGGCATCACGGACAGCGCAATGAGACCAGCAAGCAGCAGTCGACGCATGGTGAAGCCCCCGTGCAAAAAATCAGCATAGCCGAGCGTAACCGCAGCGCGTGGCCACCGTGTCGTCAGTCAGGGGTGGCGATCGCGCCGCGCATCCCTGCGCCGCGCCCGCTCGCGCTAAGCTCGAACTCTGTCGCCTGCATCGAGCCGCCCATGACCCTGCCCACCGCCGAACACGAAACCGCCGCGCATCCGACCCACAGCGTGATCTGGCTGCACGGCCTGGGCGCGGACGGGCATGACTTCGCGCCGATCGTGCCGCAGCTGGTCGACCCTGCCGGGCCGCCGCTGCGCTTCGTGTTTCCACATGCGCCGGTGCGCCCGGTGACGGTCAACAACGGCATGTCGATGCGCGCGTGGTACGACATCGCCGCGTTCGATCTGCTGGCGCGGCAGGACGTGGCCGGCATGCGCGCGTCGGTGGGCGAGGTGGAAACGCTGATCGCCCGCGAGCACAGCCGCGGCGTGCCGAGCGAACGCATCGTGCTGGCCGGCTTCTCGCAGGGCGGCGCCATCGCGCTGGCCGCCGGCCTGCAGCATGCGCAGCGACTGGCCGGCATCGTCGCGCTGTCGACCTACCTGCCCGCCCACGCGGCGCTGGCCGCCGAACACAGCGTGGCGAACGCGGCCACGCCGATCTTCTGGGGCCACGGCCTGCTCGACCCGGTGGTGATTCTGCAGCGCGGCATCGAGTCGCGCGATGCGCTGCAGGCGCAGGGCTATGCGGTCGAATGGCACAGCTACCCGATGGCCCATGCGGTGTGCCCGGAGGAAATCGCCGACCTGGGTGCCTGGCTGGGCCGGCAGCTGACGTAGCCTGCGCCGGGCATGCGGCATACTTCGCGCATGTCCGTCCCTCCGCTCCAACACGCTGCGCGTGCGCGCGCCGAGTCCAGCCAGCTGCCTGACTTCTGCCGGCTGCCGGCGTTGTTCGCGCTGATCGTGGTGGGCGCGCTGACGGTGACGGTGATGTGGCTGGCGCGCGACCACCAGCGCGACTGGCCGGCCTACAGCGTCAGCATGCTGTTCGTGACCTGGCTGACGCTGGTGCTTGCGGTGACCCTGTGCAAGCTGCGCCCCACGCTGGAGCGCCTGCCCGGACGGCTGCCGTATGTGGCCGTGTGGCTGCTGATCGTGCTGATCGTGGCAGTAGCCAGCACGGTGGCGCGCTGGCTCGACGACGCGCTGCAGATGCAGCTGATCCTCGGCAAGATGGGCATCTTCGTGCGCGACAACGTGCTGATCGCGGCCCTGCTCGGCGCCGCCATGCTGCGCTACTTCTATGTGCTGACGCAGTGGCAGGCGCGCGTGGCGGCGGTGACGCGGGCGCAGGTGGAGGCGCTGCAGGCGCGCATCCGGCCGCACTTCCTGTTCAACAGCATGAACACCGTGGCGGCGCTGATCCGGGTCGATCCGGACGCGGCCGAACGCACGGTGGAGGATCTGTGCGAACTGTTCCGCGCCGCGCTCGGCCAGCACGATACCGGCGACGGCACGCTGGGCGAGGAGCTGACGCTGATCGAGCGCTACCTGGCGATCGAGCAGCTGCGCCTGGGCGCGCGCTTGCGCGTGCGGCGCGAGCTGGACGGGCTGCCGGCGGAGTTCCCGCTGCCGCGCCTGTTGCTGCAGCCGCTGGTGGAGAATGCGGTGCGCCACGGCATCCAGCCGCTGCGCGAGGGTGGCGAGGTGATCGTGCGCGGCCGGCGCGAGGGCCGCGGCATCCGCATCGAGATCATCAACCCGCTGCCGGCGACGCCCGCCGAGTCCGGCCACGGCCACGGTCTGGACAGCGTGCGCCAGCGCATCGCCTATCGCTACGGACCGCAGGCGCTGGTGCAGGCCGGGCCGCAGGGCGACCACTTCGTGGTGCTGCTGCAGCTGCCCGGAGCCACCGCATGATGCGCGTGCTGGTGGTCGACGACGAGCCGCTGGCGCGCGCGCGGCTGGTCGCGCTGCTGGACGAGTGCGCTGACGTGACGCTCGTCGGCCACGCCGGCGACGGCGAGGCCGCGATGGCGGCGATCGGCGAGCTGCAGCCGGACGTGCTGCTGCTGGACATCAACATGCCCGGCGTCAACGGCACCGCGCTGGCCCAGCGGCTGGCCGGCCGCGTGCGGCCGCAGGTGATCTTCTGCACTGCCTACGAGGTGCACGCGTTCAAGGCATTCGAGCTCGGCGCGGTCGACTACCTGCTCAAGCCGGTGCGGCTGGAGCGCCTGCGCGACGCGCTGCAGCGGACGCAGCGGCGGCTGGCCGACGCGTCGCGCGAATCGGCCGGCTTCCTCCACGGCCGGCTGCGCGGCGAACAGATCCGCATCGCGCTGGACGAAGTGATCAGCCTGCTCGCCGAGGAGAAATACGTGGCCGTGAAGCATCAGCGCGGCGAACTGCTGATCGAGGAGTCGCTGCGCCAGCTGGAAGAAGCCTACCCGCAGCAGCTGGTGCGCCTGCACCGCAACTGCCTGGTGCCCGCCGCGCGCCTGCTCGGCCTGAAAAACCTGCCCGACGGCCGCGTGCTGGCCCGCCTCGCCGGCACCGACCTCAGTCCCGAAATCAGCCGCCGCAACCTGCCCGCGGTGCGCAAGCTGCTGCGGCTGGGGTGAGGGTGATTGCGGCGCACGCGCTGTGCGCATTCCGGACGAAAACGGGGCGCCGAAGCGCCCCGTCGAACCGCCGAATGGACGGCTGAATTACATCGCCGCGATCAGCGCGTCGCCGAACTCGGAGCACTTCACTTCCCTCGCGCCTTCCATCATGCGGGCAAAGTCGTAGGTGACGGTCTTGGCGGCGATCACCTTGTCCATCGCCTGGATGATCGCGTCGGCGGCCTCGTTCCAGCCCAGGTGGCGCAGCAGCAGCTCGCCGGAGAGGATCACCGAGCCGGGGTTGACCTTGTCCTGGCCGGCGTACTTCGGCGCGGTGCCGTGGGTGGCCTCGAACACGGCGTGGCCGCTGACGTAGTTGATGTTGCCACCCGGCGCGATGCCGATGCCGCCCACTTCGGCGGCCAGCGCGTCGGAGATGTAGTCACCGTTCAAGTTCAGCGTGGCGACCACGTCGTATTCCTTCGCGCGGGTCATGATCTGCTGCAGGAACGCGTCGGCGATCACGTCCTTGACCACGATCTCGCGGCCGGTGTTCGGGTTCCTGAAGCTCATCCACGGGCCGCCGTCCAGCTCGACCGCGCCGAACTCGTTCTTCGCCAGCGCGTAGCCCCAGTCGCGGAACGCACCCTCGGTGTACTTCATGATGTTGCCCTTGTGTACCAGCGTCACCGAGCGGCGGTCGTTGTCGACGGCGTACTTCAGCGCCGCGCGCATCAGCCGCTCGGTGCCGTCCTTCGAGACCGGCTTGATGCCGATGCCGGAGGTCTGCGGAAAACGGATCTTGCTGAAGTGCGCGGGGAAGTGCTCGGCCAGCAGCGCCAGGAACTTCTTCGCCTCCGGCGTGCCTTCGGCGAACTCGATGCCGGCGTAGATGTCCTCGCAGTTCTCGCGGAAGATCACCATGTCGACGTCCTCGGGCTTCTTCACCGGCGAGGGCACGCCCTTGAACCAGCGCACCGGGCGCAGGCAGGTGTACAGATCCAGCTGCTGGCGCAGCGCCACGTTGAGCGAACGGATGCCGCCGCCGATCGGGGTGGTCAGCGGACCCTTGATCGAGACCAGGTAATCGCGGCAGGCGGTGACGGTTTCCTCCGGCAGCCAGCTGCCGGTTTCGTTGAACGCCTTCTCGCCGGCGAGGATCTCCATCCAGTGGATCTTGCGCTGGCCGCCGTAGGCCTTGGCCACGGCCGCGTCGAGCACGCGCACCGAAGCGGCCCAGATATCCGGCCCGATGCCGTCGCCCTCGATGAACGGCACGATCGGGTTGTTCGGCACGGTGAGCTTGCCGTCGGCAAGCGTGATCCGGGCGCCGTCAGCCGGCACGCTGGGCTTGTAATCAGTCATGGATATCTCCTGGGAAGGGCACGAAATGGATGGCGTGGATCAGCATAAGGTACAGCAGCGCATTTTCACCCGAACCGGGCGGGATCGCACATGCCACCGCGACAACTTGCCCGACCTGGATGGCACAAGGCGCGGCAACTGGCTTGCCATGAGGCGAACGCAGCGTATGCCCGAACGGACCCGATTTGCGCCCCGGCTCAAGTAATCCGCTGCACGTCCGATACAGCGGCTACTGCCGTGCCTGGACGGGGCTGAAATGGCGGCGACCACGACCACCTGCCCATGGTGTGCCATCCGCAATGCATAACAACACCACATGAAAGCCGAGCGGATTCTCCTGGCATTTGCCGATGCGGCCGCTAGCGAAACCGCCCGGGGGCAACTGCTGGCGGCGGGTTACCCGTGGGTCGGGCAAGCCCGCGATGCGGCGCACGCCATCGCGTTGGCACGGGCGCATCCGCCCGCGTTGGCGTTGCTCGATTGCCGGTTGGCGGACAGCACCGGCAACGCACTCCTGCAACGCTTTCGGGCCGACCCGCTGCTGACCGATGTCTTCGTGGTGCTGCAGCGCGCGCCCGCCGACGATGCTGCTGCGGGGCCGCTGCAGGCCGATGCCCACGTCCATTCGTTCCCGTTGCAGGCGGGCCTCGATGATCTGGTCGCCGGCTGGCTGCGGCAACGTCGCACGACCACCATGCTGCAAGAGGTGATCGCGCGCCAGCAACCGCCGCCGCTGCAGACCGATCACGCGGTGATCCTGGAGCAAGTCGCGCTTGGCACGCCGCTGCCCGAAGTGCTCGCCCGGCTGGCCCAAGTGGTCGAGGCGCAATGTCCGTACACGTTCTGCTCGATCCTGCAGGCCGCCGATGACGGTACCTATCTGCGCCTGCGCGCCGCACCCAGCCTGCCTGGTGCGTTCACGCAGGTGCTCGACGGAACCGCGATCAGTCCCGGCGCCAACTGTTGCGGCATCGCCGCTTACGAGCGCCGAACCGTCGTGGTGGCCGATATCGCGCAGGAACCGCGTTGGCGTGACGGTCGACCGATGGAGCTGGAACACGGACTGCACGCATGCGTGGCGCTCCCGCTGTTCGACAGCGACGGTCACGTCCTGGGCATCCTTGCCACCCATTCGCGCACCCCGGGGCATCCGGATGCGCGGGTGATGGACCTGCTCGAGTCGTGTGCGCACGTCGCCAGCATCGCCATCGCGCGCCAGCGGGTGGAGGACCGGCAGCGTGCCGGCGCGAGCCTGTTGCAGACGGCGCAGACGATCGCCGATCTGGGCTACTGGGACTATGACCTGCAGACCAACCGGATGGAGTGGTCAGCGGACGCCTGCCGCCTGTTCGGTGTCACCGCGGGTGCATTCGATGGCGTCACGCGGGCGTTTCTCGAATACGTTCACCCGGACGACCGCGAGCGCGTGCGACAGGCCAACGACCGGGCGATCGAAACCCAGCAACCGGTCGAGCTCGAATACCGCATCTGCCGGCCGGACGGCGCGGAGTGCGTGCTGTTCTCACGCTGCGACGTGGTGCGCGCCGATGATGGCACGGCATTGCGCGTAGCCGGCGTGGTCATGGATGTCACCGCGGCGCGACGCACCGCTTCTGCATTGAATGAAAGCGAGCAGCGCTATCAATCGCTGTTTTCGCAGAATCCCGATGCCGTCTATTCGCTCGACCTGAAAGGAAATTTCCTGAGCGTCAACCCGGTGTTTTCACGCCTCACCGGATACAGCGAGGACGAGATCCGCGTGCTGGGCGGGCGGCAACTCGTCGCGGAAGCGTCCACCACCCTGACCGGCGCCCATTTCATCCGGGCGACCCGCGGCGAGGCGGTCAGCTTTGAAGTCGAATGCATCGCCCGTGATGGTCACCGCTTCCAGGCACTGATCACCAATGTGCCGATCGTGGTCGATGGGCAGATCACCGGTGTCTACGGCATTGCCAGGGACATCACCCAGCGCAAACACGCCGAAGATCACCTGCGGACAACCCAGGAACGCATGCGGCTGGCCAGCCAGATGGCCCGCCTCGGCAGCTGGGAGATCGACGTGCAAGGCGACCGCGTCAGCTGGTCGGAGGAAGTATGCGCGATCTTCGGGCTGCCGCCAGGAACCATGCCGCGCCGAGGCGATGGGCTGCGCCACTACGCACCGGAATACCGCGAACGGGCCCATGCCCTGTTCGACGCCTGCGCCCGCGATGGCACACCGTTTGACGAAGAGCTGCAGATCACGTCTGCGCATGGGCAGCGATTGTGGGTGCGCAGCATCGGCCAGGCGGTGCGCGACGAGAGCGGTACGGTGGTGCGGGTGCAGGGCGTGCTGCAGGACATCAGCGAGCGCAAGCAAGCCGATGCCGAGGTGCAGCATCTGGAACGGCAGCTCACCGCCACCCTCGAAAGCATGACCGACGGCTTCGCGATGCTCGATCGCGTGGGCCACTTCATCTACCTCAATGCCAAAGCGGAGCGGGTGCTGCAAACCCGCCATGGCCGGGTCCTCGGCAAGCTGATCTGGCAGGAATTCGAGCTGGTTGCGGGCAGCAACTTCGAGCGCCAGTTTCACGTGGTATTGGCCGAACAGCGCGCGGTGGCCTTCGAGGAATTCTATGCGCCGCTGAATGTCTGGCTGGACATGCGGTTTTATCCGACCAACGACGGCGTGGCGATCTATTTCCGCGATGTCAGTGAACGCAAGCTCGCCACCCGACAGCTCGCCCGCAACCATCGCGCGCTGGACATGCTCAATGGCTGCAACGAGGCCCTGCTCCGGATCAAGGATGAGCGCGAGCTGCTCGATCAGATCTGCCGCATCGTGGTGGAGCGCGGCAACTACAAGGGTGCCTGGGTCGGTTTCGCCCGCCACGATGCTACGCGCAGCATCAGTTGCGAAGCGCTGGCCGGCGATGGCGCGCTCGCCGCCTACGTGGATGGCCTCCAGCTGAGTTGGGACGAAACCTCGGTGCTGGGGCTGGGCCCCGCCGGACGCACCATCCGCAGCGGCATGCCGACGTTCATCGAAGACGTGGCGGAAGATCCCGGCTTCGCACCGTGGCGAGCAGCGGCAAAGGCCTGCGGCTACGGCAGCGGAGTCTGTCTGCCACTGCGCCATGACGGCCACACCTTCGGCCTGATGACGATGTACGCCGAGCGCAAGCAAGCCATGGCCAGTGAGGAAACCGGCCTGCTGCAGAAACTGGCCGACGACCTCGCGTTCGGCATCCACTATCTGCGTGCGCAAGCCGAACAACAGCGCATCCAGGCGGCCGTGGCAAAGGTGGCCAGCGGCGTCACCGCGCGCATCGGCGATGATTTTTTCCAGCATCTGGCGCTGTGCATGGCGGAGGCCCTCGGCGCCCAGGCCGGCTTCATCGCCCGCCTGCTGCCGGGCAGTCCACCAACAGCACGCACCATCGCGGTCGCGACAGGCGGCCACGCGGCCGCCAATTTCGAATACGCACTGCAAGGTCGTCCATGCATGCGCATGATCGAGGTCGATGAGTGCGTCATCGTCAATACATCGGCTGCAGAATTCCCGGCTATCGGCATCAGCCTCGACTTTGACGTGCAGGCCTACGTGGGGCGCCGGCTGGACAACCTCGCGGGCGAGCCGATCGGACTGCTGGTGGTGCTCTATCGCGAACCGATCCGCGCTCCGGCGTTCATTACCTCCACGCTGCAGATCTTCGCGGCGCGTGCCTGCGCCGAACTGGAACGCGAGGCCACCGACGCCCGCATCCGCGCCCAGGCATCGCTGCTGGACAAGGCACAGGATGCCATCATCGTGCGTCGCCTCGACGACTGCGTCGACTACTGGAACAAGAGCGCCGAACGCCTGTATGGCTGGACTGCCGACGAAGTCGCCAACCGTCCGCTGCCCACGCTGCTGTTCGATGAGGAGACGAAGGCCAGTTACGACGCCGCGGTCGAGCACACGCGGCAGCATGGCGAATGGCATGGTGAACTCGCGCAGCGTCACAAGAACGGCAGCAAGCTGACCGTGGAAGGGCGCTGGACGCTGGTGAATGATGCCAGCGGCCAGCCCTTCTCGATCCTGGCCATCAACACCGACATCACCGCACGCAAGGCAGCCGAACACAAGATCCAGCACCTCGCCTTCTACGATCCGCTCACCGGCCTGCCCAATCGCCAGCTGCTGCTTGATCGGCTGCACCAGGCATTGAGTTCACACGCCCGCAGCGGCAACCATGGCGCCCTGCTGTTCATTGACCTGGACAACTTCAAGGCGCTCAACGACACGCTCGGACACGCCAAGGGGGATCAGCTGTTGACCGAGGTGGCGCATCGACTGAGCCGCCTGGTCCGCGACAACGACACCGTGGCGCGGCTCGGTGGCGACGAGTTCGTGGTGATGCTGGAGGGCCTCAACGGCAACCTCGCCAAGGCCGCGATCCAGACCAAGTCCATCGCCGAAACCCTGCTTGCCGCGCTCAGCCTCAGCTACGAGCTGGACAACCTCAGCCATCACGGCTCGGCCAGCATCGGTGTCACGCTGTTCAGCGATGCCAGCGAAGGCACCGATGAGCTGCTCAAGCGCGCCGACATGGCGATGTACCAGGCCAAGGCCGCCGGCCGCGATACGGTGTGCTTCTTCGATCCGGAGATGCAGGCGACCGTGAATACCCGCGCGGTGCTGGAGGCGGATCTGCGCGAAGGTCTGCAACTGCAGCATTTCGAGTTGTTCTATCAGCCCCAGGTGGATCAGGCCGGCCGGCCCACCGGTGTCGAGGCACTGCTGCGCTGGAATCACCCGCGTCGCGGGATGGTTTTCCCGGATGCCTTCATTCCGCTGGCCGAAGAAACCCGATTGATCCTTCCCTTGGGCCAGTGGGTACTGGAAACCGCCTGCAACCAGCTCGCCGCCTGGTCGAAAATGCCGGCCACCGCCGGACTCGAGATGTCGGTCAACGTCAGCGCACGCCAGTTCCACCATCGCGATTTTGTGCAGCAGGTGATCGACACCCTGGTCCGCAGCGGTGCCGATCCGGCGCGACTGAAGCTGGAACTGACCGAGAGCCTGCTGCTGATCGATGCCGAGGATGTGATCGACAAAATGACCGCGCTCAAGAACTACGGCGTCGGTTTTTCGCTCGACGATTTTGGCACCGGCTATTCGTCGCTGTCCTACCTGAAGCGCTTGCCGCTGGATCAGCTGAAGATCGACCGCTCATTCGTCAATGATGTGCTGACCGACTCGAATGATGCAGTGATCGTGCGCACGATCGTCGCGCTTGGCCAGAGCCTTGGCCTGTCGGTGCTCGCCGAAGGTGTGGAAACCGAGGGGCAGCGGGACTTCCTGACCCGGCATGACTGCCGTGCACACCAGGGTTATCTGTTCAGCCGTCCGATTCCGATTGATCAGTTCGACCACTGGCTCAGCCAGCAGGTGGCGGCGGCGTGAGCCAGGTTTGCCAGCCACCCGGCCCGTCAAACCCCCGACGGTAGTCGAGTACCTGCACCATCGGCTATCCGACTTAGGTCGGATAGCGAATGACTGGGACAGCCCCAAGGATCGGCCACTGATGCCGACCCGTCGATGTATCTGGCGGATGCTGTTTTCATCCAACAGGGGGATGTTCATGACCAGTGTGCCGGATGCCGTTGATGTGACCGCCGGAAAGGGAACGCCGGGGTTTTTCGCCAGGGAAAACACCATCGCCGGGCCGCGCTTCAACCGCTGGCTGGTGCCACCGGCCGCACTGGCGATCCACCTGTGCATCGGCATGGCGTACGGCTTCTCGGTGTTCTGGCTGCCGATGAGCAAGCTGCTGACCGAGAGCGATCCGGCGATGTGCGTGAAGCTGGGCTTCCTTGCCTCGCTGACCACCACCAGCTGCAACTGGACCGTGCCGCAGGTCACCCACATTTTTGAAACCTTTATCGCCATGCTCGGCATCTCCGCCGCGATCTGGGGCGGCTGGCTGGAGCATGCCGGGCCGCGCAAGGCCGGCTTCATCGCCGCGCTGTGCTGGGGCGGCGGGCTGGTGCTGGGCGGCATCGGCGTGTCGATGCATCAGCTGTGGCTGGTGTTTCTCGGCTGCGGCGTGCTCGGCGGCGTCGGCATGGGGCTCGGCTACATCACGCCGGTGTCGACCCTGATCAAATGGTTTCCGGACCGCCGCGGCATGGCCACCGGCTTCGCCATCATGGGCTTCGGCGGCGGCGCGATGATCGGCGCCCCGCTGGCGGTGGCGCTGATGAAGCACTTCTCGGCGACCAGCGCGCAGGGCGTGGCCACGACCCTGATGGTGATGGGCGTGATCTATTTCATCGCGATGTCCTGTGGCGCCTTCGGCTTCCGGGTGACCCCGCGCGGCTGGCACCCGACCGGCTGGACGCCACCCGCCGCGAACGCCAGGGCGATGATCACGCACGGCCAGGTGCACCTGAACCGCGCATGGAAAACCCCGCAGTTCTGGCTGGTCTGGGGCGTGCTGTTTCTCAACGTGACTGCCGGTATCGCGGTGATCGCGATGGCCAGCCCGATGCTGCAGGACGTGTTCGGCGGCAAGCTGGCCGGCCTCACCGAGGCGACGGCCAGCCTCAGCCCGGCGCAGAAGGCGGCGGTGGTGGCTGCAGCCGCGGGCCTGGTCGGCCTGATCAGCCTGTTCAACAGCCTCGGCCGCCTGTTCTGGGCCGCGCTGTCGGACAAGATCGGGCGCAAGAACACTTATTTCATCTTTTTCGGGCTGGGCTTCGTGCTGTATTGCCTGCTGCCGACCTGGGGCCATCTGGGCATGGCCGGCATGTTCGTGGTCACCGTGTGCGTGATCATGAGCATGTATGGCGGCGGCTTCTCCACCGTGCCGGCCTACCTGGCCGACCTGTTTGGCACCCAGATGGTCGGTGCGATCCACGGTCGGCTGCTCACCGCGTGGTCGGCGGCCGGCATCTTCGGCCCGTTCCTGATCGCCGCGATCCGCCAGACCCAGCTGGATGCGGGCGTGGCGAAAAACCTGGTGTACGACCGCACGCTGTACATCATGGCCGCGCTGCTGCTGCTGGGGCTGATCTGCAACGCGCTGGTCAAGCCGGTGAAGGCCTCCGTATTCATGTCGGATGCCGAACTGGCCCGCGAGCGCGCGCTGCAGCATGAGGACCGCGTCACCGTCAGCGCCGAAACCTCGGCGCGCGGTGCCTTCGGTGTCATCGAGGTGCTGGCCTGGCTGGCCGTGGGTGTACCTTTCCTCATCGGTTTGTATATCGCGCTGGCCAAGGCCGCCGCATTGTTCTAGAGGCAGGTTTGATGAAGCAGGCGGAACCAGCGGCCTCCGGGCCGCTCAGCACAACCCGGTGGCTGTCGCCGGAGAACCACGCCGCGGTGCTCGCCGTCACTGCCCGGCTGAAGGATCAGCCGGGCGCCCTGCTGCCGATACTGCATGGCGTGCAGCAGGCGCTGGGCCACGTGCCCGAGGGGGCAATCGGACTGATCGCGCGGGAGCTCAACCTGTCCCGCGCCGAGGTGCACGGCGTGGTCAGCTTCTACCATTTCTTCCGCACCCGGCCGGGCGGCCGGCAGGTGATCCACCTGTGCCGCGCCGAGTCCTGCCAGGCGATGGGCGCGGTGGCGCTGGAGGCGCACGTGAAGCAGCGGCTCGGCGTGGATTTCCACGAAACCACCGCTGACGGCGCCTTTACGCTGGAACCGGTTTACTGCCTGGGCAACTGCGCCTGCTCGCCAGCCATGCTGGTGGACGAGACGCTGCACGGCCGGGTCACCCCGGCCAGTTTCGACGCCTGGTTGAAGACGGCGCGGGAGGCTTCATGAGTTTCACCGTCTATGTACCCCGCGATGCCGGCGCGCTGTCACTGGGCGCCGAGACGACGGCCGAGACCATCGCCAGCGAGGCGCAGCGGCGCGAGCTGGAGGTACAGGTGGTGCGCAACGGCTCGCGCGGCCTGTACTGGCTGGAGCCGCTGGTCGAAGTGGTCACACCGGCAGGCCGCGTGGCCTACGGCCCGGTGCAGGCCGGGGACGTCGCCGGCCTGTTCGACGCCGATTTCCTGCACGGCGGCGCGCACGCGCTGGGCCACGGCCGCACCGAACAGATTCCGTATCTGGCGAAGCAGGAGCGGCTCACCTTCGCCCGCGTCGGCATCGTCGACCCGCGCAGCCTGGCCGACTACCGCGCCCATGGCGGCTACCGCGGGCTGCACAACGCGCTGCAGCTGGCGCCCGCCGAGATCGTCAAGGCGGTCACCGACTCCGGCCTGCGCGGCCGCGGCGGCGCGGCCTTCCCGACCGGCATCAAGTGGAAGACCTGCATGGATGCGTCGGCGGCGCAGAAATACATCGTCTGCAACGCCGACGAGGGCGACTCGGGCACCTACGCCGACCGCATGATCATGGAAGGCGATCCGTTCGTGCTGATCGAGGGCATGACCATCGCCGGCCTCGCCGTGGGCGCCACGCAGGGCTACATCTACCTGCGCTGCGAGTACCCGCACGCGCGCGACGCGCTGAATGCCGCGATCGCCACCGCCGCGTCCGCCGGCCATCTCGGCGCGGATATCCTGGGCAGCGGCCGGGCCTTCCAGCTGGAAGTGCGGATGGCCGCTGGCGCCTACATCTGCGGCGAGGAGACCTCGCTGCTGGAATCGCTGGAAGGCAAGCGCGGCCAGGTGCGCTTCAAGCCGCCGCTGCCGGCGATCGAGGGCCTGTTCGGCCAGCCCACGGTGATCAACAACGTGGTCACGCTGGCCTCGGTGCCGATCATCCTGGACCAGGGCGGCGCGCATTACCGCGACTTCGGCATGGGCCGCTCGCGCGGCACGCTGCCGATCCAGCTGGCCGGCAACCTCAGGCGCGCGGGACTGGTCGAGAAGGCGTTCGGCGTGACGCTGCGCGAGCTGATCGAGGATTTCGGCGGCGGCACCTTCAGCGGCCGGCCGCTGAAGACAGTGCAGATCGGCGGCCCGCTCGGCGCCTATATTCCGCTGTCGCGACTGGATACGCCGATCGACTACGAGGCGTTCGCGGCGATCGGCGGCATGTTAGGCCACGGCGGCATCGTGGCGTTCGACGACAGCGTCGACATGGCCGCGCAGGCGCGCTACGCGATGGAGTTCTGCGCCATCGAATCCTGCGGCAAGTGCACGCCGTGCCGCATCGGCTCCACCCGCGGCGTCGAGGTGATCGATCGCCTGCTTGCCGGCGCCGAGCGCACGCAAAACGAAGTGCTGCTGCGCGACCTCTGCCAGACCATGCTGCACGGCTCGCTGTGCGCGCTGGGCGGCATGGCGCCGTTCCCGGTGTTGAGCGCGCTGGATCACTATCCCGAAGATTTTTCGCGCCCCGCCTGACGGCCGGCGCGAGGAGGAGGCACCGATGCTTTCCATCGTCGAAATCGACCGCGGCACGCCCGCCGTGAAGTCCGCCGCCAGCGTCGGCGTGGAGATCGACGGCCGCGTGCTGCAGGTGCCCGAGGGCACCTCGATCATGCGCGCCGCCGCGCAGGCCGGCATCGCCATCCCCAAGCTGTGCGCCACCGACATGCTCGACGCGTTCGGCTCGTGCCGGCTGTGCCTGGTCGAAGTGGAAGGCCGCAAGGGCTACCCCGCCTCGTGCACCACGCCGGTGAGCGAGGGCATGAAAGTCAGCACGCAGACGAAAAAACTGGCCGAGATCCGCCGCGGCGTGATGGAGCTGTACATCTCCGACCATCCGCTGGACTGCCTCACCTGCCCCGCCAACGGCCACTGCGAGCTGCAGGACATGGCCGGCGTGGTCGGCCTGCGCGAGGTGCGCTACGGCTATGACGGCGCGAATCATGTTTTTGCGAGCATCCCTGCTCGCGAAGATCAAAAAGCGGCCATCCCTGGCCGCACTCCTCAATTCATTCCCAACCCGCTGTTCGCGGCGAAGGACACGTCGACGCCCTATTTCACCTTCGACCCGTCCAAGTGCATCGTCTGCTCGCGCTGCGTGCGCGCCTGCGACGAGGTGCAGGGCACGTTCGCGCTGACCATCCAGGGTCGCGGCTTCGCCTCCAAGGTGGCGGCCAGCCAGAATGAAAATTTCCTCGGCTCCGAGTGCGTGTCCTGCGGCGCCTGCGTGCAGGCCTGCCCCACCGCCACGCTGAGCGAGAACACGCTGATCGAGCGCGGCCAGGCCGAGCACAGCGTCACCACCACCTGCGCCTACTGCGGCGTCGGCTGCAGCTTCCGCGCCGAGATGAAGGGCGAGGAAATCGTGCGCATGGTGCCGAACAAGGACGGCCAGGCGAACCACGGCCACTCCTGCGTCAAGGGCCGCTTCGCGATTGGCTACGCCAGCCATCCGGACCGCCTCACCGCGCCGATGATCCGCGCCCGGATCTCCGACCCGTGGCAGACGGTGAGCTGGGCCGAGGCGTTCGCCCACGTCGCCAGCGAGTTCAGGCGCATCCAGGCCAGCCACGGCACGCATGCGATCGGCGGCATCACCTCCTCGCGCTGCACCAACGAGGAGACCTATCTGGTGCAGAAACTGGTGCGCGCCGGCTTCGGCAACAATAACGTCGACACCTGCGCCCGCGTCTGCCACTCGCCGACCGGCTACGGGCTGAAGGCGACCCTGGGCGAATCCGCCGGCACGCAGGATTTCGACTCGATCGAGCAGACCGACGTGGTGCTGGTGATCGGCGCCAACCCCACCGACGCGCATCCGGTGTTCGGCTCACAGATGAAGCAGCGGTTGCGCCGTGGCGCCAAGCTGATCGTGGTCGACCCGCGCCGCATCGACCTGGTGCGCACGCCGCACATCCAGGCCGACTACCACTTGAAGCTCAAGCCCGGCACGAATGTCGCGGTGCTCAACACGCTGGCGCACGTGATCGTCACCGAGCGCCTGGTCGACGAGGCGTTCGTCGCCGCCCGCTGCGAGCCGGAGGCGTTCAACCGCTGGCGCGCCTTCGTGGCGCAGGACCAGCACAGCCCCGAGGCGATGGAAGCGGTCACCGGCGTGCCGGCGGCGCTGGCGCGCGGCGCGGCGCGGCTGTATGCCACCGGCGGCAACGGCGCGATCTACTACGGGCTCGGCGTCACCGAGCACGCGCAGGGCTCCACCGCGGTGATGGGCATCGCCAACCTTGCCATGGCCACCGGCAACATCGGCCGCGAGGGCGTGGGCGTGAACCCGCTGCGCGGCCAGAACAACGTGCAGGGATCGTGCGACATGGGCTCGTTCCCGCACGAGTTCCCCGGCTACCGTCACGTCAGCGACGTGGCCACCCGCCGGCTGTTCGAGCAGGCATGGGGCGTGCCGCTGTACGACGAGCCCGGCCTGCGCATTCCGAACATGTTCGAGGCGGCACTCGACGGCACTTTCCTGGGTCTGTACATCGAAGGCGAGGACATCGCCCAGTCCGATCCGGACACCCAGCACGTCACCGCCGCGCTGTCGGCGATGGAATGCGTGGTGGTGCAGGACCTGTTCCTCAACGAGACGGCCAAATACGCCCACGTATTCCTGCCCGGCAGCTCGTTCCTGGAGAAGGACGGCACCTTCACCAACGCCGAACGCCGCATCTCGCGCGTGCGCAAGGTGATGAAACCGCTGGCCGGCTACGCCGACTGGGAGATCACCCAGGAGCTGGCCCGCGCCATGGGCTACCCGATGAACTACACCCACCCGTCGCAGATCATGGACGAGATCGCCGCACTCACGCCGACCTTCCACGGCGTCAGCTTCGAGCGCATCGACCAGCTCGGCTCGATCCAGTGGCCATGCAACGACGCCGCGCCCGCAGGCACACCGGTGATGCACGTGGATGAATTCGTGCGCGGCAAGGGTCGCTTCATGCTCACCGAGTACGTGCCCACTCGCGAGAAGGTCAACGCGGCGCATCCGCTGATCCTCACCACCGGGCGCATTCTCAGCCAGTACAACGTGGGCGCGCAGACGCGGCGCACCGCCAACTCGGTCTGGCACGACGAGGATCGACTGGAAATCCACCCGCACGACGCGGAGGAACGCGGCGTCAGCGACGGCGACTGGGTCGGCATCACCAGCCGCGCCGGCGACACCGTGCTACGCGCGATGGTGTCCGGGCGGATGCAGCCGGGCGTGGTCTACACCACCTTCCACTTCCCCGGCTCCGGCGCCAACGTGATCACCACCGAGAACTCCGACTGGGCCACCAACTGCCCCGAGTACAAGGTCACCGCGGTGCAGGTGGTGCGGGTCAATCAGCCATCCGAATGGCAGAAGCGCCACCAGGCGTTCGACCGGCAGCAGCAGGAATTGCTGCAAGCCGCCGAGCCAGCCGCCGGCCGCTGACCTCTTCACCCGTTCGACTCCCACTATCCAGGACCACACCGATCCCGCCATGAACGTCGAACACCTCAGCCAGATGGTCAACGACATCGCGCACTACTTCGCCGCCGAGCCCGAGCATGCCGCCGGCGTGAGCGGCATCGCCGACCACCTGATCCGCTTCTGGGACCCCTCGATGCGGCGCCGGATCATCGACCACCTTGGCGCCGGCGGCGCGGGGCTGGAGCCGCTGGCGCGCGAGGCGGTGCAGCAGCTGGCGGCGCGGCAGCCCGATATCGGCCGCGGTTGATGCCTGCGGCGCGCGGCCCGCGCCAGCGGCCGGTCGTCTGATCCCACTCAAAAAAACGGGGCGCCATGCCTCGGCGCCCCAGGGTGTCACATCGCTCGAACGGCAGCGCAGTGCGCTGCCGTCTTGCGTATTACTTGCCGGCGGTGCTGCTGGCGGCCGGCATGGCAGCGGTGGCGCTGCTCATCGGAGCCATCGCGGTGCTGGCGGCGGCCGGCGCGGCGGCGGTGCTGGCCGGTGCGGCGGCGGGTGCGGCGGCGGGGGCGGTGGCAGCCGGTGCCGGTGCCGGAGCAGCGGTGGCGGCGGCGGCCGGCGCCTGCGTGGCGGACTCGTCGCTCTTGCTGCATGCGCCGAGGGCCAGCACGGCGGCCAGGGTCAAACTGACCATCAGGGTCTGGCGAATCATCTTCTTCATGGGTAACTCCTGCTCAAAAGTTTAAGGACGGGCGGGGATCTTCAACAAAAAATCCTCCGCATCAGATCGGATCGGACCGGTTTTGACCCACAGGGCGGCGCTGAGCGCGCTGTGCGTCATGTGTAGCTTGCACGTATTTGCGCCGGGATGGAATGCAGTGCGATCCGCAACCGGCACTGATGGCCGCCTCAGGCCAGGCATCGGGGCGATTTTAGCACCCACCGAGGCATAAACGCAGCGCGTCGCGCACGGCGCCGGCAGCCGCCCGAACTTCCCGACCGCTATCCAGCCCGCCCGGACACCCAGTGGGCTGCACCCGCATGCGAAAATGCCCGGTCACCTCTCACCCGGCCATGCCATTGATGATGAGTACGCTTACGCTGCAGGAAGTGCTCGACCAGCGAGCGTGGGAGGATACATTCGACGATCGCACCTTCGCGCGCGCCGCGGTGTACTACCGCAAGGGCCACGTGGTGGAGCTGCGGCATCAGCCAGGCGAGCGGGTCAATGTGCTGATCGGCGCCGTGCGTGGCAGCCAGCGGCAGCCGTACCGATGCACCATCCAGTTGCAGGTTGCCAACGACCAGCTCAGCCTCGACTGCGACTGCAGCTGCCCGGTGGGCCTTGACTGCAAGCACGCTGCCGCGCTGATGATGATGGCCACCGCCACACCATGCGAATTCTGGCCTGGCGGCCCAGCGCCGGTGCCCGCGCCGGGCTGGATGAAGACACCAAAGACCGCGCCGACAGCCAGACCACCGGACGAACTGGCCGAATGGACGCGCTGGCTGCGCCAGCTTGAGCGCTTGCGTCAGCCCGAGCTGGAGGCGCAGCCGGAGCGGCAGTTCGGCGTGCTGCTGCGCGCCCACCAGCACGGCACGCCGCCCGGGCTGCTGGTCAACCCGGCCTGGCTGCGCCCGGGGCTCAGCACGTCCGGCAAAGCCAAGCCGGGCGGCAACCTGGTCGACCCGCAGCCGCTGCGGCTGGATCCCCGCCACGGTCCCGTGCCGACCCCGCCCGGCGGCTGGCCGCCCGAGGTGGTGCCGGCGCTGGCGCTGCTGCTGCAGGAGCAGCACAGCCAGGCTGTCGGCCAGAGCTGGATCGCGGTGCACGCCGCCTATCAGGAGTCTGCGCTGGCCACCGTGCTGGCGCACTACCCGGCCTACCACGAGCGCGGCGCGGTGCCACTGAGCCGCGGCGAACCGCTGCCGCTGCAGTTGCAGTGGAGCGATCAGGCCGACGGCAGCCAGCGCCTGCAGGCCACCGTGATGGCAGGCTCCGGAGTCCAGCTGCTGCGCGGGCATCGCCTGTGGTACGTGCTGCCGAAGCCGCGTCAGTTCGGACTGGTGAAAGGCGATGCCGGGCTGATCGCGGCGCTGGACGAGGCGCCGCCGCTGCTGCCCGAACAGGTACCCGCGCTGCGCCATCTCCTGCAGCAATCCACCGGCACCACGCTGCCGCCGCCGAACGAGCGCGCGCCGCTGCAGGTCATCAACGCGCCACCGGTGCCGGTGCTGCAGCTGCGCATGCTGAACACCGTGCCGGCGCGCGGCAAGCCGGCGGTGGCGCTGGGCATCGCCCGGCTGGCGTTCGATTACGACGCGATCCGGCTGCCCGCGGACACGCCGCAGCGCCACGTGCGCCGTCTGCACGGCAGCCGCGTGCTGGAAATCCACCGCCAGCTGACCGCCGAGGCGCAGGCCGAACAGCGCCTGCAGCGCGCGGGGTTGAACGCCGTGGGCTGGCACTCGGACTCTCGCGGCATTTCGTCGCGACTGACCCGCCCGGATGATCTTCTGCTGCAGCCCCATCCGAACCAGGCCGCGCTGCCCGCCAGCGCGTGGCAGCCGGTGCTGGAACAGCTCGCCGCCGACGGTTTCCGGATCGAGTACGCCGACGACTTCCCGCGTCAGCGGCAGGTCGCCATCGAGCAATGGCACGCCGACGTGCAGGCGGCCGGCCAGCACTGGTTCGACGTCAGCCTGGGCATCGACGTGGCCGGCGAGCGCATCGACCTGCTGCCGCTGCTGCGCCGCATGCTGAACGATCCCGCCTTCCCGCGGGTGGCGCCGGCGCGCGAGAAAAAGGATGCCAGCTGGCGCATCGCGCTGGACGAGATCCGCAGCGTGGAGATCCCGCTCAGCCGCTTGCGCGCGCTGATCGAGCCGCTGCTGGAATGGCTCGAGGGCGACGGCGCGTTGCGCCTGCACCGCACCCGCGCCGACGCCCTGCTGGCGATGGCCGACAGCACCCAACTGAGCTGGCGCGGCGGCGAGCTGCTGCGCGCCCAGCTCGACCTGCTGCCCACCGCCAGCCGCGACGCCAGGGCGCCCAAGGGCTTCAAGGCCACGCTGCGACCGTACCAGCGCGAGGGGCTGGCGTGGCTGGACTTTCTCGGCGCCGCCGGCCTCGGCGGCATCCTCGCCGACGACATGGGGCTGGGCAAGACGGTGCAGGTGCTGGCGCACATCCTGGGCGAAAAGCAGCGCGGCCGGCTCGGGCAGCCGGCGCTGGTGGTGGCGCCGACCAGCCTGGTCGGCAACTGGCGCGACGAGGCCGCGCGCTTCGCGCCGGCGCTGAAGGTGCTGGTGATCCACGGCGCCGACCGCGCCGACCGCTACGACGCGATCGCCGCGCACGATCTGGTGATCACCACCTACCCGCTGCTGCCGCGCGACCGCGAGCAACTGCTGGCGCAGCGTTTCGCGCTGCTGGTGCTGGACGAGGCGCAGGCGATCAAGAACGCCAGCAGCCAGGCCGCCCAGGTGGTGCGCGAGATCCCCGCCACGCGCCGGCTGGCGATGACTGGCACGCCGCTGGAAAACCATCTGGGCGAACTGTGGGCGCAGTTCGACGCGGTGGAACCGGGCCTGCTCGGCAGCCAGCGCCAGTTCGTCAAGCTCTACCGCACGCCGATCGAAAAGCACGCCGATGCCGACCGCCAGCAGCGGCTGAACCGTCGCATCGGCCCGCTGCTGCTGCGCCGGCGCAAGGACGACGTGCTCACCGACCTGCCGGCCAAGACCGAGATCGTGCGCATGCTGGAGCTGGCCGGCGACCAGCGCGCGCTGTACGAGACCCTGCGCCTGGCGCAGCACGAGCGCGTGCAGCAGGCGGTGCGCGAACGCGGCCTGGCGCAGTCCGGCATCATCGTGCTGGACGCGCTGCTCAAGCTGCGCCAGGCCTGCTGCGACCCGCGCCTGGTGAAGCTGGCCAGCGCGAAAAAGATCCAGGCCAGCGCCAAGCTCGACGCCCTGCTCGAGCTGCTCGACGGGCTGCTCGGCGAAGGCCGCCGCGTGCTGCTGTTCTCGCAGTTCACCGAGATGCTGGCGCTGATCGAGACGGCGCTGGACAAGCGCCGCGTCACCTACCAGCTCCTCACCGGGCAGACCCCCGCGAAAGATCGCGGCGCGCTGGTGAAGCGCTTCCAGAGCGGCGCCGTGCCGGTGTTCCTGATCAGCCTGAAGGCCGGCGGCGTCGGCCTCAACCTCACCGCCGCCGACACCGTGATCCACTACGACCCGTGGTGGAACCCGGCGGTGGAGGCGCAGGCCACCGACCGCGCCCACCGCATCGGCCAGGACAAGCCGGTGTTCGTCTACCGGCTGATCTGCGCCGGCACGGTGGAGGAAAAAATCCAGGCCATGCAGGGGCGCAAGGCCGAACTCGCCCGCGCCGTGCTCGAAGGCGGCGGCGCCACCCGGCAGCTGCGTTTCGACGAGGGCGACCTGGCGGAGCTGTTTGCGCCGCTGTGATCATGGCGACCATGATCCGCCGAGCACCGCCGCCATGGCCCGGGCCGAATCAGCGAAACCAGTCGCAGCCACCGTCCACTGGTTCAAGCTCACCCTCAACGGCATCCGGCCACTGATCCGACGCCGCATCGAACTGCTCAGCGACGCCAGCTTCCGGGATCTGCACGGCGCCATCCACGACGCCATGGGCTGGGAAGACATGTACCTGCACGAGTTCCGCATCGGCCTGCTGCACGACAGCGTGCGCATCGGCATCCCGCTGGACGACGGCTCAGGCCGGTTCGATGACACCTGCCTCGCCGGTGGGAAGGTGCCGATCGCCACCCACTTCGCCGCACCGGGCGCGCGCCGCGTCTACCTCTACGACTTCGGCGACGACTGGAGCCAGCAGGTGCGGCTCGAAGCGAGCCTGCCGCACGAGGCCGGGGTGCGATACCCGAGCTTTCAGCCAGTGACCCTCGCAAACGCAACGCGTCAATCGTGAGACTTGGCCACCACGCTGCCATCGTTCGGATCGACCAGCAGATCGACGTCGTCGCCTCGCGCAGTCTTGGCGTCAGCGCGCCACAGACCGCCATCGAACTCCACCTCCTTGACGTTCTGATAGCCCGCCGCAGCCAGCTTGGCCTTGACCTCGTCTGCGTTGAGTCTGGACGGCGCATCGGCCGGATATACCCTGCCGTTGACCGGGCCGACCGCGAGCTTGGACCATGTCTTGTTGCCGCCGCGGGCCTTGCTGCGCCATACACCGCCCTTGAACTCCAGGCCCTTCACTTCCTTGTAGCCGGCGCTGGCGATCGCGCTTTTGATGGCGTCCTCGCTCAACGCTCCAGCGGGCGGTCGGGTTGTCCACGTGGTCACCGTGGTAGTGGTCTGGATGGCGCGTGTGGTCGCTTGTGCGGCGGCAGGAACAGCCTGCGCCAGGGTAACCGAGCAAACCGACAATCCAATCAACAGGGGAAGCATGCGCTTGATCATGGTGAAGTCCTTCTGGTGCTAGTTCGAAATAGTGTCGCCAGCTTGCGCGGGCGTCGTTCAAAACCGGTGTGCGTAGGCGGCTGATACTCAGCGCCGACTCACCCAGTCGCATGGAACCATCATGTCCGGAACGACGGCGTGAAAACGCGCGCACCCCGCAGCGCCGCCTGGACGCGCGGCTGCAAGGCTGCCGTTGTCGCAGCGCGCGAATTCAACTCGCCGCCGCCGTCCGCTCCTGGCCTTGGGTGGCCCTTGCGGCTCCGCTGACGGCCCGGTGTTCCGCTCAACTGCACCGATCTGCCCACTGCGTAGCCGAACCACGATTGGCCATCCATACGCATCGACCAACCCGGATGGATGCATGGCCGTGATCCGTCCACGGTGGATGTAAAACTGGTCCACTCCGCGTTCGGCATCTCCACGAGCTGACAAAACCGGGCCATCAACAAGCTGGCCTGGTCAGCGCTCGACCTCCGCCCGGTCGCCCGGTGTTTGCTGAGCGCGGGCGCATGATCCCGAAGCCGAAGGGCATCGGCCATCCAGCGCTCCGGCATCGCTTGCTTGCTCAAGCCACGCTCGGCGCGAACGGCATAGGTGTCAAGTCCCGGTGGGATGATCATCCGTCTGTACTGCCATTGCTGCGGTGGACAGCAGCACAGCGCACGCACCCAAAATAAGTTTCGTTTTCATGAAATGTCCCTCGCGAATGCCGAGCTTGTGGCGGCACCACAGGTCAAAGACAGCGGCAGATGTCTGCGCACGCACTCACCCGCAGGCGAGGCCGTACTCAAGGCATGGCTACTGTGGATGCAGCATGGTGAGCCGCCGACGCGCGGCTCCGCTCGCCGCTCAGCGTCATGGCTTGTGGCTCATGCGTCGTGGGGGACGCCGTCGACTGCGCGCCGTGCTCCGGCAACGCCGGGTACGGCGGCCAGCCCGGCGACGGCGAAGCGCTTGATGACGCGCTCCACCAGGGAACGTATCGCGCACAGGCTGCGCGCGATCAGGCGCTGACTGAGGCTTCGTTCACATGCAGGTGAACCAGAATCTATGCAACGGGAGTCGAACGCGATGATCCTTGGCGCCCACAGCACCGGCTTCAGTCTGCGACGCATGACGCTCTTCTCCTGCCTGGCGCCGGAGTCTCGAACGCTACAGACAAGCACGGGCGCCGAGGCGCCCGTGCTTGTCTGTCCTCGCGCTGTCGCCGCGATCAGATCGCGTAGTACATCTGAAACTCCAGCGGGTGCGTGCTGGCGCGGTAGCGGGTGACTTCCTTCATCTTCACTTCGATGTAAGCGTCGATGAAGTCATCGGTGAACACACCGCCGGCCTTGAGGAAGTCGCGATCCTTGTCCAGCGCCTCCAGCGCCTGGTCGAGGCTGGAGCACACCTGCGGAATGTTCTTCTCCTCTTCCGGCGGCAGGTCGTACAGATCCTTGTCAGCCGGCGCGCCGGGGTCGATCTTGTTGAGGATGCCGTCGAGGCCAGCCATCATCAGCGCGGTGAAGGTGAGGTAGCCGGACTGCATCGGATCGGGGAAGCGCACCTCGATGCGCCGACCCTTGGGGCTGGCCACGTACGGGATGCGGCAGCTGGCCGAGCGGTTGCGCGCGGAGTACGCCAGCATCACCGGCGCCTCGAAGCCCGGCACCAGCCGCTTGTAGCTGTTGGTGGTGGAGTTGGCGAACGCGTTGATCGCCTTGGCATGCTTGAAGATGCCGCCGATGTACCACAGCGCGGTCTGCGACAGGCCGCCGTAGAGGTCGCCGGCGAACAGGTTGGTGCCGTCCTTGGACAGCGACTGGTGCACGTGCATGCCGCTGCCGTTGTCGCCGACGATCGGCTTGGGCATGAAGGTGACGGTCTTGCCGTTCTGGTGCGCCACGTTCTTCACCACGTACTTCATGGTGATCAGCTCGTCGGCCTTCTTCACCAGCGTGTTGAACTTGACGCCGATCTCGCACTGGCCGGCGTTGGCCACTTCGTGATGGTGCACTTCGACCGTCTGGCCGAGCGATTCGAGCACTTTGCACATGTCGGCGCGCAGGTCGCCCAGCGAATCGACCGGGCTGACCGGAAAATAGCCGCCCTTCACGCCCGGCCGGTGGCCGCTGTTGCCTTCGTCGTACTTGTTGCGCGAGGACCAGGCCGCTTCCTCAGACTCGATCTCGTAGAACACGCGGCCCATGTCGTTCTGCCAGCGCACCGAGTCGAAGATGAAGAATTCCGGCTCCGGACCGAAGTACGCGGTGTCGGCGATCCCGGTGGATTTGAGGAACGCCTCGCCGCGCTTGGCGATCGAGCGCGGGTCGCGACCATAGGCCTGCATGGTGCTCGGCTCCAGCACGTCGCAGTGCACGATCAGCTGGGTGTGCGAGCTGAACGGATCCAGGTGCGCGGTCGCCGGATCGGGCAGCAACACCATGTCCGACTCGTTGATGCCCTTCCAGCCGGTGATCGACGAGCCGTCGAACATCTTGCCGTCCTCGAACGTCGACTCGTCGATGGCGTGCGCCGGAAAGGTGACGTGGTGGTGCACGCCGAGCATGTCGGCAAAGCGGAAGTCGACAAACTCGACCTCGTGTTCCTGAATCAGATCGAGCACTTTCTTGGCGGACATAACGCAACCTCGGACGTGGGTGATAGCCGGTTTTAGCAAGCCTCATGCCATAACGTGAAAGCGCGGGGCCACAGGCCGTGACGCTTCGGAACCGCGCCGCGGGCTTGGCCTGTCGCATCATGCTCGGGCAATTTCAGGATAGTTTGCACCAAATTGTGGCGTCGCGACCACACGGCCAACAGCGGGTTCGCGCAACTGGCACGAACCCGCCGCGATCACGCCTCGTAGGCGCTCTCGCCATGCGAGCTGATATCCAGCCCCTCGCGCTCGGCCTCGGCGCTGACGCGCAGTCCGAACACCTGCTTGACGATGAAGTAGGCGAGCAGCGAAACCCCGCCGCTCCACGCCAGGGTGATGCCCACGCCGAGCGCCTGCACGCCGACCTGCTGCGCCATCGTGGTGATGCCGGCGCCGAAGCCGGTGCCGCCCAGGATCGGCGCGCTGAACACGCCGGTCAGGATCGCCCCGAGGATGCCGCCGACGCCGTGCACGCCGAACACGTCGAGCGCGTCGTCCGCCTTGAGGATCTTCTTCAGCCCGGTCACGCCCCAGACGCACGCCGCGCTGGCCAGCGCGCCGATGGCGATGGCGCCCATCGGGCCGACCGTGCCGCAGGCCGGGGTGATGGCGACCAGTCCCGCCACGGCGCCGGAGGCGCCGCCCACCATCGAGGGCTTGCCCTTGGTGATGGCCTCGACCGCCAGCCACGACAGCACCGCCGCCGCCGTCGCCACCATCGTGTTGATGAAGGCCAGCCCCGCGCCGCCGTTGGCCTCCAGGTTGGAGCCGGCATTGAAGCCGAACCAGCCCACCCACAGCAGCGACGCGCCGATCATGGTGAAGGTCACGCTGTGCGGCTTCATCGACTCGCGGCCCAGGCCGAGGCGCGGCCCGAGCATGTAGGCGCCGACCAGGCCGGCGATACCGGCGTTGATGTGCACCACCGTGCCGCCGGCGAAATCCAGCACGCCCCTGGCGAACATGAAACCGCTCGGCCCGTACCACACCATGTGGGCGATCGGCAGATAGGCGAAGGTGAACCACAGCGCGGTGAACGCCAGCACCGCGCGGAAGCGCACCCGCTCGGCCAGCGCGCCGACGATCAGCGCACAGGTGATGCCGGCAAAGGTGGCCTGGAACATCACGAACACGTATTCCGGCAGGCCCACGCCGGCGCTGAAGGTAGCCGCCAGCGAGTCCTTGGTGATGCCCTTGAGGAAGAGTTTGTCGAAATTGCCGATGAAGGCATTGCCGCCGTTGAACGCCAGCGTGTAGCCGTAGATCACCCACAGCACCACGATCATCGAGAACACCGTCATCACCTGCATCAGCATCGACAGCACGTTCTTGGAGCGCAACAGACCGCCGTAGAACAGCGCCAGCCCCGGCACCGTCATCATCAACACCAGCAACGTGGAGGTCAGCATCCACGCCACATCGCCCTTGTGCATCACCAGCGGTGGCGCCGCCACGGCGGCCTGCGCCCACGCCAGCGGCGCGAGCAGACTCAGCAGCAGGCCGATGGCGAGGATGGCCCAGCCCTTGCGCATGTCACGAAACAACTTGATGTCTTTCATGGAAACCTCACGGGATTCGAGTCAGAGGGCGTCGGCGTCGAGATCGCCGGTTCGAATGCGGATCACCTGTTCCACCGCGCTGACGAAGATCTTGCCGTCGCCCACGCTGCCGGTTCGGGCCGACTGCAGGATGGCGTCCAGCGCCCCGTCGAGCAGCTCGGCGGGCACCACCGCCTCGATCTTGATCTTGGGCAGGAAATCGACGGTGTACTCGGCGCCGCGATACAGCTCGGTGTGCCCCTTCTGCCGACCGAAGCCGCGTACCTCGCTGACTGTGAGCCCGCTGACGCCCACCTGGGTCAGCGCCTCGCGGACTTCGTCCAGTTTGTAAGGGCGGATGATGCAGCTGATCAGTTTCATGCCTGTCTCCCGGGTTGCTGCCTTGGCGACGATCCACCGTGGCCGGTGGATGCTGGTCGAGAACGTCGTTTCAACATCGGAAATGCTGCGGACTGCAGCGACATGCCGGGCCTGCGATCGCCGGCGTGCATGCGCCTCAAAACAGGAGTCCGGCTTCCAGCATCACGCGCGACTGCGACGTGCTGTCGAAATTCGGTCCCAACGCGTAGCCGGGCGTGGTGCCGCTCGCTTTCACATAGGCAAATTCGGCGCGCACGAACAGCAGCTTGTTCTGATAGGTGGGCGTGAATGTCAGCGACCACGCCTGGCTGCCCGGCCCATACAACAGGCTCGGCGCGCCGTTGGCCACGCTGCCGGTCGAGCCGATGTACTCCGCTCGGCTGGCCAGACTGAAGTGGGCGTCGACGGCATAGTTGGCGAGCAGGGCCACGCCCGTCGTCGATGCCGCATGCACGATGCCGAGCGCGCTGCTGGCCGGCACGCGTGTGTATTGCAGATACGGCGTGAGCGTCCATGGCCCGGCCAGATGGGTGTAGATCACTTCGAATATCTGGCTGTTGTTCTGCAGCAACGGCACGGCCAGGCTGCTGCGGGCGGTCTGGCGGGTGTTGCCGCCGGCAACGAAACTGAGCGAATTGTTCTTGTCGATGGTGTAGGCGAGCGAGCCGGTCACCCAGCTGTAGCGGTTGGCATAGAAGCCGTCGTTCAGCGAAAGCGAAGCGTTGATCGGCCCCTGCACGTAGGTGGCCATGACACCGCGATTGACCGCGTTTTCCTGATTCCACAGCAGGCCGCGCTCGATGTTCATGTTCTCGAAGGTGAAGGTGTATTCCGCACCGATCAGCGTCGGCATTTTGCCGGCCATGACGCTGAAGTGGTCGTTCGGCACGTACTTGACGAACGCCTGCGGCACCAGCCCGTAAAACCCGCTGACCGTCTTGCTCGCCGACAGATAACCGGCGCCCAGCGAAGGCAGCGAATAGCCGCCCGCCTGCACGAAAAATTGCAGCGGCCCGGAGGTCTTCTGGATGAACACCTGGCCGTTGCCGAGGTCGGTCTGCCGGCGGCGATCACCGGGAATGGCGTTGTCCTGCGCGACCGCCAGGCCCGTCACGGCGCCGGTGACGTACCAGGTGCCGAACACGCCGGTGTCGATGCTCATCGGGTTCGGATTGGCAGCAAGCGGCCCGGTCATGGCCGGAGTGCTCATTGCAGCGGGCGCCGCAGGTGCGTCGCCAGTCGTCGATTGCGCAAACACGCTGCTCGCCGGTTGCAAGGCAATAGCCAGCACTGCGAGCAGGAGTTTCCGGCGCAGCATTGAAGAAACGGTGTTCATCACGGGCCTCCTGCAACCGCTTCGGTTTGGAGGCTGAAAAAGTGGGCGCTGCCTGGTGCAGGTCTGGCCGATGAACATCCTGTGGCTGCGGCGGCGCGAATGGCGCGGGAGACTGCTGCCTTGATCGACCGGCACACAGACACAGCGGACACATCCGCAACCTTCGCCGGCATATCGGCATTGACGAACGGAGGCACAGACAAGGGTCGTACATCGCTTCATCGACTTGGCTCCAGTTGAGATCAGGAGTAGCTCGATGGGTTTAGCAAGACCGGTGCCATGCAATTACATTAATGAATACAATACGTTGGGTTGAACCAGTGGCCCGACTCATGCTGCATTGCATCATTCAAGAGCAAGAGGCTGAGCGATTTGCACCAAACCCGCCAACCGGAAAGTGGAGCGGATGCACCGGTCTGCCGATTGCCCACGGAATAATCATGCCGTGCCGCGCAGGCAGTAAACTGCTGCGCTTTGCCGTAACCCTCGCGCCATCTACCCCGGACCCGCCAACCCGTGAGCGATCTCATTCGCGTCATCCTGCTCGGCATCATCGAAGGCATCACCGAGTTCCTGCCCATCTCCAGCACCGGACATTTGCTGATCGCCGAAAAATTCGGCCTCGGCGCGCGTTCGGATCTGTTCAACGTGGGCATCCAGGCGGGCGCGATCCTGGCGGTAACGATGGTGTACTGGTCGCGCATCTGGCAGTTGTTCACGCAGTGGCGCGTGCCGGCCAACCGCGATTACCTGCTGAAGCTGTTCGTCAGCTTCATGATCACCAGCGCGATCGGTGCGGTGGTGGTCATGCATTTCCACTTCAAGCTGCCCGCCACGGTGACCCCGATCGCGTGGGCGCTGGTGCTCGGCGGCGTGTGGATGATCGCGGCCGAACAGCTGGCCGCGCGCCAGCCCGATCGCAGCGAAGTCACCTGGCGAGTGGCGATCCTGGTCGGCATCGCGCAGATGGTGGCCGGTATCTTTCCCGGCACCTCGCGCTCGTCGGCGACCATCTTCACCGCCATGCTGGCGGGTACCAGCAACCGCGCCGCGGCCACCGAGTTCGCTTTCCTGGTGGGCATCCCCACCATGTACGCCGCCACCGGCTACGAGCTGCTGAAAGTGCTCAAGGACGGCGGCGCGGCCAGCGAGGACTGGACCGCGCTGGCGGTGGGCTTCGTGGTCTCGGCGATCGTCGCGTTCATCGCCATCAAGTGGCTGCTCGGCTATATCCGCAGCCACCGTTTCACCGCGTTCTCGATCTACCGCATCGCGCTCGGTATCGCGCTGCTGTGGCTGATGCCGGCAGGCGCGTAAGCCCGCGCACGGCCGCGCGCTGCAGGCTCAGCGTGCCACGATCATCGCGAACCAGCGCCAGCCGCGCACGCGCTCGGTGACCAGCTTGGCGCAGGTCAGCATCGGCACCGCCAGCAGTGCGCCGGGCACGCCCCACAACCAGCTCCATACCAGCAGCCACAGCAGGATCGCGATCGGGCTCAGGCGCATGCTGCGGCCCTGGATCATCGGCGTGATCAGGTTGCCTTCAAGCACCGTGATGGTCGTGAAGGTCAGCGCCGGCAGAAAGGCGTGCAGCGTGGCGTCATGGGTGCTGAGCATGCCGACCAGAGCGAGAATGATCGCCGTGCAGATCGCGCCCACGTAGGGAATGAAATTGGCGAACATCGCCACCGTGCCCCACAACAGCGGGTCGGGCATCTTGTAGACCCACAGCATGGCCGCGGTGAGCGCGCCCAACGCCGCGTTGATCAGCAGCGCCGTGAGCAGGTAGCGCGACACCTCGGTCTGGATACCGCGCACGATCACCACCGCGTGCCGCTTGTAGGCAAAGCCCGGGGTGATTTCCACCAGCCGGCGCAGCATCGAGTCGCCGTACACCAAAAAGAAGAACACCAGCAGCATCACCCCGAGCACCGCCGCCAGCACCTTGGGTGCGGTCGACACCACGTCCCAGGCGGTGATCGCCACGGCGGCCGGCGCCGCGGCGACGGCGCGCGGGTTCTGCGTGTTGACCAGACTCTGGGTGGCGCGGTTGGCCGCCTCCAGCGGCTGGGTCATGCTTTTGAGTTTGGGCATGAAGTGGCGGATCGCTGCGGGCGCACCGTGAAACCAGCCGATCGCCGGCTGCGCCAGCAGGCCGATGCCGCCGCCGATGCCCAGCAGCAGGGCGAGCATCAGTACGCTGGCGCTGAGCCAGCGCGGCAGATGCCAGCGCGTGCCGGCCGCCACCACCGGGTTCAGCGCCAGGCCCAGGAACGCGGCCAGCACCAAGGGAATCAGCAGCGCGCGGGTCAGCGTGGCCGTATACATCAGCGCCAGAAACAGCAGCGCGCCGAGCAGCCCGCGCACTGCGCGCAGGTGACGGCGCATGCCGTGTGTGGTCTGCAGTCCGCGCGCCATCTGCCGCGGCGGATAACCGGGCGCGACCGGTACCAGCACCGCAAGCGGCGGCACCCCGCCGGGTTCCGGCAGGCCCTCGGACGGCGGCACCGACCGCGTTTCGGGTTCGACGCTCACGGCGCGTCGTCGCCTGCTGGCCGGGTGTCCGCGGGCGACTCGCGGCGGCGTTCGGCGGCGAACGCGGCCGGTCCAAGTTCGGCGATCAGCCGGGTGCCGTAGGCGACCGCCTCGGCAAGGCCGCCGCCGAGCAAGGCACCAAAGCCCGGGATACGCAGCGGATGCACGTTCAGCCGGCCCAGCACGAAGCCGGCGCCGGCCGCAACGCTCACCGTGCCCAGCGGATGCCGCCGGCTGCGCACCAGCAGCGCGGCGGCGGACGGACTCACCGCCAGTCGCGCCGCGCGCATGCGCAGACGGGCCGTGCGCACCCTGGCCAGCCGTTGAAAGATGCTCATGTCGACTCCTGCCTGCGGGTGCCGTCGGCCTCGACCCGGTGATCGGCCGCGCGCACGGTGTCGCGCATCATCGCACCCCATTCGCCGCGGGTGGCAGGCAGGCTCAGCCAGTGCATGCAGCGGCGGAAAAGCAGGATCGATCCGCACAGAAAGAGCAGCTGCAGCACGCACAGCGCCAGCAGCGCCAGCAACCACGAGCCGAACCACTTGGCCAGCAGCAGGCCGATGAAGGCCAGCACGCTCAGACCCAGGCCGACGCCGGCCACGGTGGCGGCCAGTCCGGCCAGCAGCATCCACGACACCGCGCTGCGTGCCAGCCCGAGCTCCGCCGCCAGCAGCTGCAGCTGGGCACTGAACAGTAGCCGCATCGCGCGCAGCAGCTGCGCCAGCTCGTCAAGCAATCCGGGCGGAGGCCCAGACGACGGCGGCGCCGGATTCGGCGCCGTCGTGTCGCAGCCAGGTTCGACCTGCTCGTGCATGTGCTCCCCCGCGGTGATGTCGCTCAACGGCGCAGGATGCGTCCGAGCAGCCAGCCGGCACCGAGCGCGATCGCCACCGACTGTACCGGCTTCTCGCGCACATATTCGCGCGCCTGCTCCAGCCACGCATCAGCGCGATCCATGGTGTCGTCGTAGACCTCGCGGCCGCGCTCACCGAGTTCGGCCGCCTTGTCGGTGGCGCGGTTGGCTACGTCGGCAGCCTTGTCGGTAGCCCGATGCAGGCCTTCCTCGACGTGGTCGGCGGCGCGATCGACCGCGTCCCGGGTGCTGCTGACGGCGCTGCTGGTGGCCTGCTTGATCCTCTCGGCGCTCTCGTCGATGCGGCTGCCGGCGAGCGTTTCGGGGGGGGTGACCTGCTTGTTCATGAGGTGCTCCGGTGAAAAATCGGGAAGGCGTGGGCGGCTCACGGTGGCCGCCCCGGTCAGCTGGCGCGGCGGAAGAACGCGATGATCGCCAGGATCAGGAAGATGATGAACAGGATCTTCGCGATACCGGTGGCGGCGCCCGCAATGCCGCCGAAGCCGAGTACCGCGGCGATGATGGCGATGACCAGAAAAACCAGTGCGTAGTGAAGCATGGCGGTGTCCTCTCGAAAGGGAAAGCCGGGAAGGGGAGGGCCGGAGGCGGCCGCGACAGCCGCGCGACGCCATTCACCCATAGCCGCCGCCATGCGCATGTGAAGATGGCCGGCGCCGCCGTGCACGCGGCGCCGACGCCGACCCGGCTACCCGCCGGAGGCCCGCAGCGCCGGATTGAGGCTGTAGGTGCCGACGATCGCCGCGTCGGCCAGCACGTGACCGGCCATCGCCGCGCGCAGTTCGGTCAGTGTGAAGCCAGCGGCCAGGCCCAGCGTGGGCACGTCCAGTGCGCTCACGCTGAAGTGATAGTGGTGCAGCCGCGCGTCGTTCCACGGCGGGCACGGGCCGTCGTAGCCCAGGTAGGTGCCGGCCATCCCGGCGTCGCCGGCGAACCAGCCGGTGTAGTCGTTGACGCCCTGCACGCTGCCCGGCGGCCCGAACGGCTGGCGCTTGCCGCGAGGGGTGACCTCGTCGCTGCAGGCGCCGGCGGCCAGCTCGCCGCATTCGGCGGGGATGTCGGCCATCAACCAGTGCACAAACTCCACCCGCGGCAAGTCGGCCGGCACCGTGCGCCCGGGCTGGTTGACGTCGTCGCCGCGGCTGGGCACGTCGGGGTCGATGCAGGTGAGCACGAACGAGCGCGTGCCGGCCGGGGCATGCTTCCACGCCAGATGAGGGCTGCGATTGTCCGACAGCGCCACCGGCGCGTCGGCGGCCGGCTGGCCGAAGGCGAACCCGGCCGGGATCGGCTGGCCCGTTGCAAAACTGTCGCTGCGTAGCTGCATGGCATCTCTCCGTCGGAAGGAACGCTAACTATTTGGGGCGGATGGCGGCCCGGACAACCGCCTCACGGCTTGCGGTAGGTGACCCGATACACGGCGCCGGCCAGATCGTCGCTGACCAGCACGCTGCCGTCGGGCAGCGGCTGCACGTCGGCCGGGCGACCCCACGCGCGCTGGTTCTGCTCGAAGCCGGTCAGCAGCGGCTGGTAGGACAGCACCTTGCTGCCGTCCAGGCGCACCACCATCACCCGGTAACCGGATTTTCGGGAGCGATTCCACGAGCCGTGTTCGGCGACCAGGATCGCGCCCCGATAGCGCGCCGGAAACTGCTGCCCCCGGTAGAAGCGCATGCCCAGCGGCGCCACGTGCGCGCCGAATTTCAGCACCGGCGGCACGAATTCGCTGCAGTGGCGCCCCTTGCCGAACTCGGGGTCGAGCGTGTCGCCCTGATGGCAGTACGGATAGCCGAAATGTTCGCCGGCGCGGGTGATCTCGTTCAACTCGTCGCTGGGCATGTCGTCGCCCATCAGGTCGCGGCCGTTGTCGGTGAACCACAGGCGACCGCTACCGGGCTGCCAGTCGAAACCGACCGAGTTGCGGATACCGCGCGCCACGTCCTGCCAGCCGCTGCCGTCGGCCTGCATGCGGATCAGCTTGGCGTAACCGGCGCCCGGCTCGCAGATGTTGCACGGCGCACCGATCGGCACGTACAGCCTGCCGTCCGGCCCGAACGCGATGAATCTGCCGCCGTGTGCGGTTTCGCGCGGCAGCTTGTCGGTGATCAGCACGGGCGCGGGCGGATCGTCCAGATGGCGCTCGATGTCGCGCAGCACCAGGATCCGGCGCACCGCCGAGATGTACAGGTCGCCATGGTGGAACGCCACGCCGATCGGCTGCTGCAGGCCGCTGGCGATCACCTGCACGCGGTCGGCCACGCCGTCGCCGTGCGTGTCGGTGAGCGCGTAGACCTTGCCGGCGCTGGTCGATCCGACAAACACGGTGCCGTGCGCGCCCAGCGCCAGCTCGCGCGCGTCCGGCACCTGGTCGCTGTACAGCGCCACGTGGAAACCCGGCGGCAGCACCAGCCGATCCAGCTGCGCCGCGGCCAGCGCCGGCAGCGGCAGCAGCGCAAGCAACAACGGCAGCAGCAGGCGCATGGCAAGGCTCCCCGGGTGGCGGACGAGCAGCGTATACCGCCGCGGTCTGTCGCTGCCATCGGCCGGGCCGGCCGCGCGGCTGACATCACAGCCTGCGCAAGGGCGAATGCATGAACGCACTGGACAAGCCCATCGCGCTGGCGCACGCCGGCCGCAGGAACTTTCGTCATCGCTGACATCCCGGGGTAACCGCGCTGACATCTCCGCCCCCAAGACTTAACCGCTAAATAACACGTCATTTGCACTCACTCGAGAGAAAAGTCCATGACCATCGATTCCCTGGCGCGGCCCTCCGCGCTTGCCTCCGCCGTGGCGACTGCGCTCGGCGTGCTGCTCGTGAGCCTGCTGCCGCTGCGCAGTGCACACGCGGCGGCCGCCGTCGCGGCGACGCCGCCACAGGGCACCACCGGCACCATGGGCAGCGATACGCGGATCACCCAGCTGAAGAAGATCGTGGTGAAAATGGGTGCCGAAACCACCGGTGACCAGGCGCCTTCACAGGCGTCACTGGTGGCCACCGAGCCACAGTCGATCATCGGCGAGCGCTACATCGAGAACGTCGCCGCCGCCACCGCCAACTACAGCGACATCGTGAAGATCGCGCCCAGCGTGTCCGACGTCGATCCGAACGGCCCCGGCCTGATGGAGTCGCAGGGCCTGTCGATACGCGGCTTCCAGAACGGCGAGTACAACGTCGCCTTCGATGGCATTCCGTGGGGCGACTCGAACGACTTCACCCAGCACTCGACTTCCTACTTCATGCCGCAGGACATCGGCCAGGTCACCGTCGACCGCGGCCCCGGCAGCGCGCGCACGCTCGGCAACGCCACCTTCGGCGGCACCCTGTCGGTGGATTCGAAAGACCCCAGGCCGGTGATGTCGGTCAATCCGTTCTTCAGCGTGGCCAGCTTCAACACCCAGGTCGAGGGCCTGCGCTTCGATACCGGCAAGCTCGACCGGTACGGCGGCACCAGTGCCTATTTCAGTGCGAAGAATCTCAGTTCGGACGGCTATCTGACGCATGCCGGTCAGAGCCGCCAGAACTTCTTCAGCAAGGTGATCCAGCCACTGGGCAATGACACCACGCTGACCTTCGCCAGCAACCTGACCCGGCTGCACCAGAACGTGTCGCTCGGCGCCACGCAGGCGCAGATCAAGCAGTACGGTCCCAACTACGGCCTCAGCGCCGATCCCACCAGCCAGTCCTACTACGGCTACAACTACGACGACATCAGCACCGACTTCGAGTACCTCGACCTGGAGACCATGCTGGCCGGCTGGACCGTTGGCGACAAGCTCTACACCTATGGCTATCGGCACAAGGGCTACAACGGTTCCGACCCGAATGGCGAGCAGCCGAACGGCACCGTCTACGGGCCGAACAACGTGCCGGGCCAGCGCATGCGCATGGACTACCGCTCGATCGGCGACATCCTGCGGCTGAGCCACGACCTCGGCCCAGGCGAGGTGCATCTGGGCGGCTGGATCGATCGCCAGACCAACCAGCGCCTGCAGTACGAGATCGACTGGAGCAACGGCGGCGCGCTCAACGCCGTGCCGACCAGCGCCGCGGTCGATCGCTACCTGAGCGACAGCCTCACCGACATGCAGACGTATGCCGAATACCAGTGGCACGTCACCGACAAGCTGGACCTCACCGGCGGCGTCAAGTTTGTGGACTTCCGCCGCACGCTGGATGCCACGGTGAACCAGGGGACCGGCCAACCGATCAACTATGCACATTCCTGGACACGCAGCCTGCCCTCGCTGGACCTGCACTACGCGCTGAGCGACCACTGGAGCGCCTACGCACAGTGGGCCAAGGGCTTCCTGGCGCCGAACCTCAACGTGTTCTACACCGTCGACCCGTCGATGAACCAGGTCAAGCCCGAAGGCACCACCAACCAGCAGATCGGCACCGCCTGGAACAGTGATGGCCTGACCCTGTCGGTCGATGCCTACCACATCGACTTCAGCAACAAGATCTCCAGCCGCAAGATCGCCGGCCAGACCCTGTTCTACAACGCCGGTGGCGCGATCTACAAAGGCATGGAAGCGGAGGCCACGGTGGCCATCGCCCATGGCTTCAGCCTGTACGGCAACGCCTCGCGGAACAGCGCCAGAGTGAAGGCCACCGGGCAGTGGCTGCCGAATGCGCCGGATCGCACCGCCGCGCTCGGCCTGCTCTACGACGGCGGTCCGTGGTCGCTGTCACTGATCGACAAGTACGTGGGCGTGCGCTACGGCGACAGCGGCCAGACCCAGCGTCTGGGCGGCTACGCCACGGCTGATTTCGCCGCCAGCTATTCCTTCGAGCACCCGCTGCCGGAACTGCGCGACGCCACGCTGACCTTCAAGATCGCCAACCTCGCCGACAACAAGCGGATCTACGCGCTGGCCGGCTACACCAGCCAGGACAACACGCCGCTGTACTGGACGATCCCCGAGCGCAGCTTCGAGCTGGACGTGTCGGCGCACTTCTGAGGTCAGCCAGGTGTGCGCCGGTCGTCCCCCGCGGACGACCGGCGCAGCACTGCCCGCCCGGCACGCGCCGCGGCACCTTTGACGGACATTCCTTGATGAAAAACCTGCTCGCCGTAATGGCCGCCGCCGGCATGGCTTTGTCCTTTGCGCCGGTCGCCCGCGCCGGCATGCCGGCGTCGGCGATCCGCCACGTGCTGGTCATCAGCATCGATGGCCTGCACGCGACCGACCTGCAGCACTATCTCGCGGCCTATCCGCATTCGACCCTGGCCGCGCTGGCCGCCGACGGCGTGCAGTACACCGACGCCCATGCCGCGGTGCCGGCGGATTCCTTCCCCGGCCTGCTCGGCCTGATGACCGGCGGCACGCCGGCGATCACCGGCGTGTACTTCGACGTCAGCTACGCCCGCGACCTGGCCAGCTCGGAGGCCGCCTGCAGGGCCGGTCAGCTCGGAACCACGGTGGCCTTCACCGAGGCCGCCGACGGCCCGCGCGACCGCCACGGTCAACGCACGCTCGACCCCGCGCGGCTGCCGCGCCGGGCGGGATCGTGCGCGCCGGTCTACCCGCACGATTATCTGCGCACCAACACGGTCTTCAACGTGGTGCAGGCAGCCGGCGGCTACACCGCCTGGATCGACAAGCACCCGGTCTACGAGATCCTCAACGGCCCCGACGGCCGCGGCGTCGACGACCTCTACACGCCGGAAATCGGCGGCGACTACGAGGGCGTGCAGGCCACGCCGGCCGACCACATCACCGGCTCGATCCAGCGCACCGAACGCTACGACGCGATGAAGGCCGACGCCCTGCTCAACCAGATCGACGGCTGGACCCACGACCGCGCACAACGCGCGCCGGTGCCGACGCTGTTCGGCATGAACATGCAGGCGGTCAACGTGGCGCAGAAGCTCGCCGGCTACCGCGACGCCCGCGGCACGCCCACGCCCTCGCTGACGAATGCGCTGGCCCACTGCGACGCGCTGCTCGGGCGCATGCGGCAGGCGCTGCAGCGGCGCGGACTGCTCGACTCCACCCTGTTCGTGGTGACCGCCAAGCACGGCAACGCGCCGATCGATCCGCGCCTGTTGCGGCATGTCGAGAAAAAAGCGCTGGCACAAACCATTCGCGCCGCCGCGCCGCACGGGCTGGCCCAGCTCACCGCCGACCAGGGCGCACTTATCTGGCTGCACGATCGCGCTGACGCGGCGCGCGTGGCCGCCACGCTGCGCGCCGCGCCGGCGTCGCTGGGCATCCGAAAGGTCATCGCCGGTGCCGGTGTAGCGCGCTACTTCGGCACCGCCACCGGCGACCCGCGCACGCCCGACCTGCTGGTGCTGCCGCAGCCGGGTGTGATCTACGGCAAGCCCGGCGACGCCAAGCTGGCCGAGCACGGCGGCTTCGACGACGACGACACCCACGTGGCGCTGCTGCTCAGCAATCCGCAGCTGCCGCAGCGCGGCGAGCAGCTAGGCATGCGCGTCAGCACCACCGAGTTGGCGCCGACCATGCTGCAAGCGCTGGGGCTTTCCGCGCAGCGCCTGCAGGCGGTGCAGGCACTGCATACGTCGTCGCTGCCGGGCGTGCGCTGGCCGGCTTTCTGAGCCGTTCAATCCGATGCGCTGAGCGCAGGGTTCAGCAGCTCACGCACGGTTCGCTCCAGCTGCGCCTTGCCAAACGGTTTGGGCAACAGGCGCACCTGTGGGAACTCCTGCTGCAATGCCGACTGGTCGCTGCCGGAGAGCACCGCAAAGGGCAGTTTGCGCTCGATCAGCGCCAGCACCATGGGACGGGCGCTTTCGCCGCGCAGGTGCATGTCCAGCAACACCGCATCGACCTCGTGCGTATCGATCTCCAGCAGCGCATGCGCCAGGGTGAGATTGACGAACACCTCGTGCCCCAGGTCGCGCAGGATGTCCTCCATCAGCATCGCAATCACCGGGTCGTCCTCGACCACCAGCAGACGCTTCGCTTCAGCAGATGTCACGTGCCCGCTCCTTCGCCCGGGATTTCGAGTCTGGCAGCCTCCGGGGTACCGCGCCAGATTGCCGGCGCACCATCGCCCCTCAATCGTCGTGCGTCAGGTGGGCCACGCGGGCAGCCAGCTCCGCCATGCTGAAAGGCTTGTTCAGAAGCTCCGTGCCCGGCATCGCATCGACATCGAAAATGGCCTCGGTGGCATAGCCGGTGATGAACAGCACTTTCAGCTGCGGCCGCAGTGCGCGCGCCTGGGCGGCCAGCTGCCGGCCGCCCAGGCCAGGCAGCCCCACATCGGTAATCAGCAGGTCGATGACCAGCGCGAGGGAACTCACCAACTGCAACCCACCGGGCCCGTCGTGAGCCTCGATGCAGTGGTGCCCGAGATCCTGCAGCAGCGCCATGATCAGCTCGCGCACCGGCGGCTCGTCGTCCACCACCAGAATGGTCTTCGGCACCGTCGCGGCGGATCGCGCAGGCCGTGATGCCGGCGACAGCTCCGTCGCGCGCTCGCCATGCAACCGCGGCAGATACAGGTGCACATCGGTACCTGCACCCAGCCGGCTGTCGATCTGCACCATGCCACCGGACTGCCGCGCAAAGCCGTACACCATCGACAGCCCCAGGCCGGTGCCATGTCCGATCGGCTTGGTGGTGAAGAACGGCTCGAACACGCGGCTGATGGTTTCCGGCGTCATGCCGACGCCGGTGTCGCTGACCGTCAGGCGGACGTAGTCACCCACCCCTGCCTGAGCTTGCACGGGGGCCCCGGCATCGAGCGGGCAGTTGGCGGTGCTGATGGTCAGCAAGCCGCTATCCGCCATCGCATCGCGCGCGTTGATGACCAGGTTCAGCAAGGCGTTTTCGAGCTGGTTGGGATCGCAGCGTGTCGCCCACAAGTCCGCCGACGCATGCACCTCGAGCCGGATCGCCGGGCCGAGGGTGCGGCGGAGCATTTCCGCCATCGAGTCGATCTGCGCATGGATGGACACCGCGCGCGGTTCCAGCGGCTGACGCCGGGAGAATGCCAGCAAGCGGTGCGTGAGCGCCGCGGCCCGCTGGGCCGAATGCATCGCCAGGCCGGCGCAGCGCTCGGCCTCGACACTGCGCCCCTGCGCCAGCCGGGCCTGCATCATCTCGATACCGCCGATCACGCCGGTCAGCAGGTTGTTGAAGTCGTGCGCGATACCGCCGGTGAGCTGGCCCACGGCCTCCATTTTCTGCGCCTGCCGCAGCGCCTCGTGTGCCTTCTCCAGCTCGCCGCTGCGCTCGGCCATGGCGATCTCGAGCAGGTCGGCGGCGCGCTTGCGCTCCTCGATATCGGTATTGGTGCCGATCCAGCGTTCCACGCTGCCATCCTCGGCGAGGATCGGCACGGCGCGGGCGATGTGCCAGCGATGGACGCCATCCAGGCGGCGCAACCGGAACTCGGTCTGAAAGGGGCATCCGGTGGCCACGCTGCACGCCCAGGCCGCAGCCGCCGCGGCAATATCCTCCGGGTGCACGATGCGCGCGCGGCGAATCCCGTCCGGATCACCGGCGGCCACGCCCGCGTAGTCGTAGACACGGTCGTTGAACCAGTCCAGCGAGCCATCCGGCCGCGCCGTCCAGGCCTGGTTGGGCATCGCCTGCGCCAGACCGCGAAACTGCGCCTCGCTGCGGCGCAGCGCGCTTTCGGCACGCAATTGCACGGTCGTCTCCATGCAGGTGCAGAACATGCCTTCGATATCGCCCCGCGGGCCGCGCAACGGCGAATAGGAGAACGTGAAGCAGGCCTGTTCCTGAAAACCGTTGCGCTCGATCTGCAGCGGCAAATTCTCGAAAAATGTCGGCAGGCCGGCATAGGCGCGATCGATCAGCGGACTGATCTCATTCCAGATCTCCGGCCACACTTCGTGCATCGGCTGCGCCAGCGCCGCCGGATGCCGCCGGCCCAGGATCGGGATGTAGCCATCGTTGTACAGGCACACGCGCTGCTTGCCCCACAGCAGGAACATCGGGAACTGCGAATTGAGCATCAGCGTGACCACGGTGCGCAGCGCGTCGGGCCACGTCTCAACGGCACCGAGCCGCGACTGCTGCCACGGATGGCTGCGCATCAGCGCACCCGCCGCGCCGCCGCCGCTGAGAAATCCGGTTTTCATGCTGTCCCTGATCTACCGCCAATGTCTCCCGGATCTTAGCGCCAGACGATGAAAGACCTGCATGCGCGCCAGGTGATTCCCGTGCGGGAGCTTCGATCACCCGCTCGATCACGCCGACCGTCTCGACGGCGCCGACCTGCTTTTGCCATGCTGCGCCGTGCCGCGATCACCTTGCCGGAGCCCCGCATGACCGAGCTGCCCCCGTTCCACCTCGCCTTTCCGGTGACTTCGCTGGCCAGCGCGCGCGCGTTCTATGGCGGCCTGCTCGGCTGTCCCGAGGGCCGCTCCAGCGACGACTGGGTGGACTTCGATTTCCACGGCCACCAGATCGTGGCGCACCTGGCGCCGGACGAAGTGCGCGCCGCTGCCGCGCACGACGTCGACGGCGACGCGGTGCCGGTGCGCCACTTCGGGCTGGTGCTGGCGCTGGACGACTGGCAGGCGCTGGCCGGGCGCCTGCGCGCGGCCGGCACGCGCTTCGTGATCGAGCCGCATATCCGCTTCGCGGGCCAGCCCGGCGAGCAGGCCACGATGTTCCTGCGCGACCCCTGCGGCAACGCGCTGGAGTTCAAGGCGTTCGCCGACCGCGCGCAGCTGTTCGCGAAATAGGCCCGCACGGTGGAGGCGCAGGACCTGCAGAAACTGGTGCGCGTGCGCATGCCATACGGCAAGTATCAAGGCCGGCTGCTGGCCGACCTGCCCGGCGCGTACCTGGCGTGGTTCGCGCGCAAGGGTTTCCCCGCCGGCGAGCTGGGGCACCTGCTGGCGCTGATGCTGGAGCTGGACCACAACGGGCTGTCGCCGCTGCTGGAGCCGCTGCGCGATCGATCCGGCCCGTGAATGCGTTGCCTCATCCGCTGCCGAGCGCAGGTGCGTAGCGCCGGAGCCGAAGAGTATCGGCCACCGAGTGCTGCGCCTTGGCCTGCTTGGCGCAAGCTGCGCTCAGCGCGAACGGGTTCCGCTGGCTGAGGTTCGACACCGCCCAGGAAGCGGAAACGAAGGCTCGTTGTCATGCGCTTGCAGCGCAAGCCACCGAGCATGCGGCGGACCTCCCACGGAATTCTCGCATGCGCCACCTTCTGTCCGCCCTGCTGTTGGGCCTCGTGTCACTGCTTGCATCGGGCGCCAGCTTCGCGCGGCCGCTGCTGCTGATCTCGATCGACGGCCTGCGTCCGGCCGACGTGATCGACGCGCAGCAGCGCGGCCTCAAGTTGCCGAACCTGCAGGCCTTCCTCACCCGCGGCGCCTACGCCAGCGACGTGCGCGGCGTGCTGCCCACGCTGACCTATCCCAGCCACACCACCATCCTCACCGGCGTGTCGCCGAACCTGCACGGGATCGGCGGCAACCTCACCTTCGATCCCTACAACAAGAACCAGCAGGGCTGGGACTGGTATGCCAGCGACATCCGCGTGCCCACGCTGTGGGACGCGGCGCGCGCGGCCGGCATGACCACCGCCAACGTGCACTGGCCGGTCAGCGTGGGCGCGCCGGTGGACTGGAACCTGCCGCAGATCTGGCGCAGCGGCACCCCCGACGACCGCAAGCTGCTCGCCGCGCTGGCCACCCCGGGCCTGCTGCCGGCGCTGGAACAAGGCCTCGGCCCGTATGCCGACGGCATCGACGAGAGCCTCGCCGGCGACCAGAACCGCGCCCGCTTCATGGTGAAACTGCTGGAGACACGCAAGCCGCAGTTCATGACCGCCTACTTCGCTTCGCTGGATGACATGGAGCACGCCCGCGGCCCCGGCACGCCGGCGGCGAACCGCGTGCTCGAAGGCATCGACGCGCTGGTCGGCGAGCTGGTGGCGGCGGCGCAGCGCGTGCATCCGGACGGCGTGGTGGCGGTGGTCTCCGATCACGGCTTCGCGCCGGTGCAGCACGACGTGAACCTCTACGCGCCGTTCATCCAGGCCGGCCTGATCACGTTCAAGGACGGCGCGGTCACCGACTGGCAGGCGATGCCGTGGAACGACGGCGGCAGCGCGGCGATCGTGCTGCGCCACCCCGACGATGCGGCGCTGCAGGCCAAAGTAGCCGCGCTGCTGAAACAGCTGCAGCATGACCCGCGCTACGCCATCGACAAAGTGCTCGACCACCGCCAGCTGGTGGCTGCCGGCGGCACCGCGCAGGCCAGCTGGTTCGTGCTGTTCAAGACCGGCGCCGAGATGGGCATCAAGGCGGATGCACCGCCGCTCACGCCGGGTCACTACCTGGGCATGCACGGCTACGACCCGGCGCTGCCGGCGATGCGCTCGACCTTCCTGATCGCCGGCGCCGGCATTCGGGCGGGCAGGAACCTCGGCTCGATCGACATGCGTGACATCGCGCCGACGCTGGCGGCGCTGATGGGCGTCAGCCTGCCGCAGGCGCAGGGACACGCCCTGCTGCCGGCGGCGATGCCGCACTGACCTGCTCCACACGGCTGCACGCGTTCGCACCGCTGCCATCCGTCTGGACGTCCATGTGAATCTGCAACAAAGCTGTAAGGCCTCGTACACAGAGCGTCATCAAGATTCACGCTGATGGTCGCCAGGGGTGGCCACACCGATTTCCCACTCATCGCAGGCCCAGGGCCGCCCGCAGGGGCGTCCGTGCGGGCGTCTGCGCAAACAGGATCACTTATGTCCCGCCTACATGCTCCACGCCGTACCAGTCTCGTGCTCGCGCTGCTGGTCGCCCTGCACGGCGTGCCGGCCTTCGCCGCCGACACCGGCGCCGCGGCCACTCCCTCGCCGGAGCCGGCCGCGGCCGACAAGGCCCAGACGCTGCAATCGGTGTCGGTGATCGGTCAGGGCGAGACACGCCAGGTGCAGCGCATCACTGCCGCGGACCTGAAGCTGCTGCCGCCCGGCACCAGTGCGCTGAAAGTGCTGCAGAGCAAGCCCGGCGTACACTTCGAGTCGGCCGATCCGTTCGGCAACTACGAGTGGTCCACCCGCATCAGCCTGCGCGGCTTCAACCAGAACCGGCTCGGCTTCACGCTGGACGGCATCCCGCTCGGCGACATGAGCTACGGCAACAGCAACGGCCTGCACATCAGCCGCGCGCTGATCGCCGAAAACCTCGGCGGCGCCGAACTGGCCGAGGGCATCGGCTCGCTCGGCACCGCCTCGACCGGCGACCTGGGCGGCACCATCCAGTTCTATTCCTCCGATCCCACGCCGGATTACGGCATCACGCTGGAGCAGGGCTTCGGCAGCGACAACGCACGCCGCACCTATGCACGGCTGGATACCGGCGACCACCACGGCTTCGCCATGTACCTGTCCGGCGCCACCAGCGAAGTGGACAAGTGGAAAGGCGCCGGCGCGCAGAAGCAGACGCAGTTCAACGGCAAGGCGGTGTACGACTTCGGCGACAGCCAGATCGGCGCGCTGCTCACCACCTCCAGCCGCGACGAGACCGACTACCAGGATCTGTCGCTGTCACTGCAGAAACGGCTCGGCTGGAACTGGGACAACTTCGCGCCCGACTGGAATCGTGCGGTGGCGGTGGCCAACCAGTACCAGACCACCGGCACGGTTTCCAACGGCGGCATCACCAGCGTGGATGACGCGTACTACAGCGCCAGCGGCCTGCGCAACGACACCGTGGCCAGCGTGTTCGGCGACTTCGCGCTGAGCGACGACGTGCACCTGAAGGCCACCACCTACTACCACAACGATCGTGGTCAGGGGCACTGGTGGACGCCGTACCAGCAGTCCTATCCGGGCACGCCGCAGCAGACGCCGATCTCGATCCGCACCACCGAATACGGCATCGACCGCGCCGGCATCACCGCGTCGCTGAGCTGGACCATCGGCATCCACCATCTGGAAGGCGGCCTCTGGTACGAGAACAGCAACCACAGCGTGCAGCGCAACTACTACTTCATCACCGGCCCGATCAGCGACAGCTATTTCCTGCGCGACCCGAACCTGCGCCTGTTCTACCAGCACTATCAAACCACCACGCGCCAGTTCTACCTGCAGGACAGCTTCAAGCTGCTCGACGACAAGCTCGCCATCGACGTCGGCTTCAAGTCGCCCGACACCAAGGTCACCGCCGCGGCGATACCGGGCACGCTGACCTACGGCACCGCCCGCAGCTATGCCAACGGCACCCTGGTGGCGAAGAAGGCCTTCCTGCCGCAGGTGGGTGCCAGCTATCAGCTGGGCGGCGGCAACGAGGTGTTCGGCTCGTACGCGCAGAACATCGCCGCCTACCAGGCCGGCATCAATGGCCCGCTGGCCACCACCCAGGCCGCGTTCGACCTGTTCGGCAAACAGCTCAAACCCGAGCAGTCGCGCACGATCGAGGGCGGCTTCCGCCGCAGCACCGAAAACTATCAGGCCTCGCTGGCGCTGTACGACGTGAAGTTCAGCAACCGGCTGCTGGTGGTCTCGCAGTGCGCCGGCATCGTCGGCTGCCCGTCGGCCTATGCCAACGTGGGCTCGGTCAGCAGCCGTGGTGCCGAACTGGCGCTCAACGTCAAGCTGCTGCCGGAGCTGCGCTGGTCCAACTCGCTGTCGTACAACCGCTCGCGCTACGACAACAACTATCTCAATGGCACCACGCTGGTGCTGACCAAGGGCAAGACCGTGGTCGACAGCCCGGCGCAGCTGATCTTCACCGAGCTGGCGTGGACGCCGGGCAAGTGGGATCTGCGACTGTCCGCCAACTACACCAGCAAGCGCTATTACAGCTACCTCAACGACGCCTCGGTGCCTGCGTTCTGGCTGGTCAACGCCGAAGCCGCCTACGATGTCGGCAAGCTCGGCAGCGTGGTGCAGGACCTGCGGCTGGCGCTCAACGTCACCAACCTGGCCAACAAGCGCTACTTCGCCACGATCGGCTCGAATGGTTTCGTCACCAGCGATCCGAATGGCGACTACCAGACCCTGCTGGCCGGCGCGCCGCGTGCAGCCATGCTCACCGCGACGGTGCAGTTCTGATCGCGAAGAACTGAGTTCACTGCGTCTGGACGGCTGCCGCGGCGAAAGTCACGGCAGCCGTTTTTCTTGCGCGGGCATGAGGCGATCAGAGCTTGCGCAGACCGGCCGCCTCGCGCGCCAGCAGCTCGATCCCCGCCCAGTCGCCGGCAGCCAGCCTGTCCGCCGGCGTGAGCCACGAACCGCCCACGCACAGCACGTTGGGCAGCGCCAGGAAATCGGCGGCGCTGGTCAGGCTGATGCCGCCGGTGGGGCAGAAGCGGATCTGCGGCAGCGGGCTGGCCCAGGCGCCGAGCAGCTTGTGGCCGCCGGCGGGCACCGCCGGAAAGAACTTGAGGTGGCGATAGCCGCGCTCGAGCAGGCTCATCGCCTCGCTGGCGGTGGCGGCGCCGGGCAGCAGCGGCAGCGCGCTGTCGTGGGCGGCATCCAGCAGGTACGGCGACATGCCGGGCGATACCGCGAAGCGGGCGCCGGCCTCAAGCGCCGCCTGCAGATCGCGCGCGCTGAGCACGGTGCCGACGCCGATCACCGCGCCCTCGACTTCGGCGGCGATCGCGCGGATCGCTTCCAGCGCGGCCGGCGTGCGCAGGGTGACCTCGATCGCGGGGATGCCGCCGGCGACCAGCGCGCGCGCCATCGGCACCGCGTGCCGCGCGTCGTCGATCACCACCACCGGAATCACCGGCGCCAGCCGCATGGTGGTCTCGATCTGCTGCTGCTTGTGTTCGATGGGGCTCATGGCGTCACTCGCTAGGTGGAAGAGGGGCAGGTGGCGATCACAGCACGCCGGCGCCGAGGTCGGCGCTGGCGGCGGCCTGGCGGAACAGGTCGAACAGCTCGCGGCCCATGCCTGCGTGGTTGGCGGAAAGGTCGGCATGCTGCGGCAGCCGCGCGTCCAGCTCGTGCGCTTCCATCAGCACGTCCAGACGGCCATGCACCGCATCAAGCCGGATCAGGTCGCCGTTGCGCAGCTTGGCGATGTTGCCGCCGGCGACCGCCTCGGGCGTCACGTGGATCGCCGCCGGCACGCGGCCGGAGGCGCCGGACATGCGGCCGTCGGTGAGCAGCGCGATGCGGTGGCCGCGGTCCTGCAGCAGCGCCAGCGTGGGCGTGAGCTTGTGCAGTTCGGGCATGCCGTTGGCCTGCGGCCCCTGGAAGCGCACCACCGCCACGAAATCGCGATTGAGCTCGCCGCGCTTGAACGCGGCGACCACTTCGTCCTGGTCGTGGAACACGATCGCCGGCGCCTCGATCAGCAGGCGGTCGTCGGGCACCGAGGACACCTTGATCACCGCGCGGCCGAGGTTGCCCTGCAGCATGCGCAGGCCGCCGTCGGCGCGGAACGGCTCGTCGGCGCCGCGCAGCACGCCGCGGTTGCCGCTCTGCTTGGGCACCGGCGTCCACCGCAGCGTGCCGGCCGCGTCCAGCTGCGGCAGCTGCGCATAGCCGCGCATGCCGCTGCCGAAAATCGTCTGCACGTCGTCGTGCAGCAGGCCGGCGTCGAGCAGCTGGTCGATCAGGAAGGCCATGCCGCCGGCCTGGTGAAACTGGTTCACGTCGGCGTAGCCGTTCGGGTAGACGCGCGCCAGCAGCGGCACCACAGCGGAGAGCGCGTCGAAATCGTCCCAGCGCAGCGCGATGCCGGCGGCGTGGGCGATCGCCACCAGGTGCAGCAGGTGGTTGGTCGAGCCGCCGGTGGCGTGCAGGCCGATCACGCCGTTGATGATGGCGCGCTCGTCGATGATGTGGCCGATCGGCAGGTAGTCATCGCCCAGCGCGCTGAGCGCCGCTACCCGCTGCACCGCGTGCGCGGTGAGCGCGTCGCGCAGCGGCGTGTCCGGTGCCTCGAAGCTGGCGCCGGGCAGGTGCAGGCCCATGATCTCCATCAGCATCTGGTTGGAGTTGGCGGTGCCGTAGAAGGTGCATGTGCCGGGCGCGTGGTAGGACGCCGCCTCGACCTCCATCAGGTCGGCCTTGCTCGCCTTGCCCTCGGCCCAGGCCTGGCGCACCTTCGATTTCTGCTCGTTCGGAATGCCGCTGGGCATCGGGCCGGACGGCACGAACGCGCCGGGCAGATGGCCAAAGCTCAGCGCGCCGATCAGCAGGCCCGGCACGATCTTGTCGCAGATGCCCAGGTACAGCGCGCCGTCGAACATGTCGTGCGACAGCGCCACCGCGGTGGCCATCGCCACCAGATCGCGCGAGAACAGCGACAGCTGCATGCCGGGCTGGCCCTGGGTCACGCCGTCGCACATCGCCGGCACGCCGCCGGCGACCTGCGCGGTGAAGCCGGCGTCGCGGGCGATGCCGCGGATCAGCGTGGGGTAGCGCTCGTACGGCTGATGCGCGGAGAGCATGTCGTTGTAGGCGGTGACGATGGCGAGGTTGGCGCGGCGGCCGTTGCGCAGGGCGTCCTTGTCCGCGCTGCCGCAGGCGGCGAAGCCGTGCGCCAGGTTGCCGCAGGAAAGATGCTCGCGCTGCGGGCCGCCGCGGTCGACCGCGTCAATCCGGCGCAGGTACGCCGCGCGGGTGTCGCGGCTGCGCTCGCGCAGGCGTTCGGTGACTTCGGCAACGACGGGGTGCAACGTGGTCATGCGGGAACTCCGTGGCGTGGCGCGCGCCAGATGGCGCGGCCGGGTTGATCGTGAAGGGCGCGACGCTGCGCCGTCATGGGCACCAGTACACCGCCACCGGCACGCGCGGCTGGGTCAGCACGGCGCGCACCGGGTAGTTTCTTGCCTCGCCCAGGCCGAGCCGGGCATCGGCGAGCAGGTCGCGCTTCTTCTCGCCGCACACCAGCAGATACAGCGCGCGGGTTTGCAGCAGGGTCGGCAGGCTCAGCGTGATGCGCGGCTCGCCGGCGCCGGGTGCGCGCATCGGCAGCACGCGCGTTTGGCCGTCCAGATCCAGCGCCTCGGCGAGATGATCGCCGCCGGGAAAGAACGACGCCGTGTGGCCGTCATCGCCCATGCCCAGCACCACCGCGTCGAACGGCAGCGCCAGCGCGTCGATGCGCGCCGCGGTGGCGGCCAGCCCGGCCTCGGGGGTCGGCGCATCGCTGTACAGCGGCACCAACGTGGCGGCCGCGGCCTGCCGCTGCAGCAGCTGCGTGCGCACCAGCCGCGCGTTGGAGCGCGCGTCGCTGTCCGGCACCCAGCGCTCGTCGACCAGGGTCACCTGCACCCTGGCCCAGTCCAGCGTCTCGCCCGACAGGTGGCGGAAGAAATCCTGCGGCGTGCTGCCGCCGGAGACCGCCAGCAACGCGTGGCCGCGTTCGCTCAGCGCGTGGCGCAGGCGCTCGGCCACGCGCTCGGCCAGCGCCACGGCCTGCGCGTCGCAATCGGTGAAGCTGTGGGTGGTGACGTTCAGATGGATCGGCATGGTGATCGGTGTCGCGCGTGGCGTCAGCGGCGCCCGCGCGTCTCGTGGGGAAGGGAGCCGCAGTGTGCCGCAGCGCCCGCGATGGACGGGTTAAAAGCGCGTGCGCGCGGCGGCCTATTCACTGTCTTCGTTCCAGGTGCGGCCGTCGCGCTCGATCAGCGCCACCGCCGCGCTCGGCCCCCAGCTGCCGGCCGCGTACGGGCGCGGCGCCTCGTTGCCGGCGGCCCAAGCTTCCAGGATCGGGCCGGCCCAGCGCCACGCCGCTTCCACCTCGTCGCGGCGCATGAACAGGGTGGGGTTGCCGCGCACCACGTCCAGCAGCAGGCGCTCGTAGGCATCGGGCTGCGACCCGCCGAACGCCTCGGCGAAGCTCATGTCCAGCGGCACGTGACGCAGGCGCAGGCCGCCCGGCCCCGGGTGCTTGATGGTGAGCCACAGCTTCACGCCCTCGTCCGGCTGCAGCCGCAGCACCAGCCGGTTCTGCGCCAGCGGGCCGGCGGCGGCAGCGAAAATCGAGTGCGGCACCGGCTTGAACGCCACCACGATTTCCGACACCCGGCTCGGCAGCCGCTTGCCGGTGCGCAGATAGAAGGGCACGCCGGCCCAGCGCCAGTTGGCGATCTCCGCCTTCAGCGCCACGAAGGTCTCGGTGTGGGATGACTGGCCCAGCTCGTCCGGATAACCCGCCACGCTGGCGCCCTCGGCCACGCCGGCGCGGTACTGGCCGCGCACGGTGAGCTGCGCCGCATTGCCGGCGTCGATGGGTTTCAGCGAATGCAGCACCTTCAGCTTCTCGTCGCGCACCGCGTCGGGCGCCAGCGACGAGGGCGGCTCCATCGCCACCATGCACAACAGCTGCAGCATGTGGTTCTGCACCATGTCGCGCAGCGCGCCGGCGCGATCGTAGTAGGCGCTGCGGTTGCCGGTGCCGAGGGTTTCGGCCACGGTGATCTGCACGTGGTCGATGTGCGCGTTGTTCCACAGCGGCTCGAACAGCGCGTTGCCGAAGCGCAGCGCCAGCAGGTTCTGCACCGTCTCCTTGCCGAGGTAGTGGTCGATGCGGAAGGTCTGCGATTCGCTGAACACCTTGCCCACCGCGTCGTTGATCTGGTTGGCGCTGGTGAGGTCGCGGCCGATCGGTTTTTCCAGCACCACGCGCGACTTGCCCTGGTTCAGCCGGTAGTGGCCGAGGCGGCCGCAGATGTCGACGAACAGTTCCGGCGAGGTGGACAGGTAGAACACCCGCACGTGCTCGGGCTGGCTGCCGATCAGCGCGGCGAAGTCGTCCCAGCCCTGATCCTTGCGCGCATCCAGCGGCCGGTAGCCGACCTGCTGCAGGAACGCGTCGAGTTTGACCGCATCGCACACCGCGCTCAGCGTCTGGCGCAGCAGCGCGCGGTAGCCGTCGTCGTCCAGCGCCTCGCGCGCCACGCCGATGATCCGGCTGCTGGGCGGCAGCTGGCCGTCGAGGAAGCGGTGGAACATGGCGGGCAGCAGCTTGCGCACGGCGAGGTCGCCGGTGCCGCCGAAAATGACCAGGTCGAACGGTTCGACCAGCGGGGAAGGAGCAGTCACGCATTCACCTCGACACGATGCCGGACGGCAGGCAGCGTGCGCACAGGTGCCGCTGCCCGGGGAGGCGCTGATGCTACCAGTGAAATACCAGACAGCGCCAGCGCCTCGTGCATCCGAATCGCCCAGGCGCCGCAACCGGTCCGCAGCCCGTGAAAAAGCTTGCCAGACCGGCGGCGGCGTTCCCGGCCGACGGCGCTCGGTTGCTTAAGTGGTTTGTGATTGGTATGTTGCATGTCTATGCAGATCGCCCTGACCGACGAATACCGCCGCATCTGCCACGACCCGGCCACGCACCAGCCGTTGGCCTACCTGCGCCTGCGCCGGGCGATCCGCAATGTGGTCGAGCATCGCGACATCGAGCCGGGCCAGGCGCTGCCCAGCGAGCGCGACCTGTCGCTGGCGCTGAAGCTGTCGCGGGTGACCGTGCGCAAGGCGATCGCCGGGCTGGTCGAGGAGGGCCTGCTGACCCAGCGCCATGGTGCCGGCACCTTCATCGCCGAACGCATCGTCAAGCCGATGTCGCGGCTGACCAGCTTCACCGAGGATCTGCGCGAGCGCGGGCTGCGGCCGCGTTCGGAATTCTTCGAGCGCGGCATCGGCGAGGTGACGCCGGAGGAGTCGATGGCGATGAACCTGTCGCCCGGCTCGCTGGTGGTGCGGCTGCACCGCGTGCGCTACGGCCAGGACGAGCCGCTGGCGATCGAGCGCAGCGTAGTGCCGGCGAGCCTGCTGCCGGACCCGCTGCTGGTGCACGACTCGCTCTACGAGGCACTGGAAAAGCTCGGCTGCCGTCCGCGGCGTGCGCTGCAGCGGCTGCGCGCGGTGTCACTGAACGTGCAGCAGGCGCGCCTGCTGCACGTCAACGTGGGCAGCGCCGGACTGAGCATCGAGCGGCGCAGCTTTCTCGACGACGGCCGCGTGGTCGAGTTCACCTGCTCGTGGTACCGCGGCGACATCTACGACTTCGTGGCCGAACTGCAGACCGATTGACCCCACTCCGGAAGCGCTTACCCATGCACGTCAGCGACACCCTGATGTACCGCGAAGCGCACGAGGCGGCCGACGTGGTCGCGCGCCAGTTCGCCGCCAACGACGCGATGGTGACGGCGCTGGCGCAGACCCTGCGCGCGCAGCCGCCGCGCTTCATCGTCACCTGCGCGCGCGGCAGCTCCGACCACGCGGCGGCCTACGCGAAATACGTGTTCGAGACCCAGCTGGGCATCGTCACCGCGTCCGCCTCGCCGTCGGTCACCTCGGTGTATGCGGCCGAGCAGCAGTGGCAGGGCGCGCTGTTCATCGCCATCTCGCAGTCGGGCAAGAGCCCCGACCTGCTGCGCAACGCGCAGGCGGCGAAGCGGGCCGGCGCCCGCGTGCTGGCGCTGGTCAACGTGGAGGATTCGCCGCTGGCGCAGCTCGCCGACACGGTGATTCCGCTGCATGCCGGGCCGGAGCGCAGCGTGGCCGCCACCAAGAGCTACATCACCGCGCTGGCCGCGGTGCTGCACCTGTGCGCGCGCTGGCACGGCGACACCGCGCTGGCGGCGGCGCTGGACGCGCTGCCCGGCGCGCTGCGCGAGGGCTGGGACGCGGACTGGTCGGCGCTGAGCGACGGTCTGGTCGAGGCGCACAACCTGTTCGTGGTGGGGCGCGGCTTCGGCCTCGGCATCGCGCTGGAGGCGGCGCTGAAGTTCAAGGAAACCTGCGGCCTGCACGCCGAGGCGTTCAGCGCAGCCGAGGTGAAGCACGGCCCGATGGCGCTGGTCGGGCCGCATTTTCCGGTGCTGTGCTTCGCCCAGGACGACGACACGCTGGCCGGCACGCTGGCGGTCGCCGACGAGTTCCGTCGCCGCGGCGCGCAGGTGTTCGTGGCCGCGCCGGGCCTGCGCGGCGCCGGCATGCTGCCGGTGGCCGGCGGCCTGCCCGCGCTGTGCACGCCGCTGCTGATCATCCAGAGCTTCTACCGCGCCGCCAGCTCGCTGGCGCTGCGCCGCGGCTTCAACCCCGACGTGCCGCCGCACCTCAACAAGGTGACCGAGACGGTGTGATCGAGCCGAAGCTCCGTTCGCGCTGAGCGTAGCCCGCGATAGCGGGCGCAGTCGAAGTGCATGCCCGCGGGCCCTTCGACTTCGGCCTCACGGCCTACGCTCAGGGTGAACGGATGTGGTGATGCAACGCCGAAAGCCTTCAGGATCCATCATGATGCAAACCCCCACACTCGCCCTCACCCACGCCCGCGTACTCACCCCGCACGGCTGGCGCGACGATCTGGCGGTGCTGCTCGACGGCGCGCTCATCGCCGCGCTGCTGCCGCACGACGATCCGCGCGTGCAGCAGGGCGCGCAGCACGACCTGGGCGGCGCGCGGCTGCTGCCGGGCTTCATCGACACCCAGGTCAACGGCGGCGGCGGCGTGCTGTTCAACGACGCGCCCACGGTGGAAAGCATCCGCCGCATCGGTGCGGCACACCGGCGCCATGGCACCACCGGCTTCCTGCCGACGCTGATCAGCGACGACGCGGACACGATGCGCGCGGCGCTGCAGGCGGTGGAGCAGGCGCTGGCCGAGGGCGTGCCCGGCGTGCTCGGCATCCATCTGGAAGGCCCGTACCTGGCGCCGGCGCGCAAGGGCGTCCACGACCCGAAGTTTTTCCACGCGCCCGGCCGCGACGAGCTGGCGTGGCTGTGCGCGCCGCACCGCGGTGTGCGCCTGCTCACGCTGGCGCCCGAGCAGGTGCCGCCGGCGGACATCGCGGAGCTGGCCGCGGCGGGGCTGATCGTTTGCGCCGGCCACACCGCTGCCGACTACGCCACCACCCGCGCCGCGCTGGCCGCCGGCGTGCGCGGCTTCACCCACCTGTTCAACGCGATGACCCCTTTGGGCAGCCGCGAGCCCGGCGTGGTCGGCGCCGCGCTGGACGACGCGCACAGTTGGTGCGGGCTGATCGTCGACGGCCACCACGTGCATCCGGCCAGCCTGCGCGTGGCGATCGCGGCCAAGCCGCGCGGCAAGCTGCTGCTGGTCACCGACGCGATGCCGCCGGTGGGCTCGGACGACCCGCAGTTCATCCTCAACGGCGAGGCCATCACGATCCGCGACGGCGTCTGCCAGACCGCGCAGGGTGTGCTGGCCGGCTCGGCGCTGGACATGGCCGGCGCCGTGCGCAACGCGGTGCAGCTGCTCGGCCTGCCGCTGGACGAGGCGGTGCGCATGGCCAGCACCTATCCCGCTGATTTCCTCGGCCTCGGCGCCAGCCACGGCCGCATCGCTGCCGGCTATCAGGCCGACCTGGTGGCGCTGGACGACGACTACCGCGTGCTGCACAGCTGGATCGGCGGCGAGGTCAGCTGACGCGCTGCTCTTCTAGTGGGAGCGACTTCAGTCGCGATGCTCCTGCTTTGATGTAGGTCGAAGTGCAAGAGCATCGCGACTGAAGTCGCTCCCACTGAAGTCCCCACACTAAAAATCGCTCCCACCATCAAGGCGCTGGCGCGGCGCGTTGCCTGTTTGGCCGTCCGAAGCTACAGTGGCGCGGTTGAGGTGTCCCGCGAGCGCTCGCTCAAGGGATGAAACGGGAAGTCGGTGCGTGGTGCTGCATGCACTGCAAGGCCGACGCTGCCCCCGCAACGGTAAGCGAGTTTCACGAACGGCGAACGCCACTGTGCACGGCACGGGAAGGCGCTGTTCGGGGCAGGCGAGTCAGTGCCTGCCGCCCGCGAGTCCGGAGACCGGCCTGAACGATACCTGGTGGCTCGCGGCGGGCGAGGCCAAACCACGTGCCGTGGCGTTGCCGCTCGCCCGTTGTTTGTCCCTGCCCTCGTGCGCTGCCAGCCCATTGAACGCATGAGCCGTGCGCGGGTGCGCGGCCGGGAAACCCACCACCATGAAAAAATCCTTGCTGGCAGCGGCGCTGCTCAGTGGCAGCCTCGCCGCGCAGGCGGCCGACCAGGGCGCCGCCAACAACCTGGCGCCGGTGATCGTCACCGCCACGCGCACCGCCATCACCGTCGACGACGCGCTGTCCTCGGTCACCGTGATCACCCGCGCCGACATCCAGCGGCTGCAGCCGATCTCGGTGGCCGACCTGCTGACCGGGCTGCCCGGCGTCAGCTTCGCCCAGGCCGGCGGGCTGGGTTCGCAGACCTCGCTGTTTCTGCGCGGCACCAATTCCACCCACACGCTGGTGCTGATCGACGGCGTGCGGATCGGCTCGGTCACCGCCGGGCTGGCGTCGCTGGAGCAGATCCCGGTGGAGCAGATCGAGCGCATCGAGATCGTGCGCGGCCCGCGCTCCAGCCTGTACGGCGCCGACGCGATCGGCGGCGTGATCCAGATCTTCACCCGCCACGGTGTGCGCGGCGGCGGCCTGGCGCCCTCGCTCAGCCTCACCGGCGGCAGCCATGGCCTGCTCGGCAGCGAAGCCGGGCTCTCCGGCGGCGACGCGCACGCCTGGTACAACCTCAGCCTCGGCGGCCAGTACACCCGCGGCATCCCGGCGTGCCGCATGGGCGCAGCCGAGGCGATGGCCGGCTGCTTCGTGGACGACCCGCGCAACGACGCGTTCCGCAACTGGAACGGTGCGGCCAACGCCGGCTATCGCTGGGACAACGGCACCGAGCTGGCGCTGGACTGGCTGCGCAGCCGCAACGACATCGGCTACACCGGCAGCCCCTACGGCGGCAATCGCGCGATCAACGAACAGCGCGTGCTCGGCGCCCGCCTGACCTTCTCGCCGCTGCAGGCGTGGCAGGTCACGCTGAATGCGGGGCAGAGCAAGGACCTCGCCGACACCTCGTATCAGGGCACCTACTACGGCACCTATTACCCGCGCACGCCGACCGGCTACTCCGACTCGCGCCGCGATCAGGCGTCGTGGCAGAACGACATCGCGCTGGCGCCGGACCAGCTGCTCACCGTGGGCGTCGACTACCAGCGCGAGCACGTCAGCAGCAGCACCGCCTACCTGGCCAGCAGCCGCGACAACGTGGGCGGCTACGCGCAGTACCAGGGCACGTTCGGCCGCAACGAGCTGCAGCTGTCGCTGCGCCGCGATCACAACCAGCAGTTCGGCAACCACAACACCGGTGCCATCGCGTGGGGCTACCGCTTCGCGCACGATCTGCGGCTTACCGCCAGCTACGGCACCGCGTTCCACGCGCCCACCTTCAACGACCTCTACTACCCGCCGTTCTTCGGCACGCCCTCGGCCAATCCGAAGCTGAAGCCGGAATCCTCGCGCAGCGTCGAGCTGGGCCTGGCGCAGCAACGCAGCGACTGGCACTGGGCAGTGAACGCCTACCAGACGCGGATCGACCAGCTGATCGTGCTGGACCCGGCGCAAAACTACGTGCCGTTCAATGTCAGCAAGGCGCGCATCCGCGGCGTGGAAGGCCAGCTCGGCGTGACGTTGGCCGGCTGGCAGCTGCAGACCTACCTGACCCTGCAGCAGCCGGAGAACCGCGACGGCGGCGTCAACAACGGCCACCTGCTGGCACGCCGGCCCGAGCGCACCGCGCGCATCGATCTCGACCGCCGCTTTGGCGCCTTCGGCATCGGCACCACGCTGTACGCGGCCGGCCGCAGCTACGACGACATCGCCAACCAGCATCGGCTCGGCGGCTACAGCACGCTGGCGCTGCGCGGCAGCTGGCACTTCGCCCCGAGCTGGCAGGTCGAGGCACGGCTGGCCAACGCGTTCGATCATCGCTACGAGACGGCGTACTACTTCAACCAGCTCGGACGCACCTGGTATCTGACGCTGCGCTACAGCCCGGCCATGCAGTGAGTCACGCGCCTGCGCTTCCGCCAGCAGCGGCGGCGCAGGCGTTGCCGCGCGCGCTCAGGTATCCGCGCCGGTGGCCCAGCCTTCGCGGCTGCCGCGGGTGAATACGCGGTCGCCGTCCAGCACGTCGCCGGCGGCATGCGCCGGCTGCTGTGCCAGCCGCGCGTAGGTCGGGGTGAAGTCCGGGCGGGTGGCCGCGAACAGCTGGTCGAAGTTGTCGATCACGAAATAGGTTTGCTGGTAGGTGTCGATGCGGTAGCGCGTGTTCATCACGCGTTCCAGGCCGAAGCCGAGGCGGTTCGGTGACGGCGAATCCAGCGCGTAAATCGATTCGCCCTTGGAGCTGACGATGCCGGCGCCGTAGATGCGCATGCCCTCGTCGGTGTGGATCAGGCCGAACTCCACCGTGTACCAGTACAGCCGCGTGAGGTTCATCAGCGCGTCGGCGCCCAGCGCAAACGCCTTCATGCCGCCGCGGCCGTAGGCCTGCATGTAATCGGCGAACACCGGGTTGAGCAGCAGCGGCACGTGGCCGAACAGGTCGTGGAACAGGTCCGGCTCGCTGAGGTAATCCAGCTGGTCGGGCCGGCGGATCCACCAGCTGACCGGAAAGCGGCGATGGGCCAGATGGTCGAAGAACACCTCGTCCGGCAGCAGGCCTTCCACTGCGACCACTTCCCAGCCGGTGGCGGCGCCGAGCACCTGGTTCAATTCGGAGAATTTCGGGATGCCACCGTCGCCGAGGCCGAAGCGCTCCGCCCCTTGCAGGAATTCGCGGCAGGCTCGTCCGGGCAGCAGCTCGCGCTGGCGCTGGTACAAGGTATCCCACACCGCGTGGTCGGTCTTGCTGTAGCTGGCCCACGGCTGCTCCACCACGCCGGTGGCATAGACCGGCACGTAGCCGCGGTCGGTCTGCTGGTGGGCGACTTTGCGGGGCGTGTCCATGGCGGTCTCCGAGGCGGCTGGCTGAGCGAGCGACAGCATACGGCCGATACGCCGCATGAAGCTTGTCTTGTTGCCTGAGCAGGGCACATAAATGCACTATTCTTGCGCACGTCAGCCAATTCAAAGAGGTATCTTGCGCATGGCTACCCTCGACCGCACCGATCTGCGCATGCTGGCCGTGTTGCAGGCAGATGGCCGCATCACCAACTCCGAGCTGGCCGAGCGGGTCAGCCTGTCGCCCTCGGCCTGCCTGCGCCGGCTGCAGCGGCTGGAGGCGGACAAGGTGATCACCGGCTATGCCGCGCAGATCGATCCGCAGGCGGTGGGCCTGGGCCTGCAGGCGTTCGTGCGGGTGCAGCTGAGCAAGCACGAGGCGGCCGCGATCGAACAGTTCGTCGAGCATGTGCGCGGCTGGAACGAGGTGGTCGCCTGCCACGCGCTCACCGGCGACATGGACTACCTGCTGCACGTGCACGTGGCCGATCTCAAGGATTTCTCGCGCTTCCTGCTCGACCATCTGCTGAACGCCGCGGGGGTTGCCGATGTCAATTCCAGCTTCGTGCTGCGCACGGTCAAGCGCTCGCCCTCGCTGCCGCTGAGCCAGCTGGAAAAATGACGCGGGCCAGCGGATTTCGCCGACATCCCGCTCATCATCGAGTGCGTCGTCGCAAACATTTGCGTTGCGACGACGCTGAACTCCTCCTGACATGGCGTCCACGCCAACTAACGCTAAACTGGCAGACTGATGAGCACCGACACCGCCCCTGCCACCGAGCACGACCTGTGGCGCCCGTTGCGTTACCTGTGGCGCGTGCCGCAGCTGCTGCTGCACATCGTGATGGGCATCCTGTTATGCGCGCTGATCGTGCGCTGGAACCAGCGCGCGGTGATGCGGCAGGGCCGCGAGCCGTTCGCCCATCGGGCGATCCGCTGGTGGTCGGCCCGGCTGTTGCGCATCTTCGGCATGCGCTCGGTGCGCCTCGGCCAGCCGCTGGCCGATCCGGTGCTGTTTGTGGCCAACCACACCTCGTGGACCGATATCGAGCTGCTGTACAGCCAACGCGTGGCCTGCTTTGTGGCCAAGGCGGAGATCGCCCGCTGGCCGCTGATCGGCTGGATGGCCACCAATGGCGGCACCATCTTTCACCGTCGCGGCAGCAACCATTCGCTGTCGAGCGTGATGCAGGTCATGGTGGAGCGGCTGCGTGGCGGCCGCTCGGTGGCGGTATTTCCCGAGGGCGGCACCGGTTACCACGGCGTACTCAAGGTCTTTCACGCGCGCATTTTCCAGGCGGCGCTGGATGCCGCGGTACCGGTGCAGCCGGTGGCACTGCGCTTCGTGCGCGATGGCCGACGCATCATCGACGCCGGTTTCCGCGAGGACGAGAGCTTCGCGCAGAACATCCTGCGCCTGCTGGGTGGCCCGCCGATGGATGCCGAGGTGCATTTTCTGGAACCGGTGCCGGCCAGCCCGGATGCGCGCCGGCGCATGGCCGAACTGTCGCGCGAGCGCATCGCCGCCGCGCTCGACGGCGAGCTGCCCGCCGCCGCCCGTGCGGACAAGCTGCGCGCGGGCGAAAACGCTGCATGAGTTTGCCGCGCGGCGCCGACTTCCGCCCACCGTGGCCGCTGCGCAGCGGCCACGTCCAGACCATGCTGTCCTCCAGCGGCGTGCGGCGCATGCTGCTGCCGCGCGCGGCGCAAACCATCCTGCAGGATGCCGAACCGGTGGTGGTCGACGGCGGCGCTGGCGTGCGCCTCACCGGCGCCTATACCGCGCAGAGCAGCCAGCCCGCGGCGCGCGGCCTCGCCGTGCTGTTCCACGGCTGGGAAGGCAGCCTCGATTCCACCTACGTGCTGCAGACCGGCAGTCGCCTGCTCGCCGATGGCTGGGATATTTTCCGGCTCAACTTCCGCGATCACGGCGACAGCCACTCGCTCAACGAGGCGCTGTTCCACTCCTGCCGCATCGACGAGGTGGTGCAGGCGCTGGGCGACATCGCACTGCGCTGGCCGGCGCGCCCGATGGCGCTGGCCGGGTTTTCGCTGGGCGGCAATTTCGCCCTGCGCGCCGCGCTGCAGACCTCGCGCGTGGGCATTCCGCTGAGCTACGTGCTGGCGGTGTGTCCGATCATCGACCCCGGCGAAGGTCTGTTTTCGCTGGAGGAAACCGCGCCGTGGTTCTACCAGGCCTACTTCATGCACAAGTGGCGCCGCTCGCTGCAGGCCAAGCAGGCGGCGTTTCCGCAGCATCCGTATTTCGAGATGTCCGAGCTCAAGCAGAGCCTGCGCGGGCTGACCGAGGCGCTGGTGTTGCGGCACACCGACTTCGGCTCGCTGCAGGCGTATCTGGACGGCTATTCGGTGGCCGGCGACGCGCTGCAGGCGATGCAGATTCCCGCCACCATCCTCACCGCGCGCGATGATCCGGTGATTCCGGTGGCCGCCTTCGAGAAGCTCGAACTGCCGTCGAACATCGAGTTGGACATCGCCGAGCACGGTGGCCACTGCGGCTTCATCCGCGGCTATGGCATGACCAGTTTCACCGACGACTACATCGCGGCGCGCTTCAACGCCATTGCCGACTGCGGCTGAGCGCCGCGTTGTCTCAGCCGCGCACAGCCATCTCGCCCTGGCGCATCCAGCTGGCGATGCTCATGCGCTGGCGGGTGGCCGGCAACACCTCGTGTCGGCGCGCGCCCATGGGTGGGGCCGCAACCCGCATGGAAAGCTGAGGCTTGGACGTCTGATCAGGTTCCGTGTTGCCCGTCGCGGCCCGGGCGCGCGCTCGATCGCTTGCGCGAGGCGTCATTCCGGAAAAGCGTAGGCCTGCTCACGAAACAGCCGCAGGCACGCTTCGGCCACCCGCGGGTCGTACACGCCGCCACTGCCGCGTTCGATTTCCGCCAGCGCATGATCGACTCCCAGCCCGCGGCGGTAGGGTCGCCGGGAGGCCATGGATTCCACCACGTCGGCCACCATCACGATGCGCGCCTCAAGGATGATCTCATCCGCCTGCAGGCCGCGGGGGTAACCACTGCCATCCATGCGCTCGTGGTGTTGCCAGGCAACCTCGGCCACCGGCCAGGGCAGCTCGATCTCCTTCAGCAGGTCGTAGCCGATGTGCGGATGCATGTGGATCAGGTCCCATTCCCTCGTCGTGAGCGGATCGAGCTTGGTCAGAATCTCCATCGGAATACCGATCTTGCCGATGTCGTGCAGGCTTCCGGCTACCTGCAAACCTTGCTGCCGCTTCTCATCCAGCCCCAGTTCGGCGCCGATCGCCGCGGCGATCCTGCCGACCCGACCCGCGTGGCCCTGGGTGTAGTGGTCGCGCAGTTCGGACAACCGGGTGGCGACCTGCACCGTGCCCATGAACGCCGATTCGAGTTGCGCCAGCTGGTGCTCGCGCAATGCCTCGGCGCGCACCTTTTCGGTGATGTCCTGCATCAGGCCGACAATGGCTGGATGACCCCGGTACATGGCGCGCGCGCCGTCCGCGCCGACCTCGAGCGTGCGGCCATCCTTGCACAGGGCGGTGAAGTTGTAGCTGATTCGATCGACTTCGCCTTCGAGGCGCAGACGTATATTCTCGGCGACTGTGCCGCGATCCTTCTCGGCGACGATGCTCGATGGCGCATGGCCGATCAATTCGTCGGCATCGGCATAACCCAGCATCTCGACCATGCGCGGGTTCACGTAGATCATCTTGCCGCCCTGGATCACATAGACCCCGGCAACCGACTGCTCCACCAGGCTGCGATAGCGCTGTTCGGATTCGTGCAATTCGGCCAGCGCCTGCTTGCGGGCACCCGCGAGGGCGAAGTTGTCCAGTGCAAAGCAGATATCTGCAGCCATCTGCTCCAGCAGGCTGTGTGTGGCATCGTCGAAGCTTTCGGTCGATGCGCCATACATGACCAGAACGCCAAGGGCGGCGCCGTTTTTCCGCAAGGGCAGCGCGGCCACGGCACCCAGGCCGAAACGGGCGCCGCGCTCATGCCAGGGCGCGGTACGCGGGTCATGCTGGAAATCCGCAAACCACTCCGACTTTCCCGCTTGCATGGACAGGCCCGCCGCGCCGTGCCCGAGCGGGTTGTCCGCATCCACCGATATTTCGATGTCGTGCAGAAATTCGTTGGCGTGTGCGCCGGCACTGGCCACGGGACGGAGCAAGCGGGCGTCCGTATCGAGCCGGCCGATCCAGGCCAGCTGCATGCCGCCGGTTTCCACCACGATCCGGCAGATTTCCGCGAACAGCTCGTGCTCGCTGGCGCAGCGCACGATGGCTTCGTTGCACTGGGACAGGGCGTCGTACAACTGGGTCTGGCGCAGGACTTTCGCTTCGGCGTCCTTGCGTGCGGTGATATCGAGCAAAACACCGTGCACCCGCATGCCCTGGCCGGCCGCATCGCGTTCTGTCACCTGCCCCTGGGCACACAACCAATGCATGCTGCCGTCCGGCCAGACCACCCTGAAATCGAATGAATAATGGTCGGGGCCGCCAGCCGCCACCGACGCGCGAATGGATTCATCGCTTCGCTTCCGATCCTCAGGATGGGTCGCCTGCAGGAACGTCTCCATGTTCCAGTGCTCCTGCCATGCCAGCCCATACAATTGATCGTGGTTGCGGGTACGAAACATCTGGTCGGATGGGAAGTCGTAGATCCAGGTCGCGATGCCCGCCATGTCCGCGGTCAAGCGAAGCTGCCGTTCACTTTCCTGCAAGGCATGCTCCAAAGAATTCCGTTCGGAGAGATCACGCACCACGCCGATGGCATGCCAGCCGTCGTCCCAGCGGGCTGCCGATGTCGACAGTTCGGCCGGAAATTCGCTGCCGTCCTTGCGCCGTGCGCGAACCTCGACCCGCTTGCCGATGTGAGGACACTCCCCGGTCTGCCCGAAATGAGCGAGATTGCATTCCACCCAGGCATGCCGGCTCGAGCGCGCGATCAACTGGTGCAGCGGCAGCCCGCGCGCCTCGTGGCGGGTGTACCCGAACATCCTTTCCGCCGCAGGATTCCACTCGACGACCCGGGCCTGCGGGTCGGTGATGATCATCGCATCGAGCATGGCGGTGGTGACCTGGCGGAAATGAGCCTCGCCCTCCCGCAATTTGCGAAAGACCAGAAGATAAAGCGCAGGTGAGACGGTGAGGGTCAGCACCGTCGCGGTAACCAGATCCCAGCGCTCGTGCGCCATCGCCACATGCATCAGCGGCGCGAGGACATCCCGCATCAACAGCATGACTGCGAACTCGGTCACGAACACCGCGGCGCCCACCAACGACACCACCCCGAGGGGACTGGCCAACCACTTTCTGACTCCCATCGCGCGCCCCTGTCGACGTGATGCTTGACTGACGAAGAGCATACCGCGCTGGCAGCGGCTGTGAATCCGATCGGCGTGCCTGCATGCCAGCGGACGAGCTGTGATCGCCGAGGTTCGACGAATCAGGACGTCCCCTGGGTTGCCCTGATCAGCGCTGATCAGCGCTGAGGTTCAGCCTCACCCTTCGGGCGGCTGCCCCGCCGCGGCCGCGTCGCCGACCGCCGGTGCCGGTGCCTGCCCGAACACCTCGAAACGATGGCGGCCCTGTTCCTTGGCGCGATACAACGCAGCATCCGCGTCGCGCAGCAGTTCGTCGCTGTTGCTGTAGCGGTAGTCGCCGATCGCGATACCGATGCTGATGGAAGGTATCCGTGCCGTGCCCGCCACCTGCATCGGCTCGCTCAGCACCTGCAACACACGCTTCGCCACGTTGGTGGCGGCGGCCGGTGTTTCGAGGTCTTCCAGCACGATCGAAAATTCATCTCCCGACAGTCGCGCGACCACATCAGGGTCGCGCACGCATAGCTGCAGTCGGTGGGCAACCATTTTCAGAAACTCGTCACCGGCGAGATGGCCGAGGCTGTCGTTGATCGCCTTGAAATGGTCGAGATCCAGATACAGCAGCGCACAGCGTCGTTCCGGCCTGCGCTTCATCATGCCCAGCAGGCGGTCGACCCGATCGCACAGAAAGCCGCGGTTGGGCAGGCCGGTCAACGGGTCGTGCATGACCTGGTGCCTGAGCTGCTCCTGCACCCGCTCGCGTTCGACAATCTGCCGGCGCAACTCCTGCGTGCGTTCCTCCACCCGCTGTTCCAGCTGCGCCTTGGCCTGCTGCAGCGAGGCCGCCGATCGGCGGCGATGGATGCTGTTGGCGATCTGCAAGGCGGCAAACGCGAGCAGCTCCTGATCCGCCATCGCGTAGACAACCTCCTGGTCCAGACTCTGCACCGTCACCAGGCCGATCACTTCGTCGCCGACCAGCAGCGGCACGCCGAGCCAGCTCATCGCAGGCTCGCCCACATGCTGCGGTACCACCACGCCCTGCTGGTTCAGCGCATCGATCTCGGCCCGCTGCCGCAACAGCAAAGGGCTCGCCGTGCGCAAGACATATTCGCTCAAACCGCGGCCGATCGGCCGCGATGGCATGCTGCGTATGCCGGTATCCACGTAATACGGAAAATCGAGCTGCTGCCGGCCGTCCGAGACCAGCGCGATGAAGAAGTTCTCCGCATACAGCAATCCGCCAACCACGGCATGCACACGTTCGTAGAACTCGCTTTCGTCGATGTCGGCGGTGGCCAGCTGAGCCAGCTGGAACAGCGCTGCCTGCAGTTGCTCGGCGCGCTGGCGCTCCATGACCTCGCGCTGCAGGGCCAGGTTGGCCTCGACCAGTTCGCGCGTGCGCAGCTGGACGCGATGCTCCAGCTCGTCCTTGCCCTGCCTGCGCTCCAGTGCGGTGAGCACGTGACTGGCAACAAATTCCAGCACCGCGCGGTCCTGCTCCGAATAGCCGATATGTGGCTGGTAGCTCCAATACTGTTCAGATACGAAGCACCGGCACAGGCTGATGCTTTTGGTGGAGCAACACACCGCGATGGCGGACGTTGAAGCTGCTCATCTTGCGCTTGACGCCGCGCGGGTTGAAGTGACCACGACT
>JAJYSM010000050.1 GCA_021793575.1 Pseudomonadota bacterium
CACAGCGCAGGCCACCGAAACTTGCAGGGTGCAGAGTTTGTCTGCAACCGTTTGCACGGTGGCTCCGTGTTTTGGCTGGCATGCGCTGCCGGGCGGACAGGGCTTGCGGATCAGCGCGCCGCGCGCACCGGACAGGCTTCGGCAGGCACGAAGGATGCCGCCACGGGGACCGTCAGCAGCTGCACGGTAGCGACGCCCGTCGTGACGAAGCATGGCTCCACATAGCCGATGGCGCCGGGCGTCTTGGCCACGAATTCGACCACGGCGGCCTCGGATCCGAGCACGTAAGGGGGACTGACACCCTGGAAGTACTGCTGATTCCAATAGTTCTGCAAGCGCAATTCGCTCATGCCGATGGCGGTGCGGGAAAAGGCCTGCCGCAGCTTGCTGTCCGGCGGCAGGTTGACCGGAATATAGGCGTGCCCCTGCGGGTCGACAAAGATTTTCTTCAGATAGGTGTTGCGCAGCATCCCGGGATCGATCGCCGGCACATCGCGGGCATGGCTCGAAACGATGACCGCGATCTTCGATTCACCCGCCTGCGCAGCCATCGTGTAACGCACGAAAGTGCCCGCGACGATGAAGGCGCCAAGAACAACCATGCGGCGGGTGGATAGTGGCACCATGGCTCAGAAAAGCACGCCGATCGAGGCCAGCACGCCGCTCGGCGCCAGAGTGGCGTTGTGGGTGCCGTCGCGATATTCGAGCTTGAACGAGATGCCGGATTCGGGGCGGTAGTCGATGCCGAATGTCCTGATGGTCACCAGCTGGTTGGGTAGCGAATTCCGATAGCGCTCATAGCGGCTCACGGCATACAGGTGCCGCGGCAGCGGAACAACCGCCTGCACATACCCGCCGTATTCATCCGGAATCAGCGGACTGTCCGCCGTGCGCCAGATGCCTTCGCCGCTGAATTCGACGTAGCGGCCGGACCAGCCGAAGTCGATGCCGGTGAGTCAGTACTGCTGCTGCGGATTTTTCAGGGCATAGCGGACGTAAGACGCGCCCAGGCTCAGGCGGTCGCCCAGCATGTGATAGAGAAATTGCCCACCGACAGCATGCTGAAAATCGTTCCTCAGCGTGCTGCTGGCACCATAGTCGGTGAATGCGAGATTGTGGCTGCGGGTGAAGGCAAGCTCCTTGCCGTCATCCGCGAACAGCCAGTAATCGAGGTCGTTCTGCTTGAGCGTGACGGTGCCGTACAGCATGGCGCCGCTGGCATGGCGCGAGAAGCTGCCCGTAGTGGTCAGCGGGCGCGACACCGTCCATACGAGGGGGTCGGCATGCACCAGATTCCACTGCCCCACCGGGGTCAGGAACTTGCCGAAGCGCAGCGTGATGCCGCTGCTGGTGTGATAGTCGGCGTAGAGCCGCTCGACGTCGATATTGGCGCCCCTGGTAGTTGCGTGCTGGCTGTCGACAAGCAGCGCATCGCCCAGCTCGGTTTCGCTGAACAGCTTCCAGTGGGTGCCAATGTCCTTGGACAGAAACAGGCTGAGGTCTTCGGCGCTGAGTGCCGCGGGGTGTTGGTCGAGGTTGTAGAAGTGAATATCGGCATAGCCGCCGACCCGCAGCGACTGCTGGGGGAAATAGAGCCCCTGGCCCAGCTGGTAGGGTTCGGCTTGCCAGGATCCATCCGCGGCGGCGGCACCTGCGGGCAGGATGCACGCCAGTACCGAGGCCAATCCCCACACCAGCAGATCAGCGTGATGCCGGTATCTGCGCCTCGGATTGCTCATGACGGCATGTGCCTGTGACGTGAGGCACGATGATGTGGGATTGGGTTGCGTGAATCAACGCCGGCACGCACCAGGGCGTCGTTAGCAATGGGCATAATCTGCCCAGGCCTTCGACGCGCAGTGCCGCGCAGTCATTGCGGCCGAGCAGTCGCCACCGTCCCGACCGGCTGATTCCCGCTCAGGCGCAACCGCACGTCGGTGTTTCAGGCGTGTCGCAGATGCTCAGGCCAGCTGGCCGTGGCAGTGCTTGTACTTCTTGCCGGAACCGCATGGGCACAGCTCGTTGCGGCCGACCTTGGGCGCGTCGCCTGGCACCGATCGCTGTGCGGCGCCGGCGCCGATGCCGGCGACCGGCGGTGAAGCACTGCCAAACGCGTCGACCGGCGCGCCGCCGCCGGTGGCCAGCATCTGCCTTTGCAGGCGCTCGGCCATGCGCATCTGTTCGGCCTCCATCGCCGCCACTTCCTCCTCGCTGCGAATGCGGATGCGCGCCAGCATCTGCACCACTTCGCTCTTGATGCGGTCGAGCATCTCGGAGAACAGCTTGAACGATTCGCGCTTGAAGGCCTGCTTCGGGTCCTGCTGCGCGTAGCCAACCAGATAGATGCCCTGGCGCAGGTAGTCCATGTTGGACAGATGATCCTTCCACGCGTTGTCGACCACCGTCAGCATCACGTGCTTCTCGAGCTGGCGCATGGTGTCGGCACCGATCTGCGCTTCCTTGGCCTCGAACAGCCCGTTCGCCGCATCGCGCACGTGTGTCAGGATGGTCTCGGCATCGACCTCATGCTGCTGCTCGACCCATTGCCGCAGATCGAGGCTGAGGTCGAGTTCGCTCTGCAGCTCGCGCTCGAGGCCGGTCAGATCCCACTGCTCGTCGATGCTCTCGGCCGGCACGTGTGCACGCACCATCGACTGCACCACATCCTCGCGGATGTCGGCGACGGTGCCGGAGACTTCATCGCCCTCAAGCAGCTCGTCGCGCTGACGATAGATCACCTTGCGCTGGTCGTTGGCGACGTCGTCGAATTCCAGCAGGTGCTTGCGGATGTCGAAGTTGTGCTGCTCGACCTTGCGCTGGGCCTTCTCGATCTGCCGGCTGATCATGCGATCTTCCAGCGCGTCGTCGTCCTTCATGCCGAAGCGCTTCATCCAGCGGATCAGCCCTTCGCCGCCGAAGATGCGCAGCAGGTTGTCCTCCAGCGACAGATAGAAGCGCGACGAGCCGGGATCGCCCTGGCGACCGGAGCGACCGCGCAGCTGGTTGTCGATGCGCCGCGATTCGTGGCGCTCGGTGCCGATGATGTGCAGGCCGCCGGCGGCGAGCACCTGCTCGTGCAGCTTCTTCCACTCGGCCTTGACGCGCTGGCGATCCATCTCGCCGGCATCTGCCGGCAGCGCGGCCAGGGCGGCGTCGAGGCTGCCGCCGAGCACGATGTCGGTGCCGCGGCCGGCCATGTTGGTGGCGATAGTGACCTGTCCCGGCGCGCCGGCCTGGGCCACGATGTGCGCCTCGCGCTCATGTTGCTTGGCGTTGAGGACCTCGTGCGTCACCTTGGCCTTGGTCAGCATGCCGGAAAGCAGCTCGGACACCTCGATCGAGGTGGTGCCGACCAGCACCGGCTGACCGCGCTTGTGGCAGTCCTTGATGTCCTCGATCACGGCGCGGTACTTCGGCTCCTGCGCCAGGAAGATCATGTCCGAGTTGTCCTTGCGGATCATCGGCATGTGGGTGGGAATCACCACCACTTCCAGGCCGTAGATGCTCTGGAACTCGAACGCCTCGGTGTCGGCCGTGCCGGTCATGCCGGCCAGCTTCTTGTACATGCGGAACAGGTTCTGGAACGTCACCGTGGCCAGCGTCTGGTTCTCGCGCTGGATCGGCACGCCTTCCTTCGCCTCGACCGCCTGGTGCAGACCGTCGGACCAGCGCCGGCCGGCCAGCGTGCGGCCGGTGAACTCGTCGACGATGATGACCTCGCCGTCGCGCACGATGTAATCGACGTCTCGCTGGTAGATGCCGTTGGCGCGCAGCGCGGCGTTCAGATGATGCACCACCGCCAGGTTCTTCGAATCGTACAGGCCGCTGTCCTCATCGATCACCCCGGCCTCGCGCAACAGTTCGTCGGCGTGCTGCATGCCCGCTTCGGACAGATGCACCTGCTTCTGCTTCTCGTCGACCCAGTAGTCGCCGGTGCCATCCTCCTCGGTCTGGCGGATCATCCGCGGCACGATCTTGTTCACCGCCATGTAGAGCTGCGGCGAATCCTCGGCGGGGCCGGAGATGATCAGCGGCGTGCGCGCCTCGTCGATCAGAATCGAATCGACCTCGTCGACGATCGCGTAATGCAGGCCGCGCTGATAGCGCTGCTCCTTGCTGAGCGACATGTTGTCGCGCAGATAGTCGAAGCCGAACTCGTTGTTGGTGCCGTAGGTGATGTCGGCGGCGTAGGCCTCGCTCTTGTCCGCGTGATCCATGCCCGGATAGACCACGCCCACCTTCAGCCCGAGGAAGCTGTAGAGCTTGCCCATCTGCGCGGAATCGCGGCGCGCCAGGTAGTCGTTCACGGTGACCACGTGCACACCCTTGCCTTCCAGCGCATTGAGGTACACCGGCAGCGTGCCGACCAGGGTCTTGCCCTCGCCGGTGCGCATCTCGGCGATCTTGCCGGCGTGCAACACCATGCCGCCGATCAGCTGCACGTCGTAATGGCGCATGCCGAGCGTGCGCTTGGCCGCCTCACGCACCACCGCAAACGCTTCCGGCAGCAGGCTGTCGAGCGACTCGCCGGCGGCGACACGCCGGGTGAACTCCGCGGTCTTGCCGCGCAGGGCATCGTCGCTCAGCTTCTCGAACTCGGGCTCCAGCGCATTGATGCGGGTAACGCTGCGGGAGAGCTGGCGCAACACGCGCTCGTTGCGGCTACCGAACAGGCTCGTCAGGGCACGATTGAACATCGATCTTCCGGGTTGGGAAACAGGATGCCCGCTGCAGACACGGAGCAATCGGGCATATTACTACATGCCTATTACCACATGCCCCGATCGGCATCGCTCCAATTGGCGAGGCTCCGACAGGCCAGCCGCAAGCCGCCGCCAAGCAGGCACGTTGCGACCCTGCATGAGTGGCGTCGACCCTGACCCGTTTCAAGGTGTGATCTGGCCGTTCCGGCGCGGAGCAATGACCCGGACAGAACGCCCGGACGCTCAGCGGTGTTTGCGCACGAACGCCAACGGATTGATCACGCGGCCGTCGTACCAGACTTCGAAATGCACGTGTGAGCCGGTCGAGTGGCCGGTGGAACCGGCCTGGGCAATCACCTCGCCCACCTGCACGTGCTGACCCGCATGCACGTCCAGCACGCTGTTGTGCGCGTAACGGGTCATGTAGCCATTGCCGTGATCGATTTCGACCACGTTGCCGTAACCATTGCGCACGCCGGCAAAGGTCACCATGCCCTCGGCCACCGTATGTACCGGCGTGCCGTAGGGAGTTGCGATGTCGATGCCGGTATGCATTTCACTGCGGCCATCGAACGGATCCGGCCGCACGCCGAAGTAGGACGAGATATAGCCCTGCACCGGCATCCCGGTGGGCTTCAGATTCGATTCGATGCGCGCGTCCAGCAACAGGCTCTGCAGCGCGGAAAGCTGCGCCTGCTGACTGTCGAACTGGCTGGCCAGCTGGCTGATGCTGCGGTCGAGCGCCGGCGGCAGAGCATAGGCGTTGCCGCTGGCATCCTCGACGCCGCCGACTCCCGGCGGCTGGTCGAAATCGAATTCGCTGGCATCAAGTTTGCCAACTTCGATCAGCCGTTCGCCCAGCGCGTTCAGTCGCGTCGATTGCGCCTGCAGCTGGCCGAGCTTCACCGCCAACGCATCCAGTCCGCGCTGGGCGTCCTGGCGCACGCCGCCGACCTGGGCATTTTGCCGGTCGATCTGCTGCTGCAGGCGGTGAATCTGTGCCAGCGCCCGGTCGCGCGGACTGCTGAAGGTCAGCGCCAATACCGCGCCCACGCCGGCGCATCCCAGCACCATCACGGCCACGACCATGAACGCTTTCCAACGCAGGCGTCGATCCGCCAGGTCGATGGTTCGGGGTAATTTGCGAGCGCGTGAGACGAGTATGATTTGCATGTCTTTCCAAAATCGAATGCCGGCATCGTGCAACGCGCAACTCCCGCCACTACCCGCCGGCTCGGCAACGGACCGAAATCCATTGTCGAATGCGGCTCCTTCGCCACGCTGGCCCGCAAGGCCGGCATGCTCGAAGCGCTGGATCGCGCCCTGCGCCAGACGCTGCCGTCGCCGTTGCGCGAGCAGGTGCGATTCGCCAACCTGCGCAACGACCGCCTCGTCTTTCTGGCGTCCTCCCCGGCGTGGGCTTCGCGGCTGCGCCTGATGCAGACGCAGATCCTTGCCACCGCAAGCGCCATTGGCACCCACGCCAGTTCAGTCACCGTGAAAGTGGTTCCCCAGCCAGCGGTCGCAACGCAGCCGGATCGGTCAAAACCGCTTTCGCCAACGGCGGCCGCCCATCTCCGGGCTGCCGCCGAGTCACTCACAGACCCCGAATTGCGGGCGCTGTATCTGGAGCTGGCATCCCTCGCCGAAACTGCTGATTGACCGACCGGTGTGGCGCGCCTTGCCTGAGCGCGTCGTGCCGCCCGGAGGCCTAAAACCCTGCCGTCCCGCCATCAGCGCGATGATTTATAGCATGCCGCTGCAGCGACAACAGCATGCCATGTGTTCGGGACGTGAAGTGAAGCCGCCGCGACGAGCACCCATCACGAAAAACGGCCGTGTCTCGCGACGCGGCCGTTTTTCATGGGTAATCAGTGTATTGCGGGTGCGTGCGTCACACCGCCTGGGCGGGATGCGCGTAGGAAATCGGCGAGGTGGCCGGATCATCCTGGTAGCTGACTTCTTCCCACGCCGTGGCATCGGCCATCAGCGTGCGCAGCAGCTTGTTGTTGAGCTCGTGGCCGGACTTGTGCGCGTGGTAGGCACCGATCAGGCTGTGGCCGAGCAGGTACAGATCGCCGATGGCGTCGAGGATCTTGTGCTTGACGAACTCGTCCTCGTAGCGGAGGCCGTCCTCGTTGAGCACGCGGTAGTCGTCCAGCACCACCGCGTTGTCCATCGAACCGCCGAGCGCCAGGTTCTGCTCGCGCATTGCCTCGATGTCACGCATGAAGCCGAAGGTGCGCGCGCGACTCACTTCCTTGACGAAAGAAGTGGTGGAGAAGTCGATCTCGGCGCGCGAGGTACGCTTGCTGATGATCGGGTGGTTGAAGTCGATCGAGAAGCCGACCTTGAAACCCTCGAACGGATCGAAGCTGGCCCACTTGTCGCCATCCTGCACGCGGATCGGCTTCTTGATGCGGATGAAGCGCTTGGCCACGTTCTGCTCTTCGATGCCGGCCGATTGCAGCAGGAACACGAAGGGACCGGCGCTGCCGTCCATGATCGGCACTTCCGGCGCAGAGAGGTCGACGTAGGCGTTGTCGATCCCGAGTCCGGCCATCGCCGAGAGCAGGTGCTCGACGGTGGAGACGCGTGCCTCGCCGTTGACCAGCGTGGTCGACAGGCGCGTGTCGCCGACGTTGTCCTGGCGGGCGCGGATATCGACCGGCGGCTCCAGATCGGTGCGTCGAAACACGATGCCGGTATTCGGTGCGGCCGGCCGCAGCGTCATGTAAACCTTGTCGCCAGTGTGCAGGCCAACGCCGGTGGCCCGGATGATGTTTTTGAGCGTACGCTGCTTGATCATTAGTTGTTGACACCCATGTTGGCAGCAGCCAATTAGGGGCGGATGCTAACACAGTTTTAACCTGTGGCAATAGCAAACCGCACCGTTCAGTATGATTAAACCTTCATCCTTCCTTCATCTCGGAAAGCCAGTAGTCAGCGGCTTCCTCATCGCCTGATCGCACCGAAGACGCAATGCCCGTGCCGGGGACGGGAATCCGGCACGGGCATTGAGCCGGCAGGGTCGCCGGTCATGCGTCACTCTGTACGCACGGTCATGAGGCTGCACGCATGGGTACTGTCCGATCACCGCCAGTCTGCGCCTTCGCCCCCAGCCTGAAGCGGCCGCAACACCGTCGGTCAAGCTGCGGAACACCGCAGCCGACACGACCCTAGACTGACCAGCCTAACGGACTTTTGTTCAATGCATCACTCCCCCCTTCACCTCTACGCGTCGACTCAGTCGGCCTGGCGCCGCAGAAACGCCGGGATATCGAGGTAGTCGAAGCCCGGTTCGGACGCCTTGCCGGAGGGTGCATGGCCGCCTTCGCCGCGGCCGTGGTGCGTGATCACCTGCTCCGGCTGGGCGTAATCGACCACTTCGTTGCCGGTGCCGGTACGCAGCACCACCGGGCGCGGGCGCATCTGTACCTGCTGGGTCTCGACCATGCGGATCGGCTGGCGCGAGGCGGTAGCGCGGTTGAGGCCGGTGGCCACCACCGTCACGCGCACGTCGTCCTTCATGTCCGGATCGAGCGAGGTGCCGATCACCACCGTGGCATCCTCGCTGGCGAAGTCGTGGATGATCCGGCCGATTTCGTCGAACTCGCGCATGGTGAGGTTGGGGCCGGCCGTCACGTTGACCAGGATGCCGCAGGCGCCGTTGAGATTGACGTCCTCCAGCAGCGGGTTCTTGATCGCCGCCTCGGCCGCGGCCTGCGCCCGATCGTCGCCGCGGGCGGTGCCCGAGCCCATCATCGCCAGGCCCATTTCGGACATCACCGTGCGCACGTCGGCAAAGTCGACGTTGATCAGGCCGGGAGCCGTGATCAGATCGGCGATGCCCTGCACGGCGCCCTGCAGCACGTCGTTGGCGGCCTTGAACGCGTTCAGCAGGGTGACGTCGCGACCGAGCACGCTGAGCAGCTTCTCGTTCGGCACGGTGATCAGCGAGTCGACGTGCTGCGACAGATCCTCGATGCCCTTCAGCGCCACCTGCATGCGTCGACGGCCCTCGAACGGGAACGGCTTGGTTACCACCGCCACGGTGAGGATGCCCTTTTCCTTGGCCAGCTGGGCCACTACCGGCGCTGCGCCGGTGCCGGTGCCGCCGCCCATGCCGGCGGTGATGAAGACCATGTCGGCGCCTTCCAGCATCGCCTCGATGCGCTCACGATCCTCCAGCGCGGCCTGCCGGCCGACCTCCGGATTGGCGCCGGCGCCGAGACCCTTGGTCACGTTGCCACCCAACTGCAGGTGGGTGCGCGAGCTGCAGCTGGTCATCGCCTGCGCGTCGGTGTTGGCGACGATGAATTCGACGCCTTCGATGTTGGCATTCAGCATGTGCGCCACGGCATTGCCGCCGCCGCCGCCCACGCCGATGACCTTGATGACTGCATTGGGTGCGAGTTTTTCAATCAGTTCAAACATTTCCCGTCCTCCGTAGAGTTGTTGTCGTTGTAACCACGAAGCGCGACTCCTGCCGGTTCATGGTGGTGGGCTGGCTTCCTTCCGCCCCGGGTAACGCCTCCTGCGCCACCTTGAAAAAAATCGCTGCGCCGGCTCAGAAATTCCGCGTGATCCAGCTGCGCAGCCGCTCGATCATGCCGCCCACGTTGCCGCCGGCCGGTCCGCTCACGCGCATGCCGCCGGCGCGCGCGCCGTGCAGCAGCAGGCCCACGCCGGTGGCATGCAGCGGGCTGGAAACGACTTCACCGAGGCCCTCGATCTGCTGCGGCACGCCGATGCGCACCATCTTGTGGAAGATTTCCTCGGCCAGCTCCAGCGCGCCTTCCATCTTCGAGGCGCCGCCGGTCAGCACCACGCCGGCGGCGACCAGGCTCTCGTAGCCGGAGCGGCGCAGCTGGTCCTGCACCATCTCGAAGATTTCCTCGTAGCGCGCCTGCACGCTCTGCGCGAGCGACTGCCGCGCCAGGCGTCGCGGCGGCCGATCACCCACGCTGGGCACCTGGATGGTTTCCTCAGCATGCGCCAGCCCGGTCTGCGCGCAGGCGTACTTGATCTTGATTTCCTCCGCGTGGGCGGTGGGCGTGTGCACGCCATAGGCGATGTCGCTGGTGACCTGATCGCCGCCAACCGGCAGCGAGGCGGTGTAGCGGATCGAGCCCTGGGTGTAGATCGCGATGTCGGTGGTGCCGGCGCCGATGTCGACCAGGCACACGCCCAGCTCGCGCTCGTCGTCGGTGAGCACCGCCTTGGCGCTGGCCAGCGCGGAGGGCACCAGCTCGTCCACGCTCAGCCCGCAGCGCTGGATGCACTTGGTGATGTTCTGCACCGCCGCCGCCGCGCCGGTGACCAGATGCACGTTCGCCTCCAGCCGCACGCCGCTCATGCCGACCGGCGAGCGGATGCCGTCCTGGCCGTCGATGCGGTATTCCTGCGACTCCTTGTAGAGCACCTTGCGATCGGCCGGAATCGCCACCGCGCTGGCCGCTTCCAGCACCTGCTCCAGATCGGCCGCGGTGACCTCGCGGTCGCGGATCGCCGCATTGCCGTGCGAGTTGCGGGTTTCCAGATGGCTGCCGGAGATCGAGGCGTACACCGAGCGGATGTCGCAACCGGCCATCAGCTCGGCCTCCTCCACCGCGCGCTGGATCGAGTGCACGGTCGATTCGATGTCGACCACCGAACCGCGCTTCATGCCGCGCGACACATGGGTGCCGATGCCGATCACGGTGATCGGTTCGCCCGGCTCGTACTCGCCGACGATCGCCATCACCTTGGAGGTGCCGATATCGAGTCCGACCACCAGCTGCTTGTCGTTGCGCGTCTTCATGTGCGGGGCGAGCCTCCGGCGTGGGTGGCGGCGGCCGGCGACTGCGGCCAGCGCACGGCGAATCCGTTGGTGTAGCGAAGGTCGGCGTAGGTGAAGCCGTCGCTGTGGCCGGTCATCATCTGCGCGTAGACGTCGAGGAAGCGGCGCAGCCGCCGACCGGCCTGGTCGCGGTCGCCGATCACGATCTGCGCGCCGCTGGCGGTAGTCACGCTCCAGCTGCCGCGCTCGGTCAGTGTCACCCCGGCGATCTGCAGATGGGTGCCGGCAAATGCCTTCTGCGTGTCGGCGTAGAAGCTCACCACCTCGGCCAGCCGCGCGTCCGGGCCGCGCAGATCCGGCAGTGTGCTGAGCGCAGCGGCGCCCGGCGCGTCGAACACGCGGCCCTGGCGGCTGATCAGCTGGCGGTCGTTCCAGCGCGCAAACGGCTGGCGCTCGCGCACGCGCAGCAGCAGCGTGTCCGGCCAGCGCTTGCGCGCCTCCACCGACTCCACCCACGGCAGCGCGGCCACCGCCTGCTGCACCGCCTCCAGGTTCAGCGCGAAGAAGCCCTTGCCCAGCCGCGGCAGCACGGCGGCGCGGATCTGTGCCGCACTGACATGCTTGAACTCGGCCTGCACCGTCAGCTGCGTCACCGGCCAGCGGCTGGCCGCGAACCAGCCACGCAGCAGCCCGACCACCGGCAGCGCGAGCAGCGCGATGGCCAGACACCAGGCGAGCAGGCGGACGGTTCCTTTCACGGGGCGCCTCCGGTGGAGTCGCGGGAACGGGGATCGGGGAACGGAGAACAGCTGGATTCTTGCGAGCTGGCAGTTCCCGGCTCCGCGGAAGTTAAAGACGAAGCTGCATCCATGTCCCGCGAAGAATCAGCGCGTCCCCGTTCCCCATTCCCCGCTCTCCGCTCTCCCCCCAAGCTCGTCTCCAGCACGCGCCAGCACAGCTCTTGGTAGTCGATGCCGGCGGCCGCGGCGGCCTTCGGCACCAGCGAATGCGAGGTCATGCCAGGCGCGGTGTTCACTTCCAGCAGCCAGTTGCGGCCGGCGCGGTCGCGCATCACGTCGACGCGGCCCCAGCCGGCGCAGCCGAGCGCGTCGAACGCCGCCAGCGACAGCGCGGCCAGTTCGTCGGCCGCGCTGCCGTCGAGGCCGGGGCAGAGGTACTGGGTGTCCTCGGCCACGTATTTCGCGTTGTAGTCGTAGAACGCTGCCTGCGGCACGATGTGGATGCTCGGCAGCACCTGGCGACCGAGGATCGCCACGGTCAGCTCGTCGCCCTCGATCAGCGTTTCCATCAGCAGGTCGCCCGGATACTTCGTCGCCAGCGCCACCGCGGCGTCCAGGTCCTGCGCCGCAAACACCCGCGTCACGCCCACGCTGGAGCCTTCGCAGGCGGGCTTCACGATCAGCGGAAAGCCGACCTCGCGCGCCGCCGCGTGCACATCGGCGCCGCGCGGCAGCGCGGCGAATTTCGGCGTCGGCAGGCCAAGCGACTGCCACACGCGCTTGGAGCGGGTCTTGTCCATCGACAGCGCCGAGCCGAGCACGCCCGAGCCGGTGTACGGCACGTTGAGCGATTCCAGCGCGCCCTGCAGCACGCCGTCCTCACCGCCGCCGTGCTGGCCGTGCAGGATGTTGAACACGCGCGCGAAGTGGCCGGCGCGCAGCGCATCCAGCAGCGCCGGAATGCCGTCGATCGCATGCGCATCCACGCCGCGCGCCTTCAGTGCAGCCAGCACACCACGGCCGGAATTCAGCGACACCTCGCGCTCGGCCGAGCTGCCGCCCATCACCACGGCGACGCGGCCGAAGTGGGCGGGATCGGTGATGCGGGCGCGGGACGTGACGGGCTGACTCATGGCCTGTGGCTCCTCAGTTGACCGGCTTGCGCCAGTTCCAGCGCCGCCGCGCCGATGTCGCCGGCGCCCAGCAGCAGCAGCAGATCGCCGTCGCGCAGCAGGGACGGCAGCGTGTCCTTCAGTTCGCGCGGATGTTCGATCAGCACCGGATCGACCTTGCCGCGCGCGCGCACCGCACGCGCCAGCGCGCGGCCGTCGGCGCCGGTGATCGGCGCCTCGCCGGCCGGGTACACCTCGGTCAGCACCAGCACGTCGGCCTCGGCCAGCACGTTGGCGAAGTCGTCCAGCAGATCGCGCGTGCGGCTGTAGCGGTGCGGCTGGAAGCCGACCACCAGGCGGCGCTCGGGCCAGCCGCCGCGGGCGGCGGCGAACACTGCGGCCAGCTCGCGTGGGTGATGGCCGTAGTCGTCGACCAGCAGCACATGGCCCTGATCCAGCGCGATCTCGCCGCGCCGGTGGAAGCGCCGGCCGACGCCCTGGAAATGCTCCAGCGCGTGCGCCAGCGCCACCGCCTCGACGCCCAGCTGCCAGCCGATGGTGACGGCGGCCAGCGCGTTCAGCACATTGTGGCGGCCGGGCAGGTTGAGTTTCACCGGCAGCGCTTCACCGCGGCCGGGCAGCCACAGGTCGAAATGCATCTCGAAGCCGCGCTGCACCAGATTGACCGCACGCACGTCGGCGTTCGCCGTGTCGATGCCGTAGGTCATCACGCGGCGGGTGGTGGATTGCGCCAGCGCGGCGACCTCGGGGTCGTCCACGCACAGCACGGCGAGGCCGTAGAACGGCAGCCGGTGCAGAAAATCGGCGAACGCCTTTTTCAGCTGGGCATAGTCGCCGCCGTAGTTTTCCAGGTGATCGGCGTCGATGTTGGTGATTGCGGCCACTACCGGCGACAGCAGCAGGAACGAGCCGTCGGATTCATCGGCTTCGGCCACCAGATACTGGCCGGTGCCGAGCCGCGCGTTGGCACCGGCCGCGGTGAGCTGGCCGCCGATCACGAAGGTCGGGTCGTAGCCGGCCTCGGCCAGCACGCTGGCGGTGAGGCTGGTGGTGGTGGTCTTGCCGTGGGTGCCGGCGATCGCGATGCCGCGGCGGAAGCGCATCAATTCGCCCAGCATCTCCGCGCGCGGAATCACCGGCACGCGCGCGGCGCGGGCCGCGACCAGCTCCGGGTTGTCCTGGCCGATCGCGCTGGAGGTCACCACCACATCGGCATCGCCGACGTGCGCGGCGGCATGCCCGGCGTGCACCTCGATGCCGAGCTGCTGCAGCCGCTGCGCGGTCGCCGACAGCGCGCGGTCGGAGCCGGACACCGCATAGCCGAGGTTGTGCAGCACCTCGGCGATGCCGCTCATGCCGACACCGCCAATGCCGATGAAGTGCACGCGGCGAAACGTGCTCATCAGATCCTCGTGGGCGTGCAGACGGCGCAGCGTCATGCGGCCACCTCCACGCACGCATGCGCTATGACCTGCGCCGCATCGGGCTTGGCCAGGGTGCGCGCGGCCGCGGCCATCGCCAGCTGGCGGTCGCGGTCGCTCAGCAGCGTCTGCAGCCGCTGCGCCAATGCCTGCGGCTGCAGATCGCGCTCCTGCATCAGTTCGGCGGCACCAACGGCGAGCAGCGCCTCGGCGTTGCGCGTCTGGTGGTCGTCCACCGCGTGCGGAAACGGCACCAGCACCGCGCCCAGGCCGGCCGCGGTGAGCTCGGCCACGGTCAGCGCGCCGGCGCGGCAGACGGCCAGATCGGCCCAGGCGTAGCTGGCGGCCATGTCGTCGATGAACGGCACCACGTCGGCGACGACGCCGGCCTGCGCGTAGGCCGCGCGCGCCTCTTCCACGCCGCGGCTGCCGCACTGGTGCCGCACCGCGGGACGCGCGTCGGCCGGCAGCAGCGCCAGCGCCTGCGGTAGCGCCAGGTTCAGCGCACGCGCACCCAGGCTGCCGCCCAGCACCAGCAAACGCGGCGCGCCGTGGCGGCCGGCCAGGCGCTGCGCCGGCGCGGGCAGCGCCGCGATCGCCGCGCGCACCGGATTGCCGACCCACTCGCCGCGCGGCAGCGTGTCGGCAAAGCCGGTCAGCACGCGGCGGGCGAGGCGCGCCAGCCGGCGGTTGGTGAAGCCGGCCACGCGATTCTGTTCGTGCACCAGCAGCGGGCGCCGCAGCAGCCAAGCCGCCACGCCGCCTGGGCCGGCCACATAGCCGCCCATCGACAGCACGCTGCGCGGCTTGACCGTGCGCATCACCGCCAGCGACGCGGCCAGCGCGCGCAGCAGCATCAGCGGCGCCAGCGCTCGCGTGCGCCAGCCCTTGCCGCGCAGGCCGCCCACCGCCACCGTATGCAGCTCGATCTGCTGCGCCGGCACCACGCGTGTCTCCATCCCGCCGAGCGCGCCCAGCCAAACCACCGGCACGCCCTGCGCGCGCAGGCACTCGGCCACCGCGAGGCCGGGAAAGATGTGGCCGCCGGTGCCGCCGGCCATGATCAACACGGGCGCGGATGCCTTCATGCGGCGGCCGCCTGCTCGGGCTGGTGCGCGACGGCGTGCGCATCGGTGGCAGCCAACACGGCGGGCATGCGCCGGGTCACTTCGCGCGCGTCGAGCGCGCGGTTGATCTCGTAAGTGGCACGCAGCAGCACGCCGGCCATCGCGCAGGTCAGCGCCATCGACGAGCCGCCGTAGCTGATCAGCGGCAGGGTCAGCCCCTTGGTCGGCAGCGCACCGAGGTTCACACCCACCGACACGATCGCCTGCATCGCCAGCATCAGCGAGATGCCGAACGCCACGTAGCCGGCAAAGCGCTGCCCCACCTCGACGCCTTTCAGCCCCAGGTACAGGCCGCGCCCCACCGCCAGCGCGAACAGGCTCATCACCAGCACCACGCCGGCCAGGCCCAGCTCCTCGCCGATCACCGCGAAGATGAAATCGGTGTGCGCCTCGGGCAGATACGACAGCTTCAGCACGCTGGAGCCCAGCCCGACGCCGGTCCACTCGCCGCGGCCGATCGCCATCAGCGACTGGGTCAGCTGGAAGCCGTCGTTGAACGGATCTTTCCACGGATCCATGAACGAGGTGAGCCGCTTCACGCGGTAGCTTTCGCCGGTGGCCGCCACGTACAGCAGCGGCATCAGCGGCAGCCCCATCAGGAACAGGAAGAGCGGCCGCGCGCCGCCGAGCCAGACCATCGCGATGGTCACCGCGATCACCAGCGTGGCCGAGCCGAAATCCGGCTGCAGCAGCAGCAGGATCACGATCACGCCGGCGACCGCGATCGGCTTGATCAGGCCGAGAAATTTCGTCTCGACGCTGTCGCGGTGGCGCACCAGATAGCTGGCGACATAGATCACCAGGATCAGCTTCACCGCCTCCACCGGCTGGAAGCTGGTCACCAGCAGATTGAGCCAGCGGCGGGCGCCGTTGATGCGCATGCCCAGGTGCGGCACGAACACCGCCAGCAGCAGCATGAACGCCAGCGCCAGCAGCGGAAAAGCGAATTTCTCCAGCCACTTCAGCTCGGTGCGCATGGCCACGCCGGCCGCCACCAGGCCGATGCCCAGGAAGGCCAGATCGTGCTTGAGGAAGTAGAACGCGCCCATGTGGCGGCTGTCGGCCACCGCGATCGAGCTGGAAGTCACCATCACCACGCCGACGCTGGCCAGGCCGATCAGCGCCAGCATCAGCAGCAGGTCGAAGCTGCCGCGCGGGCCGAGGCGACGTTTGGCCTGGGTGGGATCGAGACCGAGCATCTCAGCGCACCTTCAATGTGGCAAGACCGACCAGCACCAGCACCACGCTGATGATCCAGAAACGCACGATCACGCGGGGCTCGGGCCAGCCCTTCAGCTCGAAGTGGTGGTGGATCGGCGCCATCCGGAAGATGCGCTTGCCGGTGAGCTTGAAGCTGGCCACCTGCAGCATCACCGAGACGGTTTCCATCACGAACACGCCGCCCATCACCAGCAGCACGATCTCCTGGCGCACGATCACCGCCACGCAGCCCAGCGCCGCGCCCATCGCCAGCGCACCGACGTCGCCCATGAACACCTGCGCCGGATACGTGTTGAACCACAGGAAGCCCAGCCCCGAGCCGGCCAGCGCGCCGCAGAAGATCGCCAGTTCGCCGGCGCCGGGAATCGACGGGATGCCGAGGTATTCGGAAAACAGCTTGTTGCCGGCGAGGTAGGCGAACACGCCGAGCGCGCCGGACACCAGCACCGTCGGCATGATCGCCAGCCCGTCCAGGCCGTCGGTGAGGTTCACCGCGTTGGAGAAGCCGACGATCATGAAATACGTCAGCACCACGAAGAACAGCCCCATCGGCAGCACCACGTGCTTGAACAGCGGCACGTACAGCGCCGTCTCCGCCACCGGCAGGCCGGCCACCGCGTGCGGCGCGCTGGCGTACAGGAATACGGCCGCGCCGAGGCCGAACAGCGACTGCCAGAAATACTTCCAGCGGCTGGCCAGCCCGCGGCTGTCCTTCAGCACCAGCTTGCGGTAGTCGTCGTAGAAGCCGATCGCGCCGAACGCCAGCATCACCGCCAGCACCACCCACACGTAGCGGTTGCGCAGGTCGGCCCACAGCAGCGTGGCCACCGCCACCGACAGCAGGATCATCACGCCGCCCATGGTCGGCGTGCCGGCCTTGACCAGATGCGTCTGCGGGCCGTCGCTGCGCACCACCTGGCCGGCCTTCAGCGCACCCAGCTTGCGGATCAGCATCGGGCCCATCAGCAGCGACACCGCCAGCGCGGTGAGCGCGGCCATGATGGTGCGGAAGGTGATGTACTGGAACAGGTGCGGCGCCGGCAGGTAGCGCGCCAGCCAGTTGATCAGTTCAAGCAGCATGCGGTGCGCCCTCCTCGCTGCGTGGGTCATCCGGCGATGGGCTGGCCAGCGCCGCCACCACCCGCTCCATCGCGGCCGAACGCGAGCCCTTGACCAGGCAGGTGACGCCGGCGTGCAGCTGCGCGCGCAGCGCCGCGATCAGCGCCGGTTGGTCGGCGAAATGCTGCGCGCCGGCACCGAACGCCGCGACCGTGGCGGCGCTCAGCGGACCCACCGCGAACAGCCGCTCGATGCCGCGTTCGTGGGCGCGCGTGCCGATGCCGGCATGCAGCGCGCGCGCGTCGGTGCCCAGCTCGGCCATGTCGCCCAGCACCAGCCAGCGCTCGCCGCCGGCCAGTGCCAGCGTGTCGATCGCCGCCGCCATCGAGCCGGGGTTGGCGTTGTAGCTGTCGTCCAGCAGCGTGCCGCCGCCGGGCAGCGCGCTGCGCACGAGCCGGCCGGTTACCGCGTTCGCCTGCTGCAGCCCGGCCACGATGGTGGCCAGCGGCACGTCCAGCGCCAGCGCGATCGCGGCGGCCGCCAGCGCATTGGCCACGTTGTGCCGGCCCGGCAGCGGCAGCGCCACTTCGGCGTCACCTTGCGGCGTGCGCAGCACGAAGCGCGAACCGTCCACGCGCGCGTCGAGAATGTCGGCGCGCACGTCGGCCGGCTGCTCCAGCCCGAAGCGCAGCTGCCGGCGCGCGCCGGCCAGGCCGCCGAAGAAACGCGCAAACGCGTCGTCCGCATTGATGATCGCCACGCCGTCGGCGGGCAGCGCCTGGTACAGCGCGCCCTTGGTCTCGGCCACGCCTTCCACGCTGCCCATGCGCTCAAGGTGCGCCGGCGCGATGAGGTTGACGAGGCTGATATCGGGCCGCGCGATGGCAGCCAGGTAGGCGATGTCGCCCGGCTTGCCGGCGCCCATCTCCAGCACCGCGTACTCGGCCTCCGGCGGCAGCGCCAGCAACGTCAGCGGCAGCCCGATCTCGTTGTTGTAGTTGCCCGTGTTGAAGTGGGTGCGGCCGTGCCGCGAGAGGATCGCCGCGGTCAGCGTCTTCACCGTGGTCTTGCCGTTGGAACCGGTGATGCCGACCACCCGCGCGCTGCGCTGCGCGCGCACCGCGCTGGCGAGGTCGCCAAGCGCCAGCGTGGTGTCGTCCACCAGCACCTGCGGCAGCGCGCTGTCGACCCGGCGCATCACCAGCGCGGCCGCCGCGCCGCGCGCGGCCGCCGCGGCCAGGTAATCGTGGCCATCCACCCGCTCGCCGCCGAGCGCCACGAACAGCTCGCCCGGCTGCAGCCGGCGGCTGTCGATGGCGACGCCGGCGACCTCGACGTCGGCGCCCAGCAGGCGGCCGTGCGTCCACATTGCGATTGCGCTCAGCGCCATCATGCGCGCGGCTCCCGGGCGATCCGTTCCAGCGCCGCGTGCGCCACCGCCAGGTCGTCGAACGGATGCTTGCCGGCCGGGCCTTCCTGATAGCTCTCGTGGCCCTTGCCGGCGATCAGCAGCACGTCGCCCGGCTGCGCCAGCTGCAGCGCCTGGGCGATCGCCCGCGCGCGATCGCGCTCGACCGTCATCGCCCTCGCCGCAGCCATGCCGGCCACGATCTGCGCCACGATCGCATCGCCGTCCTCACCGCGCGGATTGTCGTCGGTGACGATCGCCACATCCGCCATGCGCGCGGCGATCGCGCCCATCAGCGGACGCTTGCCGGCATCGCGCTCGCCGCCACAGCCGAACACGCACAGCAGCCGTCCGGCGCAGTGCGCGCGCAGCGCGGCCAGTGCCTGCTCCAGCGCGTCGGGCGTGTGCGCGTAGTCGACCACCACCAGCGGCAGCCCGTGCTCGCCGCCGAGGCGGCTCATGCGGCCGGGCACCGGCTGCAGCCGCTCGACTGCCGCCACCACGCGCTCGAACGGTTCGCCCAGTGCGCCCAGGCACGCCACCACCGCCAGCAGGTTGGCCACGTTGAAGCGGCCGAGCAGGCGGCTGGTCAGCATGCGCGTGCCCCACGGCGTGCGCAACCGGAACGTCAGCCCCGCCGCCGAGGTGACGATGGCGCTGGCCGCCACCTCGGCCTCGGCGTCGTCGGCCATGCTGAAGCGCAGCGGCGGCACCCCGGCAGGCAGCTGCGCCAGCAGGTTGCGGCCGAACGGATCGTCGAGGTTGATCACCACCGCCTGCAGGCTCGGCCAGGCGAACAGCTTGGCCTTCGCGGCGCCGTAGGCCTGCATGCTGCCGTGGTAGTCCAGATGGTCGCGGGTGAGATTGGTGAAGGCGGCGACCTCGAACTCCACCGCCGCCACGCGGCCCTGCTCCAGCGCGTGCGAGGACACTTCCATCGCCACGTGGGTGGCGCCGGCGTCGCGGAAATCGGCCAGCAGCTGCTGCACGGCCAGCGCATCCGGGGTGGTGCGCTCGCCTTCGCGCAGCGCGCCGTGCAGCCCCGCGCCCAGCGTGCCGATGCTGGCGGCGCGATGGCCGAGCAGGCTCAGCGCCTGCGCCAGCAACTGCACGCACGAAGTCTTGCCATTGGTGCCGGTGACGCCGACGATCCGCAGCGCCTCGGCCGGGCGCTCGTGGAAGCGCGCCGCGATCTCGCCGACCTGCTCGCGCAGGTCGTCCACCCACAGCAGCGGCACCTCGAGCGGCGGCGTGTCGATCGCCGGCGCCTCGGCCAGCACCACCTGGGCGCCGCGCTGCACCGCGCCGGCGGCGAATGCGATGCCGTGGCCGTGGCTGCCGCGCAGCGCGAAAAACGCGTCGCCGCGGCGCACGCGGCGCGAGTCGAGCGCCAGCCCGGACACCACGATCCGGCTCGCGCCCGGCACGGCGGCGATCTGCGCGTCGGCGATGCCCAGCAGCAGCTGGTCGAGATGGCCGGTGCTCACGGCGTGCCCCCGTCGACCGGCGCGTCGTCCAGCGGCACATCGGCCGGCGGCTTGCTGCCGGCCAGGCCGCCAGCGCCCTGCAGCGGGCCGCCGACGTACCAGCGGCCGATGTTGTCCGGCGGCACGTCGAGCAGGCGCAGCGCGCCGCCCATCACGCTGGAGAACACCGGGCCGGAAACCACGCCGCCGTAGTAGCTGCCCCGGGTCGGGTTGTTGATGATCACCACACCCACCAGCCGCGGGTGGGTGGCCGGCACGATGCCGGCGAATGCGGCGACGTAGTTGTTCTTGTCGTAGCCGCCGGCACTGGCCTTGTGCGCGGTGCCGGTCTTGCCGGCCACGCTGTAGTTGGCGATGCGCGCTTCCGGCGCCGTGCTGCCGGGACCGGTGACGGTCTCCATCATCTGGATCAGCTCGCCGGCGATGGCCGGCGTGATGATCTGCTTGGGCGGGTTGTCGTCGCCCTTGATGAAGCTGGGGTCGTGCATCACGCCGCCGTCGGCGATGGTGGCGTAGGCGTTGGCCAGCTGCAGCGGCGTCACATTGACGCCGTAGCCGTAGCCCATGATGGCCTTTTCCAGCGGGCGCCAGTCGCGGCCGATCTTCAGGTAGCCCGAGGCCTCACCGGGAAAGCCGCTGTCGGTGCTGTTGCCGAAGCCGAACGCGCGGTAGGTGTCGTACATCAGCGAGGTGTCCAGCGTCATCGCGATGTGCGCGGCGCCGACGTTGCTCGACTTGGTGATCACTCCGGTCGGTGTCAGCACGCCGTAGTCGTGGGTGTCGTGGATGTCGTGGCCCTGGAAATACCAGTGGCCGCCGGTGGTGTCGATCAGCGGGCTGGTCGGCGTGTACTGGCCACTGGAAAGCGCCGCCGCCATCAGCACCGGCTTGATCGTCGAGCCCGGCTCGATCACGTCGGTCATCGCGCGGTTGCGGCGCTGCGCCGGCTGGCTGTCGTTCACCGCGTTCGGGTTGTAGGTGGGCAGGTTGACCATCGCCAGCACCTCGCCGGTTTTCACGTCGAGGATCACCATCGAGCCGGAATCGGCCTGGAACTTGTCCAGCGCGATCTTCAGTTCGCTGTAGGCCAGAAACTGGATGCGCCGATCGATGCTGAGGGTGAGGTTCTGCCCCGGCTTGGGTGCGCGGATCTGCTCCAGATCCTCCACCACGTGGCCCATGCGGTCGCGGATCACGCGCTTGAGCCCGGGTTTGCCGGACAGCCAGTCGTCGTAGGCCAGCTCCAGCCCCTCCTGGCCGTGGTCGTCGATATTGGTGAAGCCGAGCACGTGCGCGGTGACTTCGCCCGACGGGTAGTAGCGCTTGAACTCGCGCTGGCCGTTGATGCCGGGAATGCCCAACGCCAGCACCGCCTGCGCGGCTTCAGGCGCCATCTGCCGGCGCAAGTAGAGGAACTCGCGGTCGGCACGCTGCAGCAGCAGCTGCTTCAGCTGGCCGGCGTCCACGCCCAGCGCCTGCGCCAGCTGCGGAATGCGGTCCTCGTTTTCCAACACCTGCGACGGATTGGCCCAGATCGAGGTCACCGGCGTCGACACCGCCAGCGGCTCGCCGTTGCGGTCGAAGATGGTGCCGCGAGACACCGGTATCGGCATCTCGCGCAGGAAGCGGGCGTCGCCCTGACGCTGGTAGAACTGCTTGCGGATCACCTGCAGATCGAACGCGCGCGCCACCAGTCCGAGCGAAGCCAGCCCCAGCAGGCTGACCACCAGCACCATGCGCCGGCGCGCGCTGGGCGCGGCAACGACGCGGCGGCGCGGCGGCCGGACGGGGGCGGTGCTGTCCTGGCGCCAGGTCATCGGGTCAGCAACCGGATGTCTTGCGGGCGCGGATCGAGCATGCCCAGCTGCTGCCGCGCCTCGTCGTCGATGCGGCGCGGCTCGGCGTAAGTGGCCTGCTCCAGTTCGAGCCGGCCGTATTCGATATTCAGATTGTCGCGCTGATCCTGCAGACCGGTCAGGCTGACGAACAGCACGCGGCTTTCGTGGCGCGTCCACACCACGCCGATCGCGGTGGTCAGCACCGCCGCCAGCAGCAGCAGCAGGATCAGCACGCCGAGCACCTTCACGAGAGTTTCTC
>JAJYSM010000004.1:0-33677 GCA_021793575.1 Pseudomonadota bacterium
TCCAAGACCGCGCGATCCTCGTCGGTCAAGTGCAATTCCGTCTGGCGCATGACAACACCTCGGTACATCGGGTAGCGATGTGGAGAGTGTACCATGTTTCGTTATTTACGTGTCGATGTACTAGTCAGGTCGTCAGGCGCACATACTCCAAGTCGAATCCAACAGCCAACGTTCGCCTCGGTCAGGGCTCCGGCGATAGCACGGTATAGCCGTCCGTCTGCAGCACCTTCAGGTAGTCGTCGCTGCCGAGGAGGTTTTCCATCGGCAGCAAGGCCACCGATGAAGCGTCGTGCGTCAGCGCGGCCTGCGCGGCCTTGATCCATGCCTGTCGCTCCCGACGGGAGATGTCGGTCATGCCGATCTTTTTGGCAAAGTCGGTGCTGCCAATGGCGGAAAGGCAATCATCCTGCTGCCTGGTGGAAAGAATCTTGCCTAGCGCCTGCAGGTCGCCGGTCGCCCAGGCATTTGCCCGTTCGGCGGCCTGCGAAAAATCCTGGTCGATGGCGTCCAGCGCATCCGTGAGGCACTGCTGGTCATTCATCGTCATTTGTTTGAACTGCTTCGCGGTGCTGCGCGGATCAGCCAGCATCAGCCGATACGAAGTATTCGTGATGGCGACCTTGTTGCGCCCGGCCGCGGCGTAGACGGCCTTGGCCACCGCGTCGTCGTCGGTGAGGCCCGAGCGACTGAGCGCAGCGCTGTACAGCTTCTCTCCCGCGAATGTCGGCCGCAGGCGCTCGACGCCCCAGCTGTAGCGCAGATACTTGTTTTTCTGCACCAGCCAGCGACGGTACACGTCGGGCGGCAGCACCTGTTGCAGCGTCTCGCCATCCGGAAGTTTCTTCAGTCCGATCATCGAGGGGATCAGGAACAGCTGCCCCCAGAAGCCGGCTTTCACGCCAATTTCCATGCTCGGTGGCCTGAGCACGTGTTGCGATGAGGCGACCAGCCTTTCCAGCTTGGACGAGTCCCAGCGCATGCCCTTCGGCAGCGGCGAGGTGATTCCAAGCACCCACATCACGTGACCGTCCCTGCTGACCTTCCACAGCGCCGGACCTGGCTGGACACCCGTCACCACCATGGGCGCCAGCGTCACGGCGGCGTCCGGTGAAGGGGGCGCAGGAGCCGTCTGACCAAGTGCGGCGAAACTGATGAACGCCGTCAGAGAGAGCGCCGCGGCGCTGCGACATCGAATGGCTGAGAGCATGCGTTTCCCCTGTGAGATCCATCTGCAACCCGAGTGCCGCAGATGCCTGGCGGCGGTTCAATTCACTGACTTTCAAAGCACGCTTGCACATGGACTGCGGAATGTCCGATGAGTTCCGTGGCCGATCCGCGCGGCAGTTCGGACCAGCCTCACCGACGAGCACACTTCCCGATATCCGATCGCCATTTCGCATCAGTCCGCGCGCGGCGGCATCGCCCACAGCGCCAGCAGCGTGATCAGCGCGGCGCCGGACAGGTAGTAGCCGACCCAGGCCAGGCCGTGGTTTGCCGCCAGCCAGGTCGCCAGATACGGCGCCAGCGCCGCGCCGAAGATGCCGGCCAGGTTGAACGCAAGCGAGGCGCCGGTGTAGCGCACCGGCACCGGAAACATCTGCGCCAGCACGGTGCCGAGCGGGCCGTAGGTAAAGCCCATCGCGGCCAGCCCCAGCGCCAGGAACAGCAGCACGTTCCACAGGTGGCCCGCCTCGAACAGCGGCGCAAAGCCGAGTCCGAAGACCAGGATGATCAGGGTGGCGACGATCATCGTGAAGCGGCCGCCGCGGCGGTCGGCCAGCAGCGCCGAGAGCGGAATCGTCAGCGCGAAAAACAGCACACCGACCATCTGCAGCAGCAGAAACGCCTCGCGCGAATAGCCGAGCCGGCTGGTGGCCCAGCTCAGCGTGAACACCGTCATCAGGTAGAACAGCACAAAGGTGGCCAGCGCCGCGAAGGTGCCGGCGATCAGCGCGCGCGGATGCTGCACGATCACGTTGCGCATCGGCAGCCGCACGCGCTCGTGCTGCGCCATGGCGCGGGCAAACGCCGGCGTCTCGTGCAGCCGCAGGCGTATCCACAGGCCCACCAGCACCAGCACCGAGCTGGCCAGAAACGGCACGCGCCAGCCCCACGCGAAAAACGCGCGGTCGCCGATGCCCTGGGTCAGCCACAGGAACAGGCCGGTGGAGAGGAAAAACCCGATCGGCGCGCCCAGCTGCGGAAACATGCCGTACCACGCGCGCTTGCCCGACGGCGCGTTCTCGATCGCCAGCAACACTGCGCCGCCCCACTCGCCGCCCAACCCCAGGCCCTGGCCGAAGCGGCACAGTGCCAGCAGCAGCGGCGCCAGCACGCCGATGCTGGCGTAGGTGGGCAGCAGGCCGATCGTCACCGTCGATACGCCCATCGTGAGCAGCGCCGCCACCAGCGTGGCCTTGCGCCCGATGCGGTCGCCGAAGTGGCCGAACACCGCCGAGCCCACCGGCCGCGCGAAGAACGCCAGCGCAAACGTGGCCAGCGACTGCAGCGTGGCCGAGGCGGCGTCCGCAGCCGGAAAAAACAGCTTGGGAAACACCAGCACTGCCGCCGTGGCGTAGATGTAGAAATCGAAAAACTCGATCGTGGTGCCGATCAGGCTGGCCAGCAGGATGCGCCGCGGCGAATTCGCCGGCGCGATGTCAAGCTCACTCATGCGACCACGTCCCCTCTGGCGTCCACCCCGATTCTGCCAGAGGCAGGCCCCGCGCGGCGGCGTGGCCGCGGCTCAGCTGGCGTGGCGGCGGCAGGTGAAGAAGCCGTTCAGGGTCAACCGGCCGCGCAGCGGATCATCGCTGAGCTGCCACGGCGTGTGGATGTCGCCCGTGTGCAGGATGGTGCCGTCGTAGAACACCATCCGGTTCCAGCGCGCCGGCACGCCGCCGATGCGCCGGAAGTACGGATTGGAGGCGCGCAGGTAGCCCGGCGCGATGTCGTAGCGGGCGCTGAACTCGGCGGCGGGCAGCGCGATCGCGTCGGCGAACAGCGCGGCCATCTCGTCGGCCGGCCGCGCCGGCTCGAAAAAGCCGGTGCCGCCCAGGCTCTCGTTGTCGAACAGGTACAGCACCGAGGCCTGGATGCTTTGCGTGGGCTCCAGGCCGAAGTGATCCTTGTGGCACAGCCACTGCGCCGGGCGCAGCGCCTGCGGCGCCAGCGTGACCATCGACAGCCGCGTGTGCATGCGCACCAGCCTACGGGCGTCAAAGCGCCCGCGCATGTGTTGCAGGAAGAACGTCTGGATCGCCACGTTATCCGCGGGCGGCAGGTACACGAACTGCCCCGGATACGCGCTGAAATCGACCGGGCGAAACGCCTCCTTCTGCGCGTTGGCCCATACCACCATGCGCTCCGGCTCCAGCAGCGCGTCGTCCACCACGTAGCAGCACTGGCCGTTGCCCAGCGGCACCGTGGCCACGCTCAGGTGCGGGTTGAACAGCGGGCGCGGCGTGGACATGGGGCGGGCGACACTCGGACGGCGAAGCCACGACGATAGGAGAATGCCGCGCCCGGCTCAACCTTGAACGGGACGGCGTCGGCGATTCTTTTCAGGCCCACCCGACACGGCGTACTACACTCACGGGCCGATCCGGAGAAACAGCCTTGGCCAAGCCCAACTACTCATACGACAAGCGGCAGCGCGAAATCGCCAAGAAGAAGCAGCAGGACGAGAAGGACGCGCGCAAGCGCGAGGCACGCGAGGCGGCGAAGCCGGCGTCGGAAGCGGCAGGCAAAACGCCATCGGGCGACCGCTAGGGGCGCTTGGGTGCGGGCGACCTCTCCCGGCAATACGGATCAGAGCCTGCGAGGGGCTGGACAGTGTGGCGCGCCATGCCATCGTCCAGCGAAACGCTGGCGGCCGACTTCTTCGTCGACTGCAGTGGCTTCGCTGCGCTGCTGATCGGCAACGCGCTGCAGACGCCGTTCGTGTCGTATGCCGAAAATCTGTTCAACGACGCCGCGATCGCGCTGCCCACGTCGCTGGATCGCCCGCTGCACGGACCGATCATGTCGCAGACCGTCTCCACCGCGCTGCGCCACGGCTGGGCGTGAAAGATTCCGCTGACCCGGCGCTACGGCAACGGCTACGTCTACAGCGCCGCGTTCTGTTCGCCCGACGAGGCGAAGACCGAACTGCGCGCGCACCTGGGCCTGCTCGATGTCGACACGCCCGCGCGCCACCTCGGCATGCGCGTGGGACGCGTCAGCCGACACTGGAACCGCAACTGCGTCGCGATCGGGCTGGCGCAGGGCTCCATCGAACCGCTGGATGCCACCGCGCTGCTCTTCGTGCAACGCACTGCCACGCTGCTGGTGGAAGCGCTGGAAAAAGGCGACCTCGGCGACGCTGCGCAGGCCACATTCAACACCACCGTCAACGCGCAGTTTGAAGGCACCCGCGACTACATCGTCACCCACTACAAAGCCAACAGCCGCAGCGACACCGACTACTGGCGCGCGAATGCCGCCAACTCGCATCTGTCCGAGCCGCTGACGCGCCTGCTCAAGACCTGGCTGTCGAGCTGGTCGATCATTCCCGAATTGAAGAACCACCGCTCCGGCCAGGGCTACCCGATCATGTCGTGGTACTGCCTGCTGGCCGGCATGGGGCTGTTTCCGCAGCCGCAGGAGCTGCGCCCGCCCACGCCCGCCGAAGCGCAGCACAGCCTCACCGCCATCGACAACCTGCTCGATCGCTGCGCGCAGAACTATCCCGATCAGCGCGCGCTGCTGCAGGCGATTCCGCTGAAGCCGAAGGAAGAGTCGCTGCAGCTGTACCTGTGGTGAGGCGGGATCGGCGCGATGCGGATTGATACGGAGACCGCGTGCTCCGTCCGGCGCGAGTCGGTTAGGATGCCCTCCTTCCGTTGCATCGCTGCCAGTCGCCCCTCCCGGAGCACCCGTCGTGTCGCATTATTCCGGCCCCCTGCTCACGCGCCTGATCGCCGAGGCGCTGCTGGCCGCACGCGATGCCGGTGCGCGCGAATGGACCGGCTCGCTGGACCTGGGCCGCTCCAGCGGCTGCGCACTGCTGGAGGCAGACGCATGGCAGTGGCGTGACCAGTGCTATCCGTATCCGCCGCCGCTGAAGGACCGCACGATTTATCACTGGGATAGCGGGGCATTCGCGCCGGTCTCGCGCTATGCCGGCGCGCTGATCAAGCTGGTGCCGACCGAATGGGGCGCGCCCACCTTCGAGATCGACGGCATCAAGATGCTGCCCACCGCGAAGGAATCGCCGTTCGAGGATGCGCGCCGCAAGGTGGCGCTGGTCGAGCCGCGCGGCAAGGTGGTGCTGGATACCTGCGGCGGCCTGGGCTACTTCGCGGCGTGCTGCCTGGAGGCGGGCGTAGCGCGCATCCATTCGTTCGAGAAGAACGCCGACGTGCTGTGGCTGCGCACGCTCAACCCGTGGTCGCCGGATCCCGACACCCCGGCAAGCGGCGGTCGCCTGCAGCTCGCCCATGCCGACGTGTCCGAGGCGATCACCCAGTTCGCCGACGCCTCGGTGGACGCGCTGCTGCACGACCCGCCGCGCTTCGGCATCGCCGGCGAGCTGTATGCGCAGGCGTTCTACGAGCAGCTGGCGCGCGTGCTGCGCCGCGGCGGCCGGCTGTTCCACTACACCGGCAGCCCGAACAAGCTCACCAGCGGCCGCGACGTGCCGCGCGAGGTGGCGAAACGGCTGGAGAAGGCCGGTTTCAAGGCGCAGCTGGCGCTGGATGGCGTGCTGGCCCTACGGCGCTGACGCCAGGTCAGACGGATACCAGAATCAACGTCGCGGCGAGCGGCGTGTCGCATCACTGGAGAATCCAGCGTGGCTGCGCCGACAAGGCCGCAGCGCGACCTCCCCGCCGCAAGCAAGTCCGCTCCGAATCCCGCCTTGATGAAAAAACGGGCGCGATGGGGCACTGCCCATCGCGCCCGCTGTCTGCCCTACCCAAAGATCAGGGTTCGATACTCGAAATGCGGGTGGCCCAGTTGCTGAGTGCGCCGCGCGTGCCGCCGCACTGGAACAACGGTGCCGTCAGGTACTCGGCCAGCGTGCAGGTTTGCGCGATGTACTCCGAGGCGGTCCAGATCACTTCGCCGTCCGCCGCAGCGGCACCATAGTCGCCCCAGCGCGGCCGACCACCACCGAGGTAGGGGATGCCGGTAAAGCCGTCCCAGGGGCCCTTGCCCGCCGCGGCGATATGCACTTCGCCGGCACCCGACCGCGCATCCAGGCCCGCGTAGCCGGCGCTGGGATAGTTATTGGGTCCCACCAAGGTGAACGCGATCACACCGCGCCCGCTTTTGGTGACGGCCGCCGCGCCGTAGGTCAGGCTCGCGTCGGGCAGTGCCAGCGTGCCGTTGGCGTAGAGACCGCCGGAGCGCGGGTTGATCACGAAGTAATTGATGCCCGAGCCATGGCTGCCATCGGCCAGCAGCACGTCGGTATCCAGCGTGCCCCACAGCTTGCCGTTGGCGTAGGTCACCTGCTGCATGCGCGAGTCATTCACCGCCAGCGGGCGCGGCGCCGAGTACACGATGTTCGGGTAGCCCAGGTACGTGGGTGCGCAGCCCGTCAGCGCAAAGCAGTCGCGCAAGGGCGCATTGCCCGGCTTCTGCTGCACCAGGCTGGTCGGCACGGCGTAGCTCTGCACGGTCAGCGGCGCGACGTCCAGGCTCAGTGCAGTGGGGGCTTTGTCGATCAGCCGCGTATTCGATACCGACCACAACCAAACGGTGTTCGACGTACCGGAGTTGTAGAACACGGCGTCCGAGCTGAGCAGGTATTCGGTGCCGCCATGCGCACCGTCATACTGGCCGCCGGACGAGATGGCCGGCCAGACCGTGAACGCAGGTGCCGGAATGCTCGGGTCACCGCCGTTGAACAGCACCACATTCGGCGACGCCGCACCCGATACCAGGGCCCGCTTGGAGATCACGTAGATCTGCGCACCATAGAAGCCGGGACCGAACAGCGCGAATTCGTTGGTGGTGAGGAAGATCGCATTGGCATCCGCGCCGATGTGCGGATAGTCGCCAAGACAGAAGCCACCGGCACAACCATGATCCGGCGTGCCCTGGGTGCCGTTGTTCTGCACCGGCAGGCGATAGATGGTCCAGGCGCCGGTGGGATCAGGGGTCTGGCTGACCGCGATGTCGAGATGATTGGTGCCGGCCAGCGACGACGACGTGCCCACCCGATCCAGCGTCAACACGATCTGGAACCAGCGCCGCGTGCCTGCGTCGTAGTAACAGGACGGATCGGTGATGCTGGGTCCGAACGCACCGGTGCTGCGATTGATCGCCGCGGGGTAGCCGTAGAAGGTGTTGAGATCGACGGGCCCGACGAGCTTGTTGCCCAGCCGGTCATAGATCGCCAAGACGTCGTTGACGCTTTCCATCACGAAGCCGTTGCCCGCACAAAGCCCCTGATCGGGCGGCTCCACCGAGAACTGGTTGCCGCCATTGGCATAACGCTGATCGTGGAAATTGAGACCGTCGAAACCACCCAACAGCTGCGGGTTCGACTTGGCTCGCCCGGCATTCCCCATCCTGCTGCTGCCGGCGTGGCCGCGGACAATGCTGCGGTTCACGACAGGCTGCGGACCGAGCGTGCCGCCATCGCCCGAATCTGCAGCCCCCGCCGTCATCGCGGGATCCTGTTCCAGATTGGTCATTGATGCGCCCCCGAGGGGCGTGGTGATGGGTATCGTGGTACCACCTTTTTGCAGGGTGAGCGTCGTTGGAGGCGCACCAAAAGCGCAGGTGGCGAACGCCATGGCCGCCACTGCGGTCAGCAGTCGAATCTTCATAACACCGGTCTCCCGTTGGCTTGTGAAGTGACCGCGCCCCCCTGTATGGCGCTGATATCGGCCCCACCGATACGCGCCGGCGCAATTACGCATAGTCAAGATATGCGCCCGCTTACCATACTACGCATGCGTAGTACTGTGTCATCGATCACATAATCGTGCCGCCAAGGTTGCAGCGTCGGGCAAAAAGGCGGCAGTTATTCAGGTTCGTTCCCCCGGCGTGCGGCCTGCGCATCGGGCATCCGGGCCCGACCGCCAGTGAACCTGACACCGTTGACGGCATCCAACCGGGCACTTCTGGCGTATAAATCTTCTGCCTTCCCCACCGTCCAGGAACCGCACCCATGAAGCCCTTGATGAAATTCGCTGTTGTTGCCCTCGTCGCTGCCGCCACCCTCGTCTCGCCGGCCTTCGCCGCCCTGAAGAAAGGCACGCAGGCTCCGGATTTCTCGGCGCCGGCCTTTCTTGCCGGAAAGCCATTCACCTTCAAGCTCGCCGACGCCTTGAAGAAAGGGCCAGTGGTGGTGTACTTCTTCCCGGCCCCGCACACCACCGGCTGCAACATCGAGGCGCACCTGTTCTCGCAGGCCATCGACCAGTTCAAAGCCGAGCACGCCACCGTGATCGGCGTCACCGCCGGCAACCTCGATCAGCTGGCCGCCTTCTCGAAGGAAGCCGACCACTGCAGCGGCAAGTTTCCGGTGGCGGCCGACCAGGGCGCCAAGATCGCCAAGGAGTACGACGCACTGCTGCTGCTGCGGCCGGGCTGGTCGGACCGCACCTCGTACGTGATCGCGCCGTCCGGGAAGATCGCCTTCGTCTACTCCAGCCTCAGCCCGAACAAGCACGTGCAGGAAACGCTGGCAGCGGTGAAGGCGCTGGAGAAGTAAAATCCAAACCAGTTCAAGTTTCCCCGTCCCGGCTTCACGCGTCTCGGTTTCACGGGATCGGCGTGCCCGGGCCGTGACGCTGTGGCTGCGCGGCAAGCGCGACGCCAAAAACATCCCCGACCAGCGCAGGACCGACGACGCGGGTGGATTTCGGCCTTCGCTGAGGTCGCCGCACGATGCCATCGCGGGCGCAACCTGCGGCCGCGCAGCCTACAATGGCGCCCTGTCTTCCATCGGTCGGGATCCCATGAGCTACTCAGCCAAGGCGCGCTACGCCAGCGAACTCCAATCCATCCGCGAGCAGAGCCTGTTCAAGGCCGAGCGCATCATCGTCTCGCCGCAGTCAGCCGAGATCGAGCTGGCGGGCGGGCGCAAAGTGCTCAACTTCTGCGCCAACAACTACCTGGGCCTCGCCGATCACCCCGAAGTGATCGCCGCCGCCAAGCAGGCCCTGGACACGCACGGCTTCGGCATGGCCAGCGTGCGCTTCATCTGCGGCACGCAGGATCTGCACAAGCAGCTGGAAGCGAAGATCGCCGCGTTTTTCGGCACCGAGGACAGCATCCTCTACGCCGCCTGCTTCGATGCCAACGGCGGCCTGTTCGAGCCGCTGCTGGGGGAGCAAGACGCGGTGATCTCCGACGCGCTCAACCACGCCTCGATCATCGACGGCATCCGCCTGTGCAAGGCGAAGCGCTACCGCTACGCCAACTGCGACATGGCCGATCTCGAACGCCAACTGCAGGCAGCCGATGCCGCCGGCGCGCGCACCAAGCTGATCACCACCGACGGCACCTTCTCGATGGACGGCTTCATTGCCCCGCTCGACCAGATCACCGCGCTGGCCGGGAAGTACAACGCGATGGTGCATATCGACGAATGCCACTGCACCGGCTTTCTCGGCGATACCGGCCGCGGCGCGGCGGAAGTGGGCGGCGTGATGGATCGCATCGACCTCTTCACTGGCACCCTGGGCAAGGCCCTTGGCGGCGCGCTGGGTGGCTTCACCACTGGGCCCGCCGAAGTGATCGAGCTGCTGCGCCAGCGTTCGCGGCCGTACCTGTTTTCCAACTCGCTGCCGCCGCACGTGGTGGCCGCGGCGATCAAGGTGTTCGACATGCTGCCCGCGGCCGACGACCTGCGCGAGCGGCTGCGGCAAAACACCCGCTATTTCCGTGAACAGATGACGCAGGCCGGCTTCGAGATCAAGCCCGGCGTGCACCCGATCGTGCCGGTGATGATCCATGACGCGCACAAGGCCCAGGCGATGGCCGCCGCCCTGCTGGAGCAGGGCATCTACGTCACCGGCTTTTTCTACCCGGTAGTGCCGCAGGGGCAGGCGCGCATCCGCACGCAGATGAGTGCGGCGCATACGCGTGAACATCTCGACCGCGCGATCACTGCATTCACCGCCGTGGGCCGGCAGCTCGGCGTGATCGGCGGGTAAGCCACGGCGGCGTCTGCATCAGCGCGACGTGGACGCGCGTTTGCGGGTATCCAGCGCCGCCACCTCGTCCGGGTTCAATCGCCGCCACTGGCCTTTTGCCAGCTCGCCCAGCGCCAGTGGGCCGATCGCCACGCGGATCAGGCGCAGCACGTCGAAGCCGAGCGCGGCCAGCAGGCGGCGGATATGCCGGTTGCGGCCTTCGTCCAGCACCACTTCCAGCCACGCATTCTTGTCGCCGGCGCGCAGCAGTGCGACTCGGGTCACCTTGAGCAGATCGCCGGCATCGGAAATCCCTGCCCGCATCGCGGCAAGCACCGTCTCATCCGGCCGGCCGGCCACCTGCACGTGATACGTCTTGGGCAGATGCGCTGCAGGCTCCGTGATGCCGGCGGCCCAGCCCGTGTCGTTGCTCAGCAGCAGCAGGCCCTCACTGGCCTTGTCCAGCCGCCCCACCGGGCCCAGCCACGGCAAGGCGGCCGTGGCCAACGCGCTGTAGACAGTGTCGCGACCACGCTCGTCGGCGGTGCTCACCAGCAGACCGCGCGGCTTGTTGAAGGCCACATACGCGCGCTCGATCGCATGCACGGCCTGACCATCCACCACGATCAGCTGCCGCTCGCCATGTGCGGGATGCTGAGGGTCACGCACCACCCGACCGTCCAGCGTCACGCGTCCGGCACGAATCCACTGCTCCGCCTGGCTGCGCGAGCAGACACCCAGCTTGGACAACGCACGCGCGAGCCCGTGCTGCGGCGGACAACGGGTCGGATCGGGGCGCGGAGGTCGATGCAACATGGGGCAGGCATGAAACCGGAGATCGCAATCGTGCAAGGATAGCTGCGAATCGCCGCGACGCCATGACGCACACGCACGCCGCATCCGCGGCGATCGAAGATAAAAAAAACCCGGCCGAAGCCGGGTTTTCTTACAACACTTGCAGCAGCGGTTCGATTACTGCTGAACCTGCAGCTCGGTACGACGGTTCTGCGCACGACCGGCATCCGTGGCGTTGTCGCCGATCGGATCGTTCTTGCCGTGGCCGATCGGGCCTTCCAGACGGCTGGCGGCAATGCCATGGCTGGTCAGGTAGTCGTACACGATCTTCGCGCGACGCTCAGACAGGCTCTGGTTGTACGCATCGCTACCGATCGAGTCGGTGTAGCCAGCGACCGTCACGTGTACCTGCGGATAGCGCTGCAGGGTGTCGACAGCCTGGTTCAGCACCGAGATCGAGTCGGCGGTGGGTTCAGCCAGCGCCTTGGAGATGTCGGTTTCGCCCTTCTTCGGGCGGTCGAACTTGAAGTTCACGCCGCGCAGGTCGATGACGACCTTCTGCGGGCAGCCATCGGGGCCGACGATCGTGCCTTCCGGCAGGTTCGGGCACTTGTTGTCGCAGAGATTCACGCCGTTGACAATCGTCTTCGAGCAGTCAGGCGCGGCCGGAGCCGGTGTCGGGGCAACAGCAACCGCAGCCGCTGCCGGGGCGCCGAAGCGCGAAACGATGCTGAGGCCGAGGAACTCGTCGCCATAGCCGCTCTTGGCCGGGTTCGACTTGTTGTCCCAGTCATAGCGGTAACCGGCTTCCAGACGGATGTCGGTGCTGTCGGTAACCGTCTTGGACACACCGGCGCCCAGCTCTGCAGCAGGTGACCAACCACGCGCCATCGGATTCTGGTGATGGCTGCCCATCACGCCGGCGAGCAGATACGGGCGCCATGCATTCCAGTCGCCGTAATAGAAGCGGGCTGCGACGCCGATCGAGTTGTTGGCCCACGAGTTGGTACCGTGGCCACCGCCGTTCGCAACGCCCCTGTCGATCCGGCGCTTGGTGCGGTCAATGAAAGCGTCGATCGAGAGATTCGGGGTGAAGAAACGACCAAAGCCCAGGCCGTAGTAGAACTGGCGGCTGTTGGTGTTGCGTTTGGTGTCGTTGTAATAACCGCCGACGGTCGGCGCGATATACCAGCGACTGTCATAACTGGACACGCCGGAACTGGTGCTCGCGGAGTCAGCGGGAGCGGTGGCGGCGTCCTGCGCGTGAACGGCACCTACGCCGCCCAGGGCGAGCGCGATCAGAAAGTACAAGCCCTTACGTTTCATCAGGTGTCTCCTCATTTTTTGAAGGTTTTTTGCATCCGTTCAACTCCAGGCGGAGTTCAAGCGTCGGAATTGGATCTGGCACCTGCCAAGCTTGCCGCGCCTGGTCAGCTGTGCCGACAACAACAGCAAGGATTGTAGCAAAATTGTTAAGTGGTTCGCGCGCCAGTACCTTGACAACTCGATGAATTCAGTAATCTCGGTGAGGCTTCATTCAGGAAAGCCCGGGATCGCATGAACATCCTCATTCACGGTCAAAGCGCCGCAATGGCGCCTTGGCCTTCTTAATATTCCAGTCACACCGTCTTTACAGTGTGAAGAGTGCAAGGAAGTCGTGCACGGGCATGGCGTCGAGCTTGCCCGGGTCACTCACCGCCGCCAGGATCGTCTTGACCCGATGCGCCGGCAGATGCCCGCGCATGGCCGCCTCGAACTTTTTCAGCAGCACCGGGATGCCTTCGGCGCGGCGCTTGCGGTGACCGATCGGATAGTCGATGGAGACTTTTTCAGTGCTGCTGCCGTCATTGAAAAACACCTGCACGGAGTTGCCGATGTAGCGTTTGTCCGGATCGAAGTAGTCGCGGGTGAACTGCGCGTTTTCGCTCACCACCATCTTTTCACGCAGCGCGTCGATGCGTGGATCAACGGCCACGGCGTCGTTGTAATCGTCGGCGGTCAGGCGGCCGAAGATCAGCGGCACAGCCACCATGTACTGGATGCAGTGATCGCGGTCAGCGTAGTTCGCCAGCGGACCGGTCTTGTCGATGATGCGGCAGCCGGCTTCCTGCGTCTCGATCACGATGCGCTCGATCTGATCCAGCCTCGCGGCGACCCCGCCGTGCAACTGCATGGCGCATTCCACCGCGGTCTGCGCGTGGAACTCGGCGGGAAAGCTGAGCTTGAACAGCACGTTTTCCATCACGTAGCTGCCGAATGCGCGCTCGAACTCGAACGGCTGTCCCTTGAACGCCACGTCGCTGTAGCCCCAGGTCCTGGCGCTGATTGCCGACGGGTAGCCCGCCACACCGCGGTAGACCGCGTTGATCGCGTGCGTGACGGCTCGCCGGCAGGCATCGCCGGCAGCCCAGCTCTTGCGCGGCCCGGCATTCGGCGCGTGGCGGTAGGTGCGCAGCGCGCCGTTGTCGATCCAGCTGTGCGACACCGCGGTGGTGATCTGCTCCTTGCTGCCGCCCAGCATGGCGGTGGTCACCGCGGTCGACGCCAGACGCACCAGGATCACGTGATCCTGGCCGACGCGGTTGAAGCTGTTTTTCAGCGCGTAGCAGCCCTGGATCTCGTGCGCCTTGATCGCCCAGGTGAGCACGTCGCGCACGCTCAATGGTGGAGTGCCCTCGCGCCCGGCCTTGCGGCCGAGGTAATCGGCCACCGCCAGAATCGCACCGAGATTGTCCGACGGGTGGCCCCACTCCGCGGCCAGCCAGGTGTCGTTGAAGTCGAGCCAGCGGATCTGCGTGCCGATCGCGAACGCGGCCTGCACCGGGTCCAATTCATGGCTGGTGCCAGGCACGCGGGCGCCGCCCGGCAGCGTGGCGCCCGGCACCAGCGGCCCCAGATGCTTGACGCATTCGGGAAACTTCATCGCCAGCATCGCGGTGCCGAGCGAATCGAGCAGCATGTAGCGCGCGGTGTCGTAGGCCTCCTTCGAATCGATCCGGTAATCGGCCACGTAGTCGGCGATGTCAACCATCGACGGATCGGGATCGGGACGTACAGCGGAGCGGATGTCGTGCGCACTCATGGTCAAATCTCGCCGCAGGGGAAACCACCATTTTAACTGACCGCGCTCCTCCGCAGCGGCCCGCGTCGCTTGACCATGCGGGCGCCGGCCCTGACAATCCCTGCGCACATCCCAGAAGGGAGTAGTTCCTGAGGCCAGCTTTCCGGCGTCAGTGCGGTGATCGTCAACACGAGCGGCGCATCGCTCCGGTCATCGCGGCAGGGTTCCGCTGCGAACGAGACTTTTGTGGTGGACACGGGCCGCGCGCGTCCGTGCCCGCTGCATTGTCCCGACGCGCATGGAACACCGCATGCCACTGATCAGCTCTGATTTTTTCTCCGGCCTGCTGGCCATCATCCTGCTGGATCTGGTGCTGGCCGGCGACAACGCCATCGTGATCGCGATGGCCGCGCGCAACCTGCCGAAGCCGCTGCAGCGCAGGGCCGTGTTCTGGGGCAGCTTTGGCGCGATCGCGGTGCGCGTGCTGCTGACGACAGTGGTGGTGTTCCTGCTCAAGCTGCCCGGACTGATGCTGGCTGGTGGCCTGCTGCTGCTGCCGATCGCATGGAAGCTGCTGCAGCCCGACGCCGACAGCACCCATCGGGTCAGCGCCTCCGACAGCTTCTGGAGCGCGCTGCGCACGATCATCGTGGCCGATGCCCTGATGGGCATGGACAACGTGCTGGCGATCGCCGGCGCCTCGAAGGGGCATCTCGACCTGGTGGTGCTGGGACTGCTGATCAGCGTACCGCTGGTGGTGTGGGGTTCGACCCTGATCCTGCGCTGGATCGGGCGTTTCCCGATCATCATCTACATCGGCGCCGGTGCCATCGCCTTCACTGCCGCGCGCATGATCGCCCACGATCCGCTGGCGTCGAGCCTGTTCGATGCGCGCCCGTGGGCCGCGAACGCTCTGGAACTGCTGCTGGTGCTGGGCATCTGCGGCAGCGGCTGGTGGCGACGGCACCAGCCGGCCGCTTGAGATGAGCGTGAGGGCAGCACACACTGGACCTCCTGTCGACACATCCACGAGGAATCCTGATGAAGCTCTACTACCTGCCCGGCGCCTGCTCGCTGGCCGACCACATCGTGCTGGAATGGATCGGCCAGCCCTACGAGGCGCAGCAGGTCGAGCGTAGCGAGCTGCGCTCTGAGGCCCATCTGAAACGGCATCCGGTGGGCCAGGTGCCTGTGCTGGTCGAGGACGATGGCTGGCAGCTCACCGAGAACGTGGCCATCCTCAACTATCTGGCCGACCGCTTTCCGGCGGCCGGGCTCGGCGGCGACGGCACTGCGCGCGGGCGCGCCGAGGTGAACCGCTGGCTGGGCTACCTCAACTCCGAGGTGCACCAGACGTTCAAGCCGCTGTTCGCTCCACAGCGCTTCATCACGGATGAGCGTCAGCATGCCGAACTGCAGGACACCGCGCGCGCCAAGCTGCGCCAGCATTTCATCTTGTTCGACCAGCAGCTGGCCGAGCGCGACTGGCTCACCGGCACGCGTTCGCTGGCCGATCCCTACCTGTTCGTGGTGGCGCGCTGGGCCAGGGCCAAGCAGGTGAACCTGCAGGGGCTGGAGCGGCTGGCGCGCTTCAACGAGCGCCTGCACGCGGATGCAGGCGTGCAGGCAGCGATGCTGGCTGAGGGGCTGTAGCCAGCCACCTGCGGCGCCAAACTCAGCGCTTGTCGATCGGCACGTAGGCCTGGTCGTCCGGGCCGGTGTAGTTCGCGCTGGGGCGGATGATCTTGCCGTCCTCGCGCTGCTCGATCACGTGCGCGCTCCAGCCGGAAGTGCGGGCGATCACGAACAACGGCGTGAACATCGCGGTGGGCACGCCCATCATGTGATACGCGCTGGCGGAGAACCAGTCGAGGTTGGGGAACATCTTCTTCACCTCACCCATCACCTTCTCGATCCGCTCGGAGACCTCGAACAGGGTCGGATTGCCGCCCTCGCTGCAAAGCTTGCGCGAGATCTCCTTGATGATCTCGTTGCGCGGATCAGCCACCGTGTATACCGGGTGGCCGAAGCCGATGATGATCTCCTTGCGCTCGACGCGGGCGCGGATATCCGCTTCCGCCTCGCCGGCGCTGCGGTAGCGCGCGATGATTTCCATCGCCACCTCGTTCGCACCGCCGTGCTTGGGGCCGCGCAGCGCGCCGATCGCACCGGTGAGCGCCGAATACATGTCGGAGCCGGTACCGGCGATCACGCGGGCGGCGAACGTCGACGCATTGAACTCGTGCTCGGCGTACAGCACCAGCGACTTGTCCAGCGCCTGCGCGTGCAGCTCGCTCGGTTTCTTCCCGTGCAGCAGGTGCAGGAAGTGCGCGGCGATCGACTCGTCGTCGGTCTGCGTCTCGATGCGCTTGCCGTTGTGGCTGAAGTGGTACCAGTACAGCAGCATCGAGCCGAAGCTGGCCATCAGCCGATCGGCGATCTCGCGCGCACCGGCGAGATTGTGGTCGTCCTTCTCCGGCAGCACGGTACCGAGCATCGAGCAGCCGGTGCGCATCACGTCCATCGGATGGGTGGCCGCCGGCAGCAGTTCCAGCGCGGCCTTGACCGGTGCCGGCAAGCCGCGCAGGCGCTTCAGCCGCGCGCGGTAGTTGTTGAGCTCGGTCCAGTTCGGCAGCACGCCGTAGACCAACAGGTAGGCGACCTCCTCGAAACAGCCCCTGGTCGCCAGCTCGTGGATGTCGTAGCCGCGGTAATGCAGGTCGTTGCCGCTGCGGCCGACCGTGCACAGCGCGGTATTGCCCGCCGCCACGCCGGACAGCGCGACGGATTTCTTGGCCTTGGGCAGGGTTTGCGTGATTTCGCTCATCAAAAACACTCCTGAGACTTGCAGATGCATGGCGATACCGCTGGCACCGCGCACGCGAAAAGTGGCCCTGCCGCGATCACACCTGCTTGGCGGCAAACAGTGCGTCGAGTTTGCTTTCGAATTCGTGATAGCCGATGCGCTGGTACAGCTCATCGCGCGTCTGCATGGTGTCGATCACGTTGCGCTGGTGGCCGTCGCGGCGGATCGCCTGATAGACGTTCTCGGCGGCCTTGTTCATCGCGCGGAATGCCGACAGCGGATACAGCACGATGCCTACCCCCGCGCTGGCCAGCTCCTGCACACTGAACAACGGGGTCTGACCGAACTCGGTGATATTGGCCAGCACCGGTACCTTCACCGCATCGACGAAGCGACGATAGGTCGGCAGGTCGTACGCGGCCTCAGCGAAGATGCCGTCAGCACCGGCCTCGACGCACTTGACGGCACGCGCGATCGCCGCGTCCACACCATCGACCGCGATCGCATCGGTGCGCGCGATCAGGAAGAAATCCGCGTCGGTCCGGGCATCGGCGGCCGCCTTGACGCGGTCCGCCATCTCGTCGGCGGAAACGATCTCCTTGCCGGGCCGATGGCCGCAGCGCTTGGCTCCGACCTGATCCTCGATATGGCAGGCCGCGGCACCGAACTTGATCAGGCTTTTCACCGTGCGCGCGATGTTGAATGCGCTGGGGCCGAAACCGGTGTCGATGTCCACCATCAACGGCAACTCGCACACGTCGGTGATGCGGCGCACGTCGGTCAGCACATCGTCCAGCGTGTTGATGCCGAGATCCGGCAGCCCGAGCGAACCGGCCGCCACACCACCACCGGACAGGTAGATGGCACGATAGCCCGCACGCCGCGCGAGCAGCGCGTGATTGGCGTTGATCGCGCCGATCACCTGCAACGGCTGCTCTTCGACCAGCGCGGCGCGGAAACGCGCGCCGGGGGATGCACTCTTCGCCATGGGAAGCTCCGCGTAAACCTTCATTTTAGCGCACCGCGATCGTGCCCGCTGCGAGCCGCGCGGGCAGCGGCGATCAGACATCCTGCTCAGGCCCGCGTTCCAGGGCACGGCGGATATCCTCGAGCGCAGTCGGATCATCCAGCGTGGACAGGTCGCCCGGGTCGGTGTGCTGCACCAGCGCCTGCAGCGAACGCCGCAGCAGCTTGCCGGAACGCGTCTTCGGCAGCGCGTTGACCACATACACGCGCGCCGGTCGCGCCACCCCGCCGAGCTGATCGACCACGCACTGCTGCATGCCGCGCGCCACGCTGGCATGGTTCTCGGTAACGCCCTGCTTCAGCGTGGCGAACACCACCGGCACCTGGCCTTTCAGCTCGTCGTGCACGCCCACCACGGCGGCTTCGGCCACCGCCGGATGCGACGCCACCGACTCCTCGATCTCGCGCGTGCCCAGCCTGTGGCCGGCCACGTTGATCACGTCGTCGGTGCGGCCGAGGATGTTGGTGTAGCCATCCGCATCACGGATCGCCCAGTCCAGCGAGCTGTACAGCAGCTCGCTGAAATGGCTGAAGTAGCTGTGGACATAGCGCGCGTCGTCGCGCCACACCGTACTGAGGCAGCCCGGCGGCAGCGGTGGCACGAACACCAGCACGCCCTTCTCGCCGGCGGCAGCTTCCTCGCCGGTGGCCTCGTTGATCACCTTCATCCGGTAGCCCGGTGCCGGCAGGCCGGGCGAGCCCCACTTCACCGGCTTGAGCTCCAGCCCCGGCATCAGGGTGATCGCCGGCCAGCCGGTTTCGGTCTGCCAGTAGTTGTCGATCACCGGCACGCCGAGGCCGTCGGTGATCCAGTGCGCGGTGGGCTCGTCCAGTGGCTCGCCGGCTAGAAACAGCCACTTCAGCTGCGACAGGTCGTATTTCTTCAACCATGCCGCGTCCTGCTTCTTCAGCACGCGGATGCCGGTGGGCGAGGAGAACATCGTGCGCACGCGGTACTTCTCGCACAGCCGCCACCAGATGCCCGGATCGGGATGCGTCGGCAGGCCTTCGTACAGCAGCGCGGTGGCGCCGCCGATCAGCGGGCCGTAGACGTTGTAGGAATGCCCCACCGCCCAGCCCACGTCGGAGGTGGAAAACATCACCTGCCCCGGCGCGATGTCGAAGATGGTGCGGATCGACAGCGCCATCGCCACCGCGTAGCCGCCCACATCGCGCTGGATGCCCTTGGGCTTGCCGGTGGTGCCGGAGGTATACAGCAGATAGCTGGGCTCGTTCGATTCCAGCCAGGCCACCGGCACTTCGGCCTCCATGTGTTCCGCCCGCAGCCGGGCGTAGTCGAGGTCGCGGCCGGCGACCCGCGTCATTTGCGGATCGAGCTGGCGATCGACGATCAGCACATGCGGCGGCGGACTGCTCGATTCGGCCAATGCCGCATCCACCAGCGGCTTGTACGCGATCACCTTGCCGCCGCGCATGCCGGCATCGGCGCAGATCAGCAGCTTCGGCCCAGCATCGTCGATGCGCAGCGCCAGGTTGTGCGCGGCAAAGCCGCCGAACACCACCGAGTGGATCGCGCCGATGCGCGCGCACGCCAGCATCGCGTACACCGCCTCGGCCATGTTCGGCATGTAGATCACCACGCGGTCGCCCTTGCCCACCCCGAGCGAAAGCAGCACGGCGGCAAAGCGGTTCACCTCACGGTGCAGCGCGCGATAGCTGATCTCCTGGGTGACGCCGGTCTCGCTGGAGATCGCCACCAGCGCCAGCTGCTCGCCGCGCTCGGCCAGATGCCGATCGACCGCGTTGTAGCAGAGGTTGGTGGTGCCGCCGACGAACCAGCGGCGGAACGGCGGGTTGGACTGGTCGAGGATCTGCTGCGGCGGCGTGTCCCAATGGATCAGCCGCGCCTGCTCGCCCCAGAATCGCTCCGGCTGTTCGATCGACTGCCGGTAGAACTCGTCGTAGCCCATGGGTCAGTCTCGTTGGCTGTGGAAGCGCCCAGCCTAGTCCAGTCAAAGAGCAGCAGGCACTCGACCTTCGGCGCATGCAGGAACGACAACGGGCCGGCAAAGGCCGGCCCGTCGGGTAGCGCGATCCCGCCTCGGCGTTAGCTGGCGAACAGGTGCTCGACGCCGGCGCGCTCTTCGCGCAGTTCCTTTTCGGTGGCGTCCATGCGGGCGCGCGCGAAGTCGTTGATTGCCAGGCCTTGCACGATCGCGTACTTGCCGCCCTGCACGGTCACCGGGTAGCCGTAGATCACGCCCGGCGCGATGCCGTAGGAGCCGTCCGAGGGAATCCCCATCGAGACCCAGTCGCCCTCGGCGGTGCCCAGCGCCCAGGTGCGCATGTGGTCGATCGCGGCCGAGGCGGCGGACGCGGCCGACGACGCGCCACGCGCCTTGATGATCGCCGCGCCGCGCTGTTGCACGGTGGGGATGAAATCGCTCGCGTACCAGGCCTGGTCGATCAGCGACATCGCCGCCTTGCCGTTGACGGTGGCGTGGTGCAGGTCCGGATACTGGGTGGAGCTGTGGTTGCCCCAGATCGTCATCCGGCGGATGTCGGTGGTGTGCGTGCCAGTCTTCTCGGCCAGCTGGCTCAGCGCGCGGTTGTGATCCAGGCGCACCATCGCGGTGAAGCACTTCGGATCGAGATCCGGCGCATTCTGCTGGGCGATCAGCGCATTCGTGTTGGCCGGGTTGCCGACCACCAGCACCTTCACGTTACGGCTGGCGTGCGCGTTCAACGCCCTGCCCTGCGGGCCGAAAATGGCGCCATTGGCCTCCAGCAGATCCTTGCGTTCCATGCCCGGGCCGCGTGGACGCGCACCGACCAGCAGCGCGTAGTCGACATCCTTGAAGGCCACGTTCACGTCATCGGTGGCTACCACGCCGGCCAGGGTCGGGAACGCGCAGTCGTTGAGCTCCATCACCACGCCCTGCAGCGCGGGCAGCGCCGGCGTGATCTCCAGCAGGTGCAGGATCACCGGCTGATCCGGGCCCAGCATGTCGCCCGCGGCGATGCGGAACAGCAGGGCGTAACCGATCTGGCCGGCGGCGCCGGTAACAGCAACTCGAACGGGGGCTTTCATGGGCAATGACTCCTCAGGTGGGATGTGCAGCAGCTTTTTTGTGGGAGCGGCTTCAGCCGCGATGCTGTTGTTGCGAGTTGATTGATTCGAGCCAGAGCATCGCGGCTGAAGCCGCTCCCACAGGTAGTCGTCAGGTCAGTTCGGCGAAGAACTGCTGGATGCGTTCAAGCCCCGGCGCCAGCTGCGCGGTCGGGCAGGTGTAGGAAATGCGCAGCGCGCGCGGCTCGCCGAACGCCGAGCCCGGCACGCAGGCCACACCCTTGGTCTCCAGCAGCGCGGCACAGAAATCCACGTCGCTGTCGATGCGCGTGTCGCCATGACGCTTGCCGAATGCTACCGAGATATCCGGAAACGCATAGAACGCACCCTGCGGCCGCGGGCAGATCACGCCGGGGATCGCATTCAGCGCGGCCATGACGATGTCGCGCTTGCCGGCGAACTCCGCGCACTTGGCTTGCGGAATGTCCTGCGGGCCGCTGAAGGCGGCCATCGCCGCCGCCGTGATCACTTCGGGCAGGCTGGTGATGTGGTTGGAGTTGAGCGTGGTGACGGCCTTGGCCACCGATTCCGGCCCGGCCACCAGGCCCACGCGCCAGCCCGGCATGCCGTAGGTCTTGGAGACCGAGTCGACGAAGATCACCCGCTCGCGCAGCTCGGGCCGGGCGTGCACGAAGTTGTGATAGCCGATGCCGTCGAACACCATCGAGTGGTAGATATCGTCGGTGATCACCCAGGTGTCCGGATGCCGCACCAGCACCTCGGCCAGCACGGCGATTTCCGCGCCGGTGTAGACCATGCCGGTGGGGTTGGACGGGTTGTTGAACAGGAACACCTTCGGCTTGCGCGCCAGCGCGGCGTCGAGCTGGGCCGGGGTCAGCTTGTAGTTCTGCTGCGAGCCGCAGTGCAGCACATTGACCTTCGCCCCCACGATGTCAGCAATGTCGCGGTAGGTGGTCCAGTACGGCGCGGCGAAGCAGATCTCGTCGCCCTCGTCGAGCAGCGCCTCGGCGAGGTTGTACAAAACGTGCTTGGCGCCGATGCCGATCGAGAGATTCAGGCGGCCGTAGCCGCTGAAACCCAGCGCCTCGATGTGCCGGAGAAACGCGTCCAGCAGTGCCTCGGCGCCGCGGTTGCTGCCGTACTGGCCGCTGTCGTGCGACAGCGCCTCGCGCGCGGCGGCGTAGACGTGCTCGCCGGGCAGAAAGTTCGGCACGCCGATCGAGAAGCTGATGATGTCGCGGCCGGTGGCCTTGAGCTGCTTGGCCTTCTCGGCAATCACCATGATCGCGCTGGGTTTGGCGCGGCCGACACGCTGGGCGAGCTGAAGCATGGGTTACTCACGCGGAGAGGAAAGCAAAGGCAATGATTTTATCACGATGCCCGAGAGCCGCGCCGACCGCCCTGCGGCATGACGATGCCGCCAAAAAAACCGCCGGCTGGCAACCGGCGTTTTTTTGTGCGCATCAGCAACCCATGGCTCAGCCGCGGGCGTCGAGCACCGCGTTCCATTCCTTCACGCGATCGGACTGCGCCGCCAGCAGCGCGTCGACATCGCCCTCCACGGTGAGCTTCTCGATCGTATCGCCCTGCTGGATCGTATTGACCACGGCCATGTCGGCCGCATCCACCACTTCGCCGAACACGCTGTGCTTGCCGTCCAGCCAGGGCGTGGCGCCATGGGTGATGAAGAACTGGCTGCCGTTGGTGCGCGGACCGGCGTTGGCCATCGACAGCACACCCGGCTTGTCGTGACGCAGCGAGGCGTTGAACTCGTCCTCGAACTTGTAGCCCGGACCGCCGCGACCGCTGCCCTCGGGGCAACCGCCCTGCACCATGAAATCGGCGATCACGCGATGGAACGAGAGCCCGTCGTAGTAGCCGCGCCGCGCCAGGTTGACGAAGTTGGCCACCGTGACCGGCGCGCGGTCTTCATGCAGACGCAGGTGGATCGGGCCGCGGTTGGTGGCGAAGGTGGCGTTGATGGTCATGCGGAATCCTTGGGTTCTTGAGCTGCACCGCGCGAGGGCGCGGGCACGAGGGTCGCCAAGGATAACCCAGCGCCGACGGAGGCGCAGCGGCCGCAGCGATCGCCGCACTCTCGCGTGAGCGCCTGTGGGAGCGACTTCAGTCGCGATGCTCTTGCTTTGATGCAGCATCAGAACAAAAGCATCGCGACTGAAGTCGCTCCCACCGGGATTGGCCACTGTTTGCTTATGGCAGCCCCAGCGTGTCGTGCTGCAGCGCTCCGGCACCACGCGGGTGCGCCGATGGCGCAGGCAGCTCGCTCGGCCACGCAGCACCTTCATAGAGATGCGCCCACAGCCGGTCCAGCGCCGCATAGCCGTAGGGCAGCAGCGGCACGTGCTTGTCGCCGAAGCCTGGCAGCGCCAGAAACGCATCGAAGTGCTGCGCGTACGGCACCTTCCAGTAGAGCGGGCGACGCCCCTCATCGCGCAGCCACGCCACATAGGGCTCGGAAGTGAACGAAGTGGGCAGCAGCCCGTCGCTGGCACCATGCACCACCCACAATGGCAGCTCGCGGCGCGGCAGTCGCACCGCGGTAGCAGCCACGGAGGCGTGCAGCGCCTGGGCCACGTGATCGTCGCCGGCCCACAGCGCACGCAGGCATTCGCTGCCGCTGAGCGTGGGGTCGGTGGAAACCGTGGTGCCACCGAACAGGCCGATGCCGTTGCCCGGCGGAATGCCTGCACCCTCCGCCCACCAGCTTGCCCGCGTGGCCGCATCGGCCACGTCCGGCAGACCGCCGGCGCCAATCGCCGCGTAATGGAAGCCGCACGGCATCTCGCTGGCGCTGCGGCGCAGATAGGACGATGCATAGCCCGCGGCGATCACCCGCCACAGGTCGAACGCGGTGGTGCTGGCGCCGGTGGCGATCGCCTCGTCGGTCCAGCCGCGCGTGTGCAGATGCTGCCAGGCCTGCTCGGACTGCGCGGCCAGCGTGCTGCCGCTGAGCTTGCCCTGCGCGCGCAGGCTGGCGCAGCGCACCGACCATGCCGGTGGCGGTTGGCCGTTCGGCCCACGCGCGAACGGCGCGCTGGCGAAACGCTGGTCGCTCAGCGCGCACGGCAGCCAGATCGCCGCCTCGGTGACGTAGTCGTACAGCGCGCGGCCATGCTCAGGCACGTTGACGTTCGGCGCCAGCGCCACCACGCCGGCAAAAATGCCGTCGCGATCCAGCCCGGCCGCCTGCAGCACCGCGCCGCCGCCGTTGGACACGCCGGTGGCGATGATCCTCGTGTTCTGCGGCGTGAACGGCGCCTGCGCGGGATAAGCCCGGTCAAGCATGGCCAGCCCGAACTGCGCGGCCTGGATCACATCGCGGCCCCAGTCGGCCTCCGGGTTGTCACCGGAGTTCATGTGCTTTGCCGCAATGCCCGCGCTCGCCGGCGCCGGCGCCGGCGTGAACTCCAGCGCCACTTCGCCGCGGCGGGCGCGGCGCCCGTCCAGCGCCACGCCGCTGTCGTCGGCGTAATCGAAATAGCCGGTGCCGGAGCCCTTGTCGGTATAGGCCACCGCGCAGGCGCGCGGCAGGCCCCACGCACCGGCCAGCGCGATCGCCCCGTAGACGCCGCGCGAACCGGACGACGGCGCCACCAGCAGGCAGCGCTTGTGCAGGTCGAAATGGTCCGGCAGCTGCAGCAGCACCCGATGCGGGGCGCGCGCACCGGGCAGGCGCGCAAATGCCTGGTACTCGCGTCCGGGCACATCCGGCACGCCGCCGTAGACCCGGCCATAGCCGCCCAACGGGCTAAGATCGGCGATGCCCTTCCAGTTGGACTGGATCGCCCGCCGACGCAATTCGGCTGCCGTGGGATCCAGCGGCTGGGCGAACGGCGACGGCACACCGGCGAGGCCAGCCAGCCCCAGACCAGCGCTGAGCAGGTCGTCATTGCCGCGGTGCTCGGTGAGGATGACTTCGCCGTAGTCGACATCACGCATGACAGGTTCCTTCGACACGGGACGGCCGCATCAGCACGAGCAACAAGGCAACAGACAGGCGGCCCGTTTCATCCGGCCGCCATGGCCAGCATGATGGCACCCGCCACCGTGCGAAAGCCCGGTGCGTTGTGCCGCATCACGCACTGAACTCGACGACAGCGCCGCCGCCCGCTACCGTCCACGACATGACCAGCCTGCTTATCGCCGACGACCATCCGCTGTTCCGCGCCGCGCTGTGTCTGGCAGCCAGCGAAAACCTGCCTGAGTGCATCATGCACGAGGCCGCGGATCTCGCCGGCGTGCTGGCTGTACTGGCCGCGGAGCCCGAGATCGACCTGGTGCTGCTCGACCTGCACATGCCCGGCAGCCAAGGCTTGTCCGGGCTGGCCGCACTGCGCGGCCAGCATCCCGGCGTGGCGGTGCTGGTGGTGTCCGCCCACGACGAGGCGCGCATCGTGCGCCGCGTGCTCGATCACGGCGCCGCCGGCTTCATCCCCAAGAGCGCCAGCCCCGCCGAGATCGGCCAGGCGATCCGCAGCGTGCTTGCCTGCGGCAGCTGGCTGCCGTCTGGCCTCGCGGCTGCCGTTGCCGCGCTGCCCACCAACCCGGCCGACGTCGATCTGGCCAGCCGGCTCGCCCGCCTCACCCAACAGCAGTCCCGCGTGCTTGCCCTGCTCGCCGAAGGCATGCTCAACAAGCAGATCGCCGACCGCCTGGCGATCCAGGAGAACACGGTGAAGACCCACATCACCGTGATTTTCGAGAAACTCAAGGTGAGAAACCGCACGCAGGCGGGCATGTTGCTGCGCTCGCTGGAGTGGGGGGAGTCGGCGCGGACAGGCTGAAACAACGCCGCGTGCTGCGTTCGCCGGGGCGCCGTCCGCCGGAAAGCTTGCAGTAGTGGCGATCTGGCATAGAGTGGCACGCCGCTCATCTCGCCACGCATCACCACATCAGGGGAACCGCACCATGTATCAGGGCATCAGCACACGTGTTGTCACCATCGGCGCAATCGTCCTGCTGGCGATCATCGTCCTGTCCAGCTCGTTCTTCGTGGTGCCGCCGAGCGAAATGGCGGCCGTGCGCTGGCTGGACGGCACGGTCACCACCAAGCAGCCGCTGGGCACCGGCCTGCACTTCAAGCTGCCCTTCCTGGAAACGGCCGATTTCCTGCAGACCTCGCAGTCCACCTACACCCTGCCGGACTTGAGTGTCTACACGAACGACAACCAGGCGGTCGACATCAGCATCTCCGTCATCTACCAGATCCCGTCCACCGCCGTGATGCACCTGCTGTACGACGTCGGCAAGACCGGCAACACCGATATCGAATCAACCATCGTGCCGGTGATCCGGGACCGCGCGCTGGCGGTATTCGCCCGGTACAACACGCTCAACGTGTCCGACTCGCGCGCGCAGATCACCGAGCAGATGAAGAAGGAGGTGGCGCTGGCCCTGCAGCGCCTGTTCGGCATCAACGTGGTCGATCTGCAGCTCACCGGCATCAAGTATTCGCCAGTGTTCTCCGCTTCCGTGGAGCAGGCGGTCAAGGCCAAGGCCGAGGCCGTGCAGGCGCAGAACACGGTGCTGCAGAAAAAGTACGAAGGCGAACAGAAAACCGTCACCGCGGCGGCCGAGGCACAGGCCAAGATCGAGTCGGCCAAGGGCATCGCCGAATCCACCGTGCTGGAAGCCACCGCCCAGGCCAAGGCCATCGAAGTCGTCGGCCAGGCGATGCAGGCGAACCCCCTCTACACCAAGTTCTACGCCATCCAGCACTGGAACGGCGTGCTGCCGCAGTACGTCGGCGGCAATGGCGCGGTGCCGTTTGTGGATATTGGTGGCAAGAGCGGGAAGTGACGAAAGAACGGCTTGACGATAAGGAAATGTCGCCTGTTTCCAGCGCAGCGGTGAGGTCTTCGGTCTGCGCCACGGGAGAACCGAGATGTTTTGCCGGATCGAAGGGAAACGCTTTCAGCGCCATGGTTGCCTCATCGGGATGCGGTCAGTTTCTGCGCCGCACTTACCCCTTTCACGGCGCGCCGCCAATACTCCCGCTCGACAATCCCATACAGCGCCGCCGTGAAGCGCTGCGCGTCGGCAGCGGCCAGATGCGACCATTCGGGCAAGTCGTAGCCTTGCAGTTCCGGGTAGTCCTGGAAGTGGATGCCGGATGCGCCGGTGCGTTGCAGCAGCACGTCCCAGGTTTGCGCGCGCGGAAACACCTGGTTTTCGAAGGCGAGGTAGCGGCCCGCGCTGGGTGGGCGCACGAACAGCACTTGCACGCCGCGCGCGCGCAGTTTCGCCACCGCCACCGCCGCGCGCTGGATCTGCGTGTCGATCACCGCGCGCAACTTGGTCGGCGTATCCATGTTCGGCGGTGGCGGACCGTCGAACCGCTGCGCCCAGATGCTGCGGGCCAGCGCCCGGTATTCGGGGTCGGTTTCCACCTTGCTCCAGATGTGTGTGTTGCGATCGGCATCCGACACGCGCAGCTTGCGCACGTCAGTCCTCTGCTGCATGCCCGCACGCGACGGCCAGGCCTGCCGCTTGACCACGGTCGCGAGCGCGAAATCGGGATCGTCGAACGCGAAATACGGTTCCAGCAGGTGCATCGACAGCCAGTTGCCGCTGCGCTGTGTGAGGCTTTGCTTGTGGTAGTACGGCAGCACGTCGCCGCGATAGGCAAAGCCGCTGAAGAACAGATCCGGCGCCACGCCCACCAGCAGGCGGCCGGTGAAGTTCGGGTCGGCGGCCAGATCCTCCAGCATCGGCACCGACGAGGTGCCTTCCAGCGCCAACTGGATCGGGCGTTCACCGGCGAGTTTTTCCCATACCGGCAGCTGCACGTCGAACAGCACCCGCGAGGAGCCGATCAGCACGGTCTTGCCGCCCTCGCCGGTGTCGATTCGCCGCCGCTGCTGCGCCCACTGGCCATTGCTGTTGCGGTAGGACGGCTGCGCCCCGTAGCCGCGCCAGTAGAGCTCCCAGCCGGTCAGCAGCAGCGCGAACAGCAGCAGGGCGACGAGCGAAATTTGCCGCCACGGTCGCGCCGGAATGTCACGCTCGGGCACCGGCTGCGCCACGCCGGGCCGGTCGGAGGCGGTCTGACGGACAAAGCCCGGACGCTCGAAGCGCTCCGCTGCAGCGACATCGGTCGCCGCCGCCGCGCTGTCGGCAGCGGACACGTCAGCGCAGGGCTGATCAGAACTGGAAATAGATGAAGGCATTGCCCGCCCCTTGTGCGATCACGATTGCAAAAGCCATCAGCGCCCAGGTCGCCGACAGCACCGTCGCCGGCACCCGCGCTACCGTCGACTCCAGCGTGCGGTGGCGCATCAGCCAGTGCGCGCCAACGATGCCGGCGACGATCAGCGTCACCATCACCAGCTGCACCGTCGGCAGGATCGGCGCGGCGTTCGCGTTGCCGCCGAACATCCCGCCCAGCACCGCCCACGCCTTGCCGAAGCTGTGCGCGCGGAAGAACACCCAGGTGATGTTGATCAACGCGTAGGTCAGCAGCCCGAGGCCGAACAGCATCAGCGGCCCGGGGCGGTAGCCGGCGAAGCGCGCGCGCAGCAGCCGCTCCGCCGACAGGTACAGCCCGTGCAGGCCGCCCCACACCACGAACGTCCAGCTGGCGCCGTGCCACAGGCCGCCCAGCAGCATGGTGGCCATCAGCGCGAGGTAGGTGCGCGCAGCGCCATGGCGGTTGCCGCCGAGCGGGATGTAGAGATAGTCGCGCAGCCACGCCGACAGCGTGATATGCCAGCGCCGCCAGAAATCGGAGAACCCGATCGCGGCGTAGGGAAAGCGGAAGTTGTCCGGCATCGCGAAGCCCAGGCACATCGCCGCGCCGATCGCGGTGGTCGAATAGCCGGCGAAGTCGCAGAAGATCTGCCCGCTGAAGGCAAGCGTTGCCACCCACGCATCCAGCGTGCCGGGAATCTTCGCGCCGTCGTAGACCATCTCCGCGGCCTGGGCGAGGAAGCCGTCGGCCAGCACCACCTTCTGGAACAGGCCGAGCGTCATCAGTGCCAGCCCGAAGCGCAGCATCTCCGGCGTGGCGCGGCGCGGCTGCGCGAACTGCGGCACCAGCTCGGTCGGACGCATGATCGGGCCAGCGACCAGGTGCGGGAAGAACGTCACGAACAGCGCGTAGTCGAGGAAATTGCTGGCGGGCTTGGCGCGGCGCAGGTAGATGTCGAGCGTGTAGGACATGGTGGCGAAGGTGTAGAACGAGATACCGATCGGCAGCACGATCTCGAACGCGGGCGGCTGATAGGCGACGCCCAGCCCCGCCATCAGCGCGGTGAAGTTGGCGAGCAGGAAGCCGCCGTACTTGAAGTAGCCGAGCATGCCGAGGTTGGCCACCACCGACAGCAGCATCCACGCGCGCCGCGCGACGGGCTGCTCGGCATGCACCAGTTTTTTCGCCGCCCACCAGTCGACGATGGTGGAGATCCACAGCAGGATCACGAACGGCGGATTCCACGCCGCGTAAAAGAGATAGCTGGCGATCAGCAGGTTGATCTTGCGCGTGGTCCAGCGAAACGGCATCGCGTGCAGGCCGAGCACGATCGCGAAGAACAGCATGAACGTAAGTGAGTTGAAAACCATCGCAGCGCCTCCCCAGGCGACCCCTCCCCCTGCAGGTGGCGGCTGCCGCCTGCGCTCCACCGGGCAACGGTTGCAGGGCTGTCGCGCTAGTCCTGGCTTGCCCTCGCTACCGCAACCGTTGCAGCCTGCAACGGGTTGAGCGACCGCGCGCGCCGAGCGGAGCCAGCCCGATCAACCACGCATTGGTATAGCCATTGCCACCTGCGCCGGATGGCCCGTCCCCCGACTGGTCACCACGCGTTGCAGCATCTGCCTTAGCGCGAGCGGTTTCAAGGGTTTGTACAGCACGCCCACGCCCGCATCCAGCAGCCGCTGGCGCAATTCCCCGTCGCGGTCGGCGGTCAGCATCAGCGTCGGCACGCCGGCATTTCTGGCACGCAGCGCTTGCCACACTTCCCACCCGGTATGACCGCCGTCCAGGTGAAAATCGAGAATATGCAGATCCGCACGCCACGGCGCGGCCAGCGCCTGTTCGCGGTTGCGCGCGGCGTGCACCTGCCAGCCCCAGCTGCCCAGCAGGCTGCTGAGCGCGGCCAGCGCGGCCGGTTCGTTGTCCAGCACCAGCACGCGGCCGGCAGGCAGCGGCGGCGGCGCCTCCGCGACGGGCGGCAGACGCACGGCGATGCGCGCCAGCGGCACGTCGAGATGGAACGCGCTGCCGCGGCCCGGCCACGAGCGCAGCCCGAGCGGATGGCCAAGCAGGCCGGCCATGCGCTGCGCGATCGACAGCCCCAGTCCCAGCCCCTGCCCGCCGGCGGCGCTGCCGCGGCGAAACTCCTGGAAGATCAGCTGCTGCTCGTCCGGCGCGATGCCCGGGCCGGTGTCCCACACTTCCACGCGCAGCTGTCCGCCGCGCCGGCGCACGCCCAGCAGCACGCGCCCGTGTTCGGCATAGCGCAAGGCATTCGACAGGAAATTCTGCAGCACCCGGCGCAGCAGCTGCGGATCGGAGCGCACCCAGGCGCGCGTCACCACCACCTCCAGCCGCACGCCCCGATCGAGCGCGATGGCGCGGAATTCGGCAGCCAGCGGATCGAGCACCTCGGCCAGCGCAAACCCGCGCAGCTGCGGATGCAGCCGGCCGCCTTCCAGCCTCGCGATGTCCAGCAGGCCGGCGAGCAGGCCTTCGGTAGCAGCCAGCGCGCCATTGAGATGCCGCGCGGTGGCGGCATCGGCACCGTGTTCGGTCAGCGTGTGGGCGAAAAGCTGGGCCGCATGCAGCGGCTGCATCAGATCATGCGTGACGGCGGCGAGGAAGCGGCTCTTGGCCTGGTTGGCCTGCTGCGCCTCGGCCGATGCCGCCGCCAGCGCGCGGGTACGTTCCTCCACCCGCAGCTCCAGCGTCTCGTTGGCGCGCATCAGCGAGGTCTCGGCCTGGCGGAACGCGGTGACGTCGGTGAAGGTGGCGACGAAGCCGCCACCGGGCATCGGGTTGCCACGAATCTCGACCACGGTGCCGTCGGGGAACCGCCGCTCGGACAGATGCCGCGTGCCGGCGCGCATGAAGGCCAGCCGACGCTGCACGCGCGGCTCCAGTTCGCCCGATCCGAGCATGCCCGCCGCGACGTTGTAGCGGGTCAACTCGGCCACCGGCCGGCCGACCTGCAGCAGCTCAGCGGGATAATCGAACAGAGTCACGTAGCGACGATTCCACGCCACCAGCCGCAACTCGGCATCGACCACGCAGATGCCCTGGCTCATGTTCTCCAGCGCCGCCTCCAGCACGCGCTGGTTGAAGCGCAAGTCCTGCGCGGCCTCGCCCACGATGGCGGCCACCGTGTCCAGATCGTCGCGGCCCTGCCGGTGCACTACTTCCAGCAGCAGCCGCGCCGAGGCGGCGCCGATCACTGCGGCCAGTTCGTGCTCCACCTGGGCGACCCGAATGCTGCCGGATGATCCGCTGAGTGGTGCGCTGTCGAACAAGTAAGCCACCCGCTCGGGCGGCAGGAAACGCGCCGCCAGCGCGCGCAGTTCGGCCACGTCGACATCGCCCACGCTGACCGCGCGTGCAGCACGGCCAAAGCGCGAGCCGGCCACGATCAGCATCACGGCGATATTCACCGCCAGACTGGCCGTCACCGCGCGGCCGAGCCGGTTCCAGTCGGCCAGCCCCAGCAACCCATCCGGCGCCAGCCAGTGCACGCCGAACGGGCCACGATGCAGCCATGGCCCCGCGGCCGGCAGCAGCGCGGGCAACACTGCGTAGAACCACACCAGCGTGCCGGCAGCCAGCCCGGCGATGACGGCGCGCGCGCCCAGCTGCGGGCGATACACCGCGGCCAGCAAGGCGGGCGCCAATCCGGCCAGTGCGGAAAACGAGATCGCGCCGATATCGGCCAATGCCTCATTGCGCGCCAGCACCCGGCTGTACCCCCAGGCCAGCAGGATCACCACCAGGATCGCCACGCGACGATGATTCAACAACTCACCGCGCAGATCGCCCGCTTCGTCGCGGCCCCAGCCGGCACGCACGCGCAACGGCGCGATGAAGTGGTTGACCACCATCAGGCTGAGCGCCAGCGTGGCGATCACCACCATGCTGGTGGCGGCGCTGAGGCCGCCCAGGAACGCGAGCAGTGCCAGCCCGCGTTCGCCGCGCGCCATCGGCAACGCGAGCACGTACATGTCCGACGACACTCCGCTCGATCCCAGCAAGGCATCACCCATCCGCGCCAACGGCAGGATCGGCAACGCGATCAGCAACAGGTACAGCGGAAACAGCCAGCGTGCCGTGCGCAAATGGCCGTCGACGCGACACTCCACCACGCCGGCATAAAACTGGTGCGGCAGCGTGAACATGGCCAGCGCGCCGAGCAGGATCAGCGCCGGAAAACCGCCGCTGTCCGGTACCGATGGCACCGTGGCCGGCAGCCCCGCCGGCAATGTGGTGAACAGCAACGTGCCCAGCGCCAGCATCGCGCCGAGCTTGAACAACGACTCGAACGCCATCGCCAGCACCAACCCGCGGTTGTGCGCCATGGTCGAGGCGCGCCGCGTACCGAACAGCATCGCGAACAACGCCATCAGCAGCGCCACGTACAACGCGCTGTCCTGCCACGGCTTGGACTGGGCCAGCTGGCCGTGGCTCAACATGCCGTAGCTCATCGCCACGGCTTTGAGCTGCAGCGCGACATACGGCACGATGCCCATCACCACTACGGCGGTGACCAGTGCCGCCAGACCCGGATGACGCCCCAGCCGCACCGCGATCAGATCGGCCAGCGAACCGGCGTTGTACTCGCGCGCCAGCTGCACCATCCGGCGCAGGAATTTCAGCGCAAACACATACATCAGGATCGCACCGACAAACGTGGGCGGCAGCCACCAGCCGGAGCGACTGGCCTGGGTGACGGTGCCGTAGAACGTCCACGAAGTGCAGTGGATCGCCAGCGACAGCGCGTACACGATCGCCCAGCGCTTCTCGAACAGCTGCGGGCGACGCTCACCCAGCAGCGCCACCCCGAACAGCAGGCCCAGCCAGCACAGCGCGGCCAGGGCAATGACGCTGGTACTCAGCATGGAAGGCCCCGGCGCAATCCGTTGCGGCCCCCGATCCCCCGATCCGGTCGGCGGAACGGGTTGAGGTGGAGGGAGCACCGGCAGCGGCGCGATGACGCGATCCATGACCCAAGGCCCACCCCCGTGCACGCACCGCGCTCACCTGCCAGCGCAGATGCGCGCTGTGGCGACTGTCGTTGCCGGCTCCGGAATATCCCCACCAATCTGTGCATGCCTGCGGATTCAAAAGCGCGAAACGTGCGCGTGGCCGAGGATATAGCACCGCCACGCCGGCAGCATCGGCTTGCCGTGCAGGGCGCCCTGCGGGATGCTCCATGCCCGTTGCTGTCCGCGGCCTGTCGCCGCGACCGCGTGATCCTGTTCCCAGCGCGCATCACGGCCGGTCTGCGCCGGCATCGACTCGCTGCCGCCCAGGCTTCTAGCAGCCTGTCGGGCTTTGGTGGTCGAGGCGAAAATCTGGTTGAGCGAGACCAGATTTTCGACGGTTCGCCGCCCCATAGTGGTTCTATGGGGCAAGAATCGGCGGAAAGATGGGCCGCGCAGCCGGATTTGCAGCCCGGCCGACCAAAGTCCGACAGGCTTCTAGGGTTCCCAGATCACCTTCTGGCGCAGCGCATGCCACGCTTCGACGTTCGGCAGATAGCGGCTCTCGATCGCATCGCGCTTGATCTTCAGGGTAGGTGTCAGCAGGCCGCTTTCGAT
>JAJYSM010000004.1:33777-83532 GCA_021793575.1 Pseudomonadota bacterium
CAGGCTTCTAGGGTTCCCAGATCACCTTCTGGCGCAGCGCATGCCACGCTTCGACGTTCGGCAGATAGCGGCTCTCGATCGCATCGCGCTTGATCTTCAGGGTAGGTGTCAGCAGGCCGCTTTCGATCGTCCATGGCTGCTTGACCACAACCAGATAGTCGAGCCGCTCATGATCCTCCAGCGTGGCATTGACCTGCTCCAACAGGTGTTCGAATGACGCTGCAAGTTCTGCGCGCGCAGCTGCCGTGCCGACCAGTTCCCGTTGCGCATCCTCGGACAGCATCAGCAGCGCGAATGGTTGCGGCTGGCCGGGGCCGGTGACGCATGCGCTTTCCAGCTTCGGATGATTGCCCAGCTTGATCTCGATCGGCACGGGCGCGACGTACTTTCCGCGCGCGGTCTTGAACAGCTCCTTGACCCGCCCGGTGATGCGCAACCGCCCCTGCGGGTCGACCTCGCCACGATCGCCGGTCCGGAAAAAACCGTCGGGCAAGGTGTCGCGCGCGGTCAGCTCCGGCATCTTGTAATAGCCCAGCATCTGGCCCGGGCTCTTGACCAGCAGTTCGCCATTGGCATCGATACGCGCCTGCACGCCGAGCTGGCAGGTGCCGACGTAACCGACCCGCACCTGCCCCGGCCGGCAACCATGCGAGAGCGCGAAGTTCTCCGACATGCCGTAGACATCGAGCAGTTCCAGTCCGAGGCTGCGGTACCAGTCGATGATGTCCGACGGCAGTGGCGCCGATCCGGTGACGGCGACACGGGTCTGGTCAAGGCCCAAACCGCGCAGGATCCGGCGCTTGAGCAGACGCGAAAGCAGCGGCACGGCGAACAACAGCTTCTGCTTCGACGACGGCAGTTTTTCGTTGACCGCCTGCTGGAACTTGGTCCACAGCCGCGGCACGGAAAAGAAGATCGTCGGCCGCGCGCGCTGCACGTCGGCGACGAAGCTGGACTGGCTGTTGCTGAAGAACACCCGCAACCCGAAATAGAGTGAGTTCGTCTCGATCAGCGCGCGCTCGGCAATATGCGCCAGCGGCAGATACGACAGCAGGCGGTCGGCGCTGCTCATGCCGATGGCATCGGCTACCGCGAGGGCCGGTGACATCATGCTGCCGTAGCTGTGCATCACGCCCTTGGGCTGTCCGGTGCTGCCCGAGGTATAGACGATGGTGCACATCTCGTCGGGTTGCGCATCGTGTACCGGGTGCAGCGCAGCGTGTTGCGTGATGAGGGTGTCCCACTGCGGGATGTCCCGGCGCGGCCCCAGCGGGAGGCCGATCAGCGGCAACTCGGCAGGCAGCGCTGCCTCGATCCGCGGCCAGTTGTCGGTGGTGCCGTCCAGCTTGCCGACGAACAGCAGCCTGGCCTCGCAATGATCCAGGATGTAGCGTGCTGATTCCGCGCCCAGCGTCGGGTACAGCGGCACGCTGACGTGCCCGGCCAGCATGATCGCCAGATCGGCGATGAGCCAATGGGCGCTGTTCTTTCCAAGCAGGGCAATCTGGCTGTGCGGCGGAAGCTGCAGCGCATGCAGGTGCGCCGCCATCCGGCGTGCCTGGTCGCCGGCCTGGGCCCAGCTGTAGTCGATCACGCCCCCGTCCGGTTGCGGCTGGGTCAGCCAGATCGCCTGTGGCTGTTCCTGCTCCCAGGCCAGAAAACGGTGCAACAGCGTCGGGGCAAGTGGGTCAGGCATCGCGATCCAGTCCGTGCGGCGCACATGTCGAGGGAGCTGCCGGTTCGTGCGCCAAGGCCACGCGAGTGCGCGCGGATCAGCTCAACCGACTGGCATCGAAGTAACGGCCCAACTGCTGCGCCAGCCCCAGGTCACCCTGCAGTTTCAGCTTTCCGGTCAGCACCGCCATCATGCCGTCGAGCTTGCCGGTCATCAAGCCGAGCAGATCCCCATCGGCCAGCGCCAGGGTCAGGTCGGCGGCTTCGGCGGTGCCCTGGGTGACGGTGCAGGTGCCATCGCGGATCATCACCCAGGCCGGCTGCGAGGTGTTGAACTGGAGCGTGCAGTTCAGGCCGGCGACGGCCTGCGGATTGATGGCGGCGGGCAGCTTGTTGAGCAATTCGAGTGCGGTCATGGCGCTGGATACTCCGACACGGTGGGGGAGAACCCGACCACCGCCCACGGCTGTGCATGGGCTGCGTCGGCGAACAAGGGGTGGGCCTGCGCCTCTTCCAGAGTCAGCACCGGCGTGACACAGGCGTCGACCTGCTCGAAGCGCCCGGTCCAGTACGCCAACGGCTGCGAAGCCACCAGCGCGGCCACTTCCTCGCGCAGGCCAGCGCACTCGGGCGAACCGGGCAGCTGTCCGCGCTGCCAATGCCGGTCGACCCAGGCAGGGCGCTCGAACACGGCACAGGCGGCCTGCCAGAACTTGAATTCCAGCGCACCCACGGCCAGCTGGCGGCGATCGGCCGTGGCATACAGGTTGTAGCAAGGCAGGCCGCCGTTGAGCAGGTCTTCGCCGGCGCCCGGACGATGCCCCAGCAGCGGCGCCAGCAGGTTCGCGGTCGCCGTGGGCAAGAGCAGATGGGCATGCACGCCATGCGCCATGCTGACGTCGACATGACGGCCCTGGCCGCGCTTGTGCGCATCGAACACGGCCGCCAGGATGGCGGTGGCGGCCATCGCACTGCCGCCGGCCAGATCGCCCCACTGCACATTGGACAAGGCGATCTCGCCGGTGGGTGCGCGCGACTGGTCGAGCGCACCGGAGATGGCCATGAAGTTCAGGTCGTGCCCTGCCCGTTGCGACCACACGCCGTGCTGGCCATAGCCGGTGATCGACACCATCACCAGTTTCGGATGGATCCGCTTGAGACGGTCGAAGTCCAGGCCCATCGCCGGCAGGCTGCCGGGGCGAAAGCTGTCGAGCATGACGTCGGCGTCGGCGAGCCAGCCGCGCAGCTGCTGCAGATCGGCGGGCCGGCGAAAATCGATGCGACGGCATTCCTTGCCGTGGTTCAACGCCTCGAACAACGGCCGGAGTGCCCGGCTGGGGTCGCCTTCGGGCGGCTCCACCTTGATGATTTCGGCGCCGAGGTCGGCCAGCATCCGCGTACAGAAGGGTCCCGGCAGGTTGCGGCTGAGGTCGATCACGCGCAGGCCGGCCAGCAGTCCGGACAGCGCCCCACCGTCGCCGGCCTGCGCTGTCACGCGACGTCCTCGAAGCGACCACCTTCGAGCGCCTGCCGGAGCACGATCGCGGCGGGCTCGAAGCGGGGGCCGTGGAGTGCAGCCAGCTCGCGCGAGCGCTCGACGAAGCGCGCGGCCCCCATCGCATTGATGAACTGCAAGGCGCCACCGTGGAACGGCGCGAAACCCCAGCCGAAGATCGAGCCGATGTTGCTGTCGGCGACCGAACGCACCACGTTTTCCTCGAAACAGCGGGCGGCCTCGTTCGCCTGCACGAACATCAGGCGGTCGATCAGTTCCTGCTGCGCTGGTTGCCCGGCCTGCGGCGGATACAGCCGGAGCAGCTCCGGCCACAGCGTCTTGTCCTTGCCGTCGTAGTCGTAGAGGCCCTTGCCGATCTTCTTGCCGAGGCGACCGTGCTCGCCGCCCACCGTGCGCAGCACGGCCTCGCCAGGGTGCGCGGACAGCGGCTTGCCCTCGGCCGCCAGATCCTTGCGGGTCTGCTCCATGATATGCAGCGACAGGCCCAGCGAGACCTCGTCCTGCAGCGCCAGCGGTGGCATCGGCATGCCGGCCTTCACGCCGGCCACTTCGATCGAACGCGGATGCACGCCCTCGCCCAGCATGGCCAGGCCTTCCATCACATAGGTGGCGAACACCCGCGAGGTGTAGAAGCCGCGGCTGTCGTTGACCACGATCGGGGTCTTGCCGATCTGCAGCACGTAATCGAAACCGCGCGCCAGGGTTTCGTCGGAAGTCCGCGCGCCGACGATGATCTCGACCAGCGGCATCTTGTCCACGGGTGAGAAGAAATGCAGGCCGATGAAATTCGCCGGACGTACGCTGGCCTGGGCCAGACCGGTGATCGGCAGCGTGGAGGTATTGGAGGCGAACAGCGCATCGGCGGCAATCACCGCCTCGGCCTGCCGCGTGCACGCGGCCTTGATCGCGCGATCCTCGAACACCGCCTCGATCACCAGGTCGCATCCGGCAAGGTCTTCGTAACGCGTGGTGGGCCGGATGCGCGCCAGCAGCTGATCACGCTGCGCCGCGGTACTGCGGCCGCGCGTCACCGCCTGGTCGAGCAGACCTTGCGACCAGGCCTTGCCTCGTTCGGCGTTCTCGATCGCGGTATCGAGCAGCACCACCTCGATGCCCGCCTTGGCCGACATGTAGGCAATGCCCGCCCCCATCATGCCGGCGCCGAGCACACCCACTTTCGCGACCTTGCCCACCGGCACGCCGCGCGGACGCGACTGGCCTTTCCTGATCGCGTTGAGCTGGTACCAGAGCGTGCCGATCATGTTCTTCGACGATGGCGAAACCAGACAGGCGGCGAAGTAGCGCGACTCCACCTGCGAGGCGGCATCGAAATCCAGCAGGCCACCCTCGAACAGGCACGACATGATGTGGGTGACGGCCGGATAGTTGCCGTGCGACTTGGCGTTGGCGATCGACGGCGCGATCGCCAGCAGTTGCACGATGCCCGGATGCCTGCTGTCGCCGCCGGGCATGCGAAAGCCCGATTGGTCCCACGGCTGCACTGCCCTGGGATGGGCCAGGCACCAGTCACGCGCCTTCTGCAACAAGTGCTCGTGGCTGCCGGCAAGCTCGTTGATCAGGCCCAGATCCCTGGCCTCGGTCGCGCGCAGTTCGCTACCCTGGGTGATCAACTCGAAGCTCTTCTGGATGCCGATCAGGCGCGGCAGGCGCTGGGTGCCACCGCCGCCCGGCAACAGACCCAGCTTGACCTCGGGCAGGCCCAACTTGAGTCCGGAATCGCCAAGCGCAAAGCGCGCGTGACAGGCCAGCGCAAGCTCCAGCCCGCCGCCCAGCGCAGTACCGTTGAGCGCAGCCACCACCGGCTTGCCGCAGGACTCCATGCGGCGCAGCACGCGTTTGAGGTCTTCGCACAATCGAAAGGCTTCACCGGCGGTGGTGATCATGGCGAGCTGGTCGATGTCGGCACCGACCACAAAGGTCGATTTGCCCGAGGTGAGCACCAACCCCCTGATGCCGTCTTCGCTTTCCAGTCGCGCGACGATCGCGGCAAACGGCTCGACCAGCGAGGGGTTGAGCACGTTCATCGCGCGGCCCGGCTGGTCGAAGGTGACCAGGCCGATGCCGTCGGCGTCGAGCTCGAACAGCACGGTGTTTTGCTCGGTCATGTCGTGGCCCCTCAAACGCGTTCGATGATGGTGGCGATGCCCATGCCGGCACCGATGCACAGGGTGGCCAGGGCCGTGGCTTTGCCGCTGCGCTCGAGTTCGTCCAGCGCGGTGCCGACGATAATGGCGCCGGTGGCCCCCAGCGGGTGGCCCATCGCGATGGCACCGCCGTTGACATTCACCCGATCCAGCGAAATGCCCAGATCGCGCGCCGTCTTCATCGGCACGGTGGCGAACGCTTCATTGATTTCCCACAGGTCGATGTCGCCCGCGACCATGCCTAGTTTCCCCAGCGCCTTGCGGCAGGCGTGCGTGGGACCGGTCAGCATGATGGTCGGTTCGGAGCCGATCACCGCGGCCATGCGCACGCGGGCCCGTGGCTTCAGGCCAGCCTTGATCCCGGCTTCGCGGCTGCCCAGCAAAATCAGCGCGGCACCGTCCACGATGCCTGACGAGTTGCCGGCATGGTGGCTGTGCCGGATCCTCTCGATGGTGGTGTATTTCTCCAGCGCGGTGGCGTCGAAACCCATCGCGCCCATCGCCTCGAACGACGGCGTCAGCCGGGACAGAGACTCGACCGAAGTGCCTGGACGGATGGTCTCGTCGCAATCCAGCAAGGTCATGCCGTTGAGGTCGGTAACCGGCACGATGGAACGGTTGAAGCGGCCTGCGTCCCGTGCCAGCACTGCGCGGCGGTGCGACTCGGCGGCGAAAGCGTCCAGATCCTGGCGACTGAAACCTTCGAGCGTGGCGATCAGATCCGCGCTGATGCCCTGCGGCACGAACGCCAGCGCACTGTTGATGCGCGGATCCATGATCCATGCCCCGCCGTCGCTGCCGATCGGCCAGCGGCTCATCGACTCCACGCCGCCGGCGACCACCATCTCCTCCATGCCGGAGGCGATCTTGGCGGTAGCCATGTTCATCGCCTCCAGACCCGAAGCGCAGAAGCGCGACAAGGTCACGCCGGCCACGCTCTGCGCCCAGCCGGCATCCAGCACGGCAGTGCGCGCGATGTCCGCGCCCTGCTCACCCACGGGCGTCACGCAGCCCATGATGACGTCATCGACCAGCGCGGTGTCCAGCGCATTGCGCTGGCGCAGCGCCTGCAACAGCGTGCGCAACAGCCATACCGGCGTGGCCTGATGCAGGCTGCCGTCTTTCTTGCCCTTGCCGCGCGGAGTGCGCACGGCATCGTAGATGTAGGCCTCGGTCATGGAATTTCCTTGCTGGGCGTCAGGGTTCGGCAGAGCAAAGGCGTGGCGCATCACATGAAGCGCGACGCCAGCTCCTTCATGATTTCGTTGGTGCCGCCATAGATGCGCTGCGCCCGCGAGTCGGTCCACAGCCGGGCGATCGGGTATTCCTTCATGTAACCGTAGCCACCGAACAGCTGCAGGCATTCGTCGATCAGCTTGCACTGGTTGTCAGTGACCCAGTATTTGATCAGCGCGGCGCGATCGACGCCGAGTTCACCCTTGAGGTGGGCGACCATCGCCGCATCCACCAGCGCGCGCGATGCCAGCAGCAGCGCCTGGCACTCGGCCAGCTTGAAGCGGGTGTTCTGGAACGCGAAGATCGGCTTGCCGAACGCCTTGCGTTCCTTGGTGTAGGCCAGCGTCGCGTGCATGGCCAGCTCCATCGCGGCGATACCGGCCATGGCCACGATCAGGCGCTCCTGCGGCAGCTCCTGCATCATCTGGAAAAAGCCCAGGCCTTCCTTGCCACCGAGCAGGTTGTCCGCCGGCACGATCAGGTCGTCGAAGAACAGCTCGGACGTGTCCTGCGCCTCCATGCCGACCTTCTCGAGGTTGCGGCCACGCCGGAAACCGGTGGCCGCATCGGTCTCCACCAGCAGCAGCGAGATGCCCTGCGCGCCCTGATCCTTGGCGGTCTTGCAGGCCACGATGACCAGATTGGCCAGTTGGCCGTTGGTAATGAAGGTCTTGCTGCCGTTGATGCGGTAACTGTCGCCCTCCCTGATCGCCAGCGTGCGCACACCCTGCAGGTCCGACCCGGTGCCCGGCTCGGTCATCGCGATGGCACCGATCAATTCGCCACTGGCCAATCGGGGCAACCAGCGCTGCTTCTGCTGCTCGGTGCCGCAGTGCAGGATGTACGGCGCGACGATGCCCGAATGCACCGAGCCGCCGAAGCCGGAGAGCCCGGCCTCGCCCTGCGCCAGAATCAATACGGCCTCGTGGCCGAAATCGCCGCCGCCGCCGCCGTACGCCTCCGGCATCGAAGCGCACAGGAAACCGTTGCCGCCGGCTTCCCGCCAGGCTTCACGATCCATCATGCCGACCTCGCGCCAGGCCGCGTCCCTGGGAACCCATTGTTCCCTGAAGAAACGGCTCGCGGACTCCAGCAGCATCCTGTGCTCATCACCCATCCAACTGGCGGGGAAGTTTTGTATGGCCACGTGGGTCTCCTGGAAATCAAGCTGCGGAACTGACATGTCGGTCCCGCAGCACGGTTGACGGTAATGATGATTACCGCTCTTTGCCGCGCCTGCGGGCGCCGCTGGCTTGATCAGACAAAGAAAGCAAGGCCAGTGCTGTTCATGGTGTCCGCAGGAATCAGCGAAACGCAAGCAAAAAACCACTTTGTGAAGCCATTGGCTGCAATTGGTAAGCCGAGTTACCATTGCGGCACACTTGGTTTCGGCGAATTTGCCCATGCGTACCCGAGCCACTGCGCCCGCTCGCGCCCCCGTCATCGACGACCGTCGCGCGATGCTCGGCTCGATGCGCGGTGACACACTCAACCGCATCGAAAAAGCGGTGCTGGAGTTGTTCTCGACGCAAGACTTCTACGAGGTGAGCCTGCTGGATGTAGCCAAATCAGCCAACGTATCGCTGCAGACCATCTACAAGTACTTCGGCAGCAAGGAGGTACTGGTCTACGCCATGCTCGACATCATGCTGGTTCGCCTGGCGGATCGCATGATCGACCACCTGCAGGGGATCGACGATGCGCGCGAACGCCTGCGCAAGACCTGCTGGGTCACTTTGGACTACATGGACAAGCATCCGGCGGTGATGCTGCTGCTGTTCACCGCCGTGCCGATGTCCCGGCTGAAGAACATCCGCATCTACGAAAGCCCTGAGTTGATGGGCGCCTTCCTGAGCGTGCTCAAGGATGGGCAGACGCGCGGCGTACTCAACGACCGCGTGTCCAGCAAGGTGCTGCTGGACGTGTTCATGGGTGTCATCGGCCGCGTGTCGCTGATGCACATCGTGCGCGCGGAAAAAATTCCGCTCACCGACCAGTTCGATGACCTGTTCGATATCCTCTGGCGAGCCATGTCGACGCCATAGAGCGCACTTGTGGGAGCGGCTTCGGCCGCGATGCGCTTGCTGCAGAAAAGCATCGCGGCTGAAGCCGCTCCCACAGGTGCACTTCAAATCGGGGCTATTCGAGGGGTCCCTTCTGAAACCACGGGCAAGTTGTCACACAAGTCCGTATAATCCACAGGTTAATCCTTCTGATAACCCATGTGGTGGCTCCAAGCGCCACTCGAGTGCTTTTCATGTCCATCGAAAAACTGCGCAATATCGCCATCGTCGCCCACGTCGATCACGGCAAGACCACGCTCGTCGATTGCCTGCTCAAGCAATCCGGCACGTTCTCCGAACGCACCGTGCTGGCCGAGCGCGTGATGGACTCCAACGACCAGGAGAAGGAGCGCGGCATCACCATCCTCGCCAAGAACACCGCGATCACCTGGAACGGCAACCGCATCAACATCGTCGACACCCCGGGCCATGCCGACTTCGGCGGCGAGGTGGAGCGCGTGCTGTCGATGGTCGATTCGGTGCTGATCCTGGTCGACGCGATGGACGGCCCGATGCCGCAGACCCGCTTCGTGACGCAGAAGGCGTTCGACATGGGCTTCAAGCCGATCGTGGTGATCAACAAGATCGACCGCCCCGGCGCGCGTCCGGACTGGGTGCTGGACCAGACCTTCGACCTGTTCGACCGCCTCGGCGCGACCAACGAGCAGCTCGACTTTCCGGTGGTCTACGCCTCTGCCCTGCACGGCTATGCCAGCCTCGACAGCAACGCGCGCGAAGGCGACATGACACCGCTGTACGAAGCGATCATGCAGCACGTGAAGGCGCCGGACGTGGATCCCGACGGCCCGTTCCAGATGCGCATCAGCCAGCTCGACTACAACAGCTACGTCGGCCTGATCGGCATCGGCCGCATCCAGCGCGGCAAGATCAAGACCAACCAGCCGGTTTCGGTGGTGGATCGCCACGGCAAGAAGCGCACCGGCAAGGTGCTGCAGGTGCTCGGCTTCATGGGTCTGGAGCGACGCGAGGTGCCCGAGGCCGAAGCCGGCGACATCATCGCGATTTCCGGCGTGGAAGGCCTCAGCATTTCCGACACGGTGTGCCAGCTCGACACGCCCGAGGCGCTGGAACCGCTGACCGTCGACGAGCCGACCATCAGCATGACCTTCCAGGTCAACAATTCACCGTTCGCCGGCAACAAGGACAAGAGCGGCGGCAAGTTCATCACCACGCGCCAGATCCGCGAGCGGCTCGAGCGCGAGACGCTGCACAACGTGGCGCTGAAGGTCGAGGAAGGTTCCGACCCCGACAAGTTCCTGGTCTCCGGCCGCGGCGAGCTGCACCTGTCGGTGCTGATCGAGAACATGCGCCGCGAAGGCTACGAGCTGGCCGTGTCGCGCCCGGAAGTCATCATCAAGGAAATCGACGGCAAGCAGATGGAGCCGATCGAGCAACTGGTGGTGGACGTCGAGGAAGTGCACCAGGGCGGCGTGATGGATCGCCTGGGCATGCGCAAGGGCCAGCTGAAGAACATGGAGTCGGACGGCCGCGGGCGCGTGCGCCTGGACTATGAAATCCCGGCGCGCGGCCTGATCGGCTTCCAGACCGAGTTCCGCACCCTGACCCAGGGCTCGGGTCTGCTGTTCCACGTGTTCGACCATTACGGCCCGAAGGCCGAAGGCGCCATCGCCAAGCGCCAGAACGGCGTGATGATCGCCAACGCCAGCGGCAGCACGCCGGCCTATTCGCTCGGACCGCTGCAGGAGCGCGGCAAGCTGTTCGCCGCCGAGGGCGACGAGGTGTACGAGGGCCAGCTGGTCGGCATCCACTCCAAGGACAACGACCTCACCGTCAACGCGATCAAGCCCAAGCCGCTGACCAACATGCGCGCCTCCGGCAAGGACGACGCGATCCAGCTGTCGCCGGCGATCAAGTTTTCGCTGGAGCAGGCGCTGGAGTTCATCGAGGACGACGAGCTGGTCGAAGTCACCCCGAAGGAGATCCGCCTGCGCAAGCGCCACCTCACCGAGAGCGATCGCAAGCGTTCCTCGCGCGGCTGAGTTTTGGTTGACAGAAGGCCGCCGCAAGGCGGCCTTCTGCTTATCCTTACGTCGCTTTAACCGTGGCATCGCTCACCCGCAGCCCCGGCCGCTGGCGCGCCAGCTTGCGCAGCAACTCGGCGAAGGCCTGCAGGTCGGTCTGCCACGGTGAGGCGTCGCGCCAGTACAGCGCGATGTCGCGACCGGGCGTGTGGCCCTTGAGCCTGGCCAGCACGATATGCGGCATCGAGGCCAACCGCTCGTGCGCCAGCGCGGGCACCAGCGCATAGCCGCCGCGCAGGCTGACCAGCGCGGCGAGGCTTTCCAGGCTCACGTCCTGCACGTGACCGTGCTCGCCGCCGGCGCCGTCCAGGCCATCGGCATGGCTCTCGGCCATCAGCGTGGCCTCGGCCGGATCGAGCTGATCCATGCCGATGCTGCGCTGACCGGCGAGCGGATGATCGGCGCGCAGCATCAGCTCCCACGGCTCGGCGAACAGCGGACGCCGCGCGATGCCGCTGATGGCGGGCGCCGGCGGTGCCAGCACCGCATCCAGTTCGCCCTCCTGCAGCCGGCGCAGCAGGCCGCGCGGCTTGCCCTCGGAGATGCCCAGCCGCGCGCCCGGAAAGTGCTGCGGAAACGGCGCGATCAGATGCGGCAGCAGGTACGGCCCGAGCGACGCCGGCAGGCCCAGCCGCAGCTCGCCGCCGAACGCCACCGCGCCGGCCCGGGCCACCTGCTGCAGGTGCTCGGCGGCCGCCAGCACGGCGTCGATCTGCTGCAGCAGCTGCTGGCCGCCGGCGGTCGGCACGATGTGGCGACCGCCGCGCTCGAACAGCGGCGCGCCCAGCGCCAGTTCCACCTTCTGCACCTGATGCGAGAGTCCCGATGGGCTGATGTGCATGGCCCGCGCGGCGCGGTTGAAGCTGCCCAGGCGATGCACCGCCTGCACCAGCGCCAGGTCGCGCAGCGAGACCGCCGCGAGGGTGGACGAAATCATCGAATGCTGCATGTCATCAAAGGCGTTTGTGCGTGGCGGACATCGGGCTCATTCTGCGCGGTGAAGTACAAGCGAACGCGTCGCCGCAGTCTACTCGCCACCGCGCCCGCACACCGACGCGGCGCGCCGTCACGGTTCGCGGCCACGTGGGGTTTGCGCGATAATTCCGTTTTTGCCGGGCCGGCGAACACCCCGTCGCCGCTGTTCCGCCATCCCAGCCGCAGGATTCGCCAGGAGCTCTCCGATGAAAGACACCTTCGCCGTACGCGACACCCTCGAAGTCAACGGCCAGCGCCACGTATTCGCCAGCCTGACCAAGCTGGGCCAGCGTTTTGATCTGAAGCGGCTGCCGTACTCGCTGAAAATCCTGCTGGAAAACCTGCTGCGCCACGAGGACGGTGTGGACGTGACCGCCAGGGAGATCGAGGCGATCGCGCAGTGGAACGCCAGCGCCGAACCGGACACCGAGATCGCCTTCATGCCGGCCCGCGTGGTGCTGCAGGACTTCACCGGCGTGCCCTGCGTGGTCGATCTGGCGGCGATGCGCGACGCGGTGGTGAAGCTGGGCGGCGATGCCACCCAGATCAACCCGCTGGCGCCGGCGGAACTGGTGATTGACCACTCGGTGCAGGTCGATGCCTACGGCTCGTCCAGCGCGCTGGAGCAGAACGTGGCGATCGAGTTCGAGCGCAACCAGGAGCGCTACTCGTTCCTGCGCTGGGGCCAGAAGGCGTTCAACAATTTCAAGGTGGTGCCGCCGCGCACCGGCATCGTGCACCAGGTGAACCTGGAGCACCTGGCCCGCGTGGTGTTCACCGCGGACATCGACGGCGAACGCTGGGCCTATCCGGACACCGTGTTCGGCACCGACTCGCACACCACCATGATCAACGGCCTGGGCGTGCTTGGCTGGGGCGTGGGCGGCATCGAGGCCGAGGCGGCGATGCTCGGCCAGCCCTCCTCCATGCTGATTCCGCAGGTGGTCGGCTTCCGCCTCACCGGCAAGCTCAACGAGGGCGTCACCGCCACCGACCTGGTGCTCACCGTCACCCAGATGCTGCGCAAGCTGGGCGTGGTCGGCAAGTTCGTCGAGTTCTTCGGCACCGGCCTGAAGTACCTGCCGCTGGCCGACCGCGCCACCATCGCCAACATGGCGCCGGAATACGGCGCCACCTGCGGCATCTTCCCGATCGACCAGGAGGCGCTGAACTACCTGCAGCTGTCCGGCCGCAGCGCGGCGCAGATCGCGCTGGTCGAGGCGTATGCGAAGGCGCAGGGCATGTGGCACGACGAGCACTCGCACGAGCCGGTGTTCACCAGCACGCTGGAGCTGGATCTGGCCGACGTGCGGCCCTCGATGGCCGGGCCCAAGCGGCCGCAGGATCGCGTATTGCTGGAAGCCGTGCAGCAGAGTTTCCACGACGTGGTCGGCGCGCTCACCGCCAACCGCAAGAAGAAGAACGGCGACTCGGCCCGCTACGCCAACGAGGGCGGCGCCGGCGCGATCGGCAACGAGGCCAACAGCGTCGTCGACGGCGCCGTGCGCGTGCAGAAGGACGGCGCCAGCTTCGAGCTGAAGGACGGCTCGGTGGTGATCGCCGCGATCACCTCGTGCACCAACACCTCCAACCCGGCAGTGATGCTGGGTGCCGGCCTGGTCGCGAAGAAGGCCGCCGCGAAGGGCCTCAAGGCCAAGCCGTGGGTGAAGACCTCGATCGGCCCGGGCTCGCTGGTGGTCAGCGATTATCTGGAGAAAACCGGCCTGCTGCAGGAGCTGGAGAAGATCGGCTTCTACATCGTGGGCTATGGCTGCACCACCTGCATCGGCAACTCCGGCCCGCTGCCGGCACAGATCAGCCACGCCATCGGCGAAGGTGACCTCGCGGTGGCCTCGGTGCTGTCGGGCAACCGCAATTTCGAGGGCCGCGTGCACCCCGAGGTGAAGATGAACTACCTCGCCTCGCCGCCGCTGGTGGTCGCCTACGCGCTCGCCGGCACGCTTGACATCGACCTGACGAAGGACGCGCTCGGCACCGGCAGCGACGGCCAGCCGGTGTACCTGAAGGACATCTGGCCGTCCAATCAGGAAATCTCCGACGCGATTGCCGGCGCGATCAACCCGGCAATGTTCGAGAAGAACTACGCCGACGTGTTCAAGGGCGACAGCCGCTGGAACCAGATCGCCTCGCCCGATGGCGCACTGTTCCAGTGGGACGACTCGACCTACATCAAGAACCCGCCCTACTTCGACGGCATGACCGCCGAGCCGGGCAGCATCGAGGACATCCACGGCGCCCGCGTGCTCGGCCTGTTCGGCGACTCGATCACCACCGACCACATCTCGCCGGCCGGCTCGATCAAGAAGGACAGCCCGGCGGGCCGTTTCCTGATCGGCAAGGGCGTCGAGCCGAAGGATTTCAACTCCTACGGTTCGCGCCGCGGCAACGACGACGTGATGGTGCGCGGCACCTTCGCCAACATCCGCATCAAGAACCTGATGCTGAACGGCGTGGAAGGCGGCTACACCCTGCACGTGCCGTCGGGCGAGCAGCTGGCAATCTATGACGCGGCGATGAAGTACAAGGCGGCCAAGACCCCGCTTGTTGTGCTGGCCGGCAAGGAATACGGCACCGGCTCCAGCCGCGACTGGGCCGCCAAGGGCACCCTGCTGCTGGGCGTGAAGGCGGTGATCGCCGAGAGCTTCGAGCGCATCCACCGCTCCAACCTGGTCGGCATGGGCGTGCTGCCATGCACCTTCAAGCAGGGCGAGAACGCGCAGTCGCTGGGCCTCACCGGCACGGAAACGCTGGACATCACCGGCCTCGACGACGGCAACGCGAAGGAGGCCTTGGTCACCGCCACCGCGGCCGACGGCAGCCACAAGACCTTCACCGTCAACGTGATGCTGCTGACGCCGAAGGAGCGCGTGTTCTTCCGTCACGGCGGCATCCTGCAGTACGTGCTGCGCCAGCTGGCCGGCAAGAAAGCCGCCTGAGCCCACGCGTTGTCTGCTGCCATGCACACGCCGAAGCCGCCCCGGATTCCGGGGCGGCTTTTTTGTTGCGCGTCGTGTCCGGCACATCGCGGCCGCAACGACCGGAGGCGGCGACCGCGCAGCATTCCGCGCCGCACTGCAGCGCCTGCCTGCAGGTACCCGGGTAGCCACGCAGCGTCGCGACACTGCCATCGCGAACCTCGCAGTCGGCATCCGCCGATCGCCGGTTTTGCCCGTTCGATGCATCGACGAAACTCACTGCGGCGCGGCTTGCCGCTATACGCATGCGTATGCTCCAATGAACTCCACGCAGGGTGCATGCTGGACGATGCCTTCATCGCAAGGCATCAGCTACGCGCTGCCACCGACACGAACCAGGGAACCCAAGCATGAGCAATGAACGTCCGTGGCTGGCGCAGTATCCGGCCGGCGTAGCCGAGCAGATTGACCTCCTTGCCTATGCCTCGGTACCCGCCGTATTGGAGGAAGCGTTCGAGCGTTTCCACGATCGGCCGGCCTTTGCCAATTTCGGCCGTCAGCTCAGCTACACACAGATCGACACGATGAGCCGCCAGTTCGCCGGCTACCTCACCGGCGTGCTCAAGCTCGGCAAGGGCGACCGCATCGCGATCATGCTGCCCAACGTGCTGCAGTATCCGATCGCACTGTTCGGCGCGCTGCGCGCCGGCCTGGTGGTGGTCAACACCAACCCGATGTACACCGCGCGCGAACTGAAGCATCAGCTGGAAGATGCTGGCGCCAAGGCCATCGTGGTGCTGGACAACTTCGCCGCAACGCTGCAGCAGGTGGTGGCCGAGACGCACGTCGAGCACATCATCACCACCGGCATCGGTGATCTGCTGGGCTTGACGAAGGGAACGCTAGTCAACTTCATGCTCAAGCATGTCAAGAAGCTGGTACCCGCATTCGATCTGCCGCACGCCGTGCGCTTTCGTGATGCGCTGTCACGCGGCGCGGCACACCCGCTGCCGGTGGTGACCCTGACGCATGACGACATCGCCTTCCTGCAATACACCGGCGGCACCACCGGTGTGGCCAAGGGCGCGATGCTGACGCATGGCAACATGGTGGCAAACATGCTGCAGGCCGGCTCCTGGATCGGCAAAAACGCGAGGCCCGGTGAGGAAGTCATCATCACCGCGCTGCCGCTTTATCACATCTTTTCGCTGACCGCGAACGGGCTGGTGTTCACCCGCCTGGGCGGTCTGAACTGGCTGATCACCAATCCGCGCGACATGCCGGGGTTCGTCAATGAGCTGAAGCAATCCGGTTTCACCGCCCTCACCGGCGTCAACACGCTGTTCAATGGACTGCTCAACACGCCCGGATTTGCCGAGCTGGATTTCTCCCGGCTGCACCTGTCGCTGGGCGGCGGCATGGCGGTGCAACGCGCGGTCGCCGAACGCTGGAAGAAGGTGACCGGCTGCACCCTCGCCGAAGCCTACGGACTCACTGAAACTTCCCCGGCGGTGTGCATCAATCCGCTGGATCTGAAGGAGTACAACGGCTCGATCGGCCTGCCGCTGCCGTCCACCGAGGTGGCGATCTGGTCGGAGGATGGGCAGCCTTTGCCGGTCGGCGAGACCGGGGAGCTGATGGTGCGCGGACCGCAGGTGATGAAGGGCTACTGGCAGCGTTCGGACGAGACCATCAAGGTGCTTGGCGACGACGGCTGGCTGCATACCGGTGACATCGCCAAGATGGACCAGCTCGGTTATTTCTACATCGTCGACCGCAAGAAGGACATGATCCTGGTGTCAGGATTCAACGTCTATCCAAACGAAGTCGAGGATGCCGTGATGAAACACCCCGGCGTGCTCGAAGTGGCCGCAGTGGGTGTTCCCGATGAGCATTCCGGCGAGACGGTGAAACTCTACGTGGTGCGCAAGGATCCGGATCTCACCGAGGACGCGATCAGGCAGTTCTGCCGCGAGAACCTGACCGGCTACAAGCGGCCGAAGCTGATCGAGTTTCGTGACGCGTTACCGAAGAGCAATGTTGGCAAGATCCTACGCCGAGAACTGCGCGACGAGGCAAAGACCCCGGTCTGAAACGAACGCGCCCGACTCAGCCGTCTTTCCAGTACTCCAGAATATCGGCGTAGCCGCCCAGCAGGTTCCACAGCGGCACTTGCTTGTCCTCGGGTATACGGCTGTAGGAGAAGCCGATGTGATGGTCGGAAATGCGCGCGACCACCGCTTCCAGGTGGATATGCAGGTTGTGGCCGAAGATCATGTCTAGCACCCAGCTCTGCCCGGCTTCGCCAGACCAGCCCAGCGGGCGCCGCAGCATGGCGCCGGTAGCGGAAATATCGACGAGCTCGGTGGGGTGCGACTCGCCGTGATGGCTCATCAGCACGGTCGTCTCGATCTGCATGCGCGCCGGTCGCAGCTGTTCAGCCGTACCGCCACCGTGCCCGCCCTTTTCAGTTGTCATCATTGTTGCCGTCCTTTCGGTTTTGCGCCGGCCATCGAGATGGCGCTGCCCACATCCTGAAACTGACTTTGTGCCGCATGCTTCCGCCCGCCAGCACTTCCCGGTATGCCGCAGGCCCGCGGCGACAACCACCAGAAGCTACACGCATCGACCCGCGAAAATCTGCCCGGAGCGTGTCGGCTGCAGATAGCAAAGCAATCGACGTGCCAGCGTTCATGCATCGCCTGCTGCAGCTGCGCCAGCTCCTTGTTCTGCCAATGGTTGCGCACAAGCAAGCATGGCCACCGTGAATCGGCGCCAGTGCAACCGATGGACTGCCGGGCCGCGCGCCGGGCCCGCACCCATCGCTGCCCGTCAGGGCTGACGTGACTGTGTACAAGATCGACAGATTCGGTCACATGGCTTCCGCAGATCGACCTGCACGCAAGCAGGCGCACTCCATCATTGTGCCCGCGGCACGAGGGAAGTTGAATTCCATCGTCCCGATCGGTGATACCGATCCTGGCAGCGCAAGTCCAGCCGCATGTCGTGCGGCATGCGGCTGGACTTGCGCACTGGCAACGGCTACTCTGCGCGTGTCGTGGTTCTGCCGATAGCCGTGTGTTGGTCAACTTCGACAACCGGTGGCGACCACCGAATGCCCTCGATCCGACCGATCCGACCGTCACCGTCGCTGCATGATCGTGATATCTGATGCTGCACATTGTGGCCGTGACTGACGATCCGGATGCTGTGCGCTACGGTCGATGCGACCCGCCTGACCGAACCACCATCGCGTGGCTTCATCATGCCTGTTGCGCAGCAGGCGCCCGATGAGCCATGTTTGAAGCTGTACGGACACCGTTTTACCCGGTAACGCCGCCTCACCGTCCCGTATTCCGCGCACGGAGATTCTCCCCGGGTTGCGCCGACCGAGCGAACGATCCGATCGTGTTGAACGCACTGCCAGCCGCTGAAGGCGGCCCAATGATATGCATTGATGAGCACTGAGCCAGTCGAGCCACCGAGCCTGGTCGCCGCACCGCAGGATGCCTTTGCGTCGGTACCGCAACAGCAGGAAATGCCGCTGGCCATCGTGCGCGGCCAACCGATGCTGCAGATGCCGCAGGATCTCTACATCCCGCCGGATGCGCTGGAAGTCATTCTGGAGGCGTTCGAGGGACCGCTGGATCTGCTGCTCTACCTGATTCGCCGGCAGAACCTCGACATCCTGGATATCCCGGTCGCCGAGATCACCCGGCAGTACATGACCTACATCGAGCTGATGCGTGATGTGATGCGGCTGGAACTGGCCGCCGAATACCTGCTGATGGCCGCGATCCTGGCCGAGATCAAGTCGCGGCTGCTGCTGCCGCGACTACCGATGGACGAAGGGCTGGAGGACGATCCGCGTGCCGAACTGGTGCGGCGCCTGCAGGAATACGAACGCTTCAAGCGGGCGGCCGAGGATATCGAGGCGCTGCCGCGGCTCGAACGCGACACCGCGGTGGCACACGCCGAAGTGGGCGAGCGCAACGTCGTCAGGCTGCCGCCGCCGCTGGAGCTGAGCGAACTGCTGCTGGCGCTGAAGGACGTGATGCACCGGGCCGAGCTGTTCGGGCACCATGCGATCAAGCGCGAGGCGCTCAGCGTGCGCCAGCGCATGAGCGAGCTGCTGAGCCGGCTGGACGGCGGCGGTTTTCACCGCTTCGAGACCGTGTTCGACCTCAGCGAAGGGCGCCCCGGCATCGTGGTGACGTTTCTGGCGATGCTCGAGCTGGCCAAGGAAATGCTGGTGGAAATCGTGCAGGAGGAACCGCTCGGGCCGATCTACATCAAAGCCACGGCCAGCCACTCCGGCGCAGCGATCGAGTCCGCCGGCGACGAACCGGCCGCGCTGGAAGCCACCGCCGCACCCGGCGGCCATTATTGAGAATCGGCAACACATCCAAGGCCATGCAGATCGAGCAACTCAAACCCATCATCGAGGCCGCCTTGCTGGCCTCCAGCCAGCCGATGACCGTGCATCAGCTGGGCGACCTGTTCAACGAAGCCGACGAGGTCGCGCACGAGCAGATCGCGCGGGCGCTGGAAGCGCTGGCCGCCGACTGCGCCGGGCGCGGCGTCGAGTTGCGCGAGGTGGCCTCCGGCTTCCGCTACCAGGTGACCCAGGACGTGCACCCGTGGATCACGCGGCTGTGGACCGAAAAGCCCAGCCGCTATTCGCGTGCGCTGCTGGAAACGCTGGCGCTGATCGCCTACCGCCAGCCGATCACCCGCCCGGAGATCGAACAGATCCGCGGCGTGGTGGTGTCCTCCAACATCATCAAGACAATGGAGGAGCGCGAGTGGATCCGCGTGGTCGGCTACCGCGACGTGCCCGGCAAGCCGGCGCTGTTCGGCACCACGCGGGCGTTTCTCGACTACTTCAACCTGAAATCGCTGGACCAGCTGCCGCCGCTGTCGGAAATCCGCGACATGGAAGACCCGCAGCTGCGCTTCGACCAGACCCCGCTGCCGGCACGCATCGTGCGTGACCTGCCGATCGATCCGGACGAGGAACTGCCGCTGGACAACGCCATCGACGACCGCGCCGAAAGCCTGCCCGACGCCGCCCTGCCCCACACCGAAATCACCCCAGACACTGCCGATGAGGCAGCGAACCGCGCCGACGTCGAACCCGACGTCGCCGAGCAAAATATCAAGGAGTACCGCGCATGACTGCGCCGCAAAAATCCGTTCTGTCCCTGAAGCGCGACGTGCGCAACGACACCTCTGCCGCCCTGCTGGAGGAGCGCCTGCACAAGGTGCTGGCCAATGCGGGGCTGGGCTCCCGCCGCATGCTGGAACAGCGCATCCTGGCCGGCGAAGTCGAGCTCAATGGCAGCCCGGCCGGCATCGGCACCAGCGTGCATGCCGGCGACCGCGTAGTGCTGGACGGCAAGCAGTTCGTCGTCGCCACCGACAGCCGTGACGAAACCGAAGTGCTGGTCTACCACAAGCCCGAGGGCGTGCTCACCACCCGCGACGATCCGGAAGGCCGCCCGACCGTGTTCGAGCAGCTGCCGCGCCTGAAGGGCGCGCGCTGGGTTGCGGTGGGCCGGCTCGACATCAACACCACAGGCCTACTGCTGCTGACCACCGACGGCGAGCTGGCCAATGCGCTGATGCATCCGAAGAGCGGGCTGGAGCGCGAGTACCTGTGCCGCGTGCACGGCGAAGTACCCGACGAGATCATCGAAAAGCTCAAGGCCGGGGTGGAACTGGAAGACGGCCCGGCGCGCTTCGACGAAATTGCCGTGATCAGCCGCGGTGGCAGCCACAGCTGGTTCCGCGTGGTGATCCGCGAAGGCCGCAACCGCGAAGTGCGCAGACTGTGGGATTCGCAGGGCTTCCTGGTCAGCCGCCTCAAGCGCATCCGCTACGGTCAGATCGAGCTGCCGCGTGCGCTGCGTCGCGGCGACTGCGAGCCGCTGGATGCGGAAACCATCAAGCAGCTGCGCCAGACCACGGGTCTCGGCGTGCCGCAGCCGGTGCTCACGCTGAGCGCGGTGCTGCACCAGCGCCGCGCCACGCGCGGTGTCACCGAATATCGTCCCGAACGCGGCAGCGGCAGCGGCACGGCGTGGACCGGCAGCCAGGACGAGGGGCGCGAGCTGCGCGCCTACGACCGCATCCGCGAGGAGCCGGTGCGCGGGCGCAAACCGCCACGCAGCCCCGGTCGAGAGGTCAATGGCAACGTGGCACGCCCGGAGCGCAGTGCCGGCGGGCCCAACCGTGGCGGCAAGGGCCGGCGCGTCGCACCGGGGCAGGAGCTGCCGTCGGTACGCACCTGGTTCGCCGGCGAAAGCCGCGAAGGTGCTGCTGGCCGTCCGGGCGGTGCGCCGCGCGGCAACGTCGCTGGCGGCGGCGCTGCCGCAGGCAATCGTCGTCCGGCCGGCGGCAAGCCGTTTGGCCCACGCGGCGGCGGCGAGCCGCGCAGTGGCGGCAACCCTTATGCCGGTTTCGGCAGCGAAGCGCGTGCGGCCGGCAACGGCAACCGCGCTCCCGGCGGGCGGCCAGCTGCCGGACGCCCGCAAGGCCAGGGCGCGCCGGTGCATGGCAACGCGCGGCCGTACGCCCAGGGCAATCCACGCCCGCAGGGCCAGGGTGGCAATCGGCCACAGGGTCAGGGCGGCAACCGGCCACAGGGTGGCAGCCGACCGCAGGGCCACGGCGGCCCCGGCGGCGGACGCCCGCAGGGTCGTGGCGGCAACCGGGGCGGCAACCGCTGAGAGTGGGGGGGGGCGCGGTGGTTGCAGCGTGGCTCAGCCCGGATCGAGCGAAAACCCGTCGGCATCCATCCAGGCGGGAAAGCGTTCGCGATGCGCCAGCAGCGGCGCCGGATCCAGCGTCAGCGTCACCACCTGTTCCTGCGCGCCCAGCTCGATCAGCGGCTCGCCGAGCGGATCGATCGCCGCACTGTCGCCGGCATACGGCAACTCGTTGCCGTCCACGCCGATCCGGTTCACGCCGATCACGTAGCTGAGATTTTCGATCGCCCGTGCGCGCAGCAGCGTGCGCCACGGCTGCCGGCGCGGCGCCGGCCAGTTGGCGACGAACAGCGCCAGGTCGTAGTCCATGCCGCCGCTGGCCGAGGCCAGCCGGCGATTGCGCAGCCACACCGGAAAGCGCAGGTCGTAGCAGACCTGCGGCAGGATGCGCCAGCCCTTCAGTTCCACGATCAGCCGCTCGCTGCCGCCGCCGTAGCGGGTGTGCTCGCCGGCCATGCGGAACAGGTGGCGCTTGTCGTACTGCGCATAGCTGCCATCCGGCTGCACCCACAGCAGGCGGTTGTAGACGGTATCGTTTTCGCGGATCGCCAGGCTGCCGCAGATCACCGCGCCCAACTCGACCGCCAGCGCGCGCAGCCACGCCACGCCCGCGCCGTCCATCGTCTCGGCGCTGGCGCGGGTGTCGTTGCTGAAGCCGGACAGGAAGGTCTCCGGCAGCACGATCAGATCGCTGCCGGCCGCCTGGCGCGCCAGCGCGCCGTAGTAGTCGCGATTCGCCGGCGCGTCGTGCCAGCGGGTGGCACCCTGCACCAGCGACACCCTGAGCGGCTGCAGACTCACAGCTTCACCAGCCGTTCGGCGGCCGCCTGCATGGTGGCGTCGCTCTTGGCGAAGCACAGCCGCAGCAGCCGTGTACCCGGCGCCGTCGCGCAGAATGGGGTCAGCGGTATCGCCGCCACACCACCCTCCTTCACCAGCCACTGGCTGAACGCCACGTCATCCAGCCCGCTGATCGAGGCGTAGTCGACCAGTTGGAAATAGCCGCCCGGCACATCCAGCAGCTTGAAGCGCGAAGGCGCCAGCAGGCTGCGGAAGCGATCGCGCTTGGCCTGATAGAACGCCGGCAGCTCGAGGTAATGCTGCGGCGTGCTGGCGAGAAACTCGGCAAACGCCACCTGCGCCGGATGGAACGAGCAGAACGTGAGGTACTGGTGCACCTTGCGGAACTCGGCCGAAAGCGCCACCGGCGCCACCGCGTAGCCGAGCTTCCAGCCGGTGCAGTGATAGGTCTTGCCGAACGAGGAGACCACGATGCTGCGCATGGCCAGCTCCGGGTGCCGCAGCACGCTCTCGTGCCGGGCGCCGTCGTAGACGATGTGCTCGTAGACCTCGTCAGCCAGCACTACGATGGCGGTGTCGCGCACGATCGCCGCCAGTTCATCCAGATCGGCCGCCGACAGCACCGCGCCGGAGGGATTGTGCGGGCTGTTGACCAGGATCATCCGGGTCTTCGGCGTCAGCGCATCGCGCACGCGCTGCCAGTCGATGGCGAAATCCGGCAGGGTCAGCGGAATATGCACCGCGCGCGCGCCCTGCAGTTCGATCGCCGGCTCGTAGCAGTCGTAGGCCGGGTCGAACACGATCACTTCCTCGCCCGCGCGCACCAGCGCGGCGATCGCCGCGAAGATCGCTTCGGTGGCACCGGAGGTGACTGAGACCTCGCTGTCAGGATCGACCTGGCAACCGTACAGCCGCCCGGTTTTCAGCGCGATCTGCTGGCGCAGCGCGGCGGTGCCGGCCATCGGCGCGTACTGGTTGCGACCGTCATTCATCGCGCGGCTGAGCGCATCGCGTAGCGCCGGCGGCGGTTCGAAATCCGGAAAACCCTGCCCCAGGTTCACCGCCTGGTGCTCGATCGCCAGCTGGCTCATCACGGTGAAGATGGTGGTGCCGACTTTCGGAAGTTTGCTCTCGATGATCATCATTCAGCCGTCTGGATGTCCATAAGGGTTTACCCGCGCGCCAGCGTAGCGCATGGCGCGTCCGCTGCCCATGAGTAGGCCGGCGGAAGATCGGCCAATGCGCGCTGCTTGCACTGCTCATGCTGCAGCAGCGTGGTCGCGGGCAGCCGCTCGGCCAGGAAATCGACCAACGCGCGCACCCCGGGCAGCATGCCGCGCCGGCTCGGATAGACGAAGTGCATGGTGCCCTGGGGCACGCTCCAGTCCGGCAGCACCAGCTCCAGTTCGCCGCGCGCGATCGCCGGTGCGCAGACGAACTCCGGCAGCAGGGCTACACCCATGCCGCGACGGGCAGACTCCAGCAGCACCGCAAAATCGCCGCTGATCAGCCGCGCCTGCACCTCGACGCTGACGCGTTCGCCGGCCGGCCCGATCAGCTCCCACAACTGGGCGCCCTCGTGCTCGCGCATCGACAGTGCCGGCAGCTTGGCCAGCGCATCGGGCGTGGCGGGACGCCCGCGATCCTGCAGCAGCGTTGGACTGGCTACCAACAGGGTACGCGTCTGGCCGAAGCTGCGGATCACCAGGTTGCCGTCCTCGTCCAGCCTGGTACGTACACGGATCGCCACGTCATAGCCCTCGCCGATCACATCCACGCGGCGATTGCTGGACAGCAGGCGCACCTGCACCTTCGGGTACTGCGCGAGAAAATCCGGCAGCACATGGGCCAGCACCGTCTGCGCCAGCGATACCGGGCAGCTCAGGCGCACCACGCCGCGCGGTTCGGTGCGCAGCTCATCCACCGCATCCTGCGCGGCCTGCGCCTCTTCCAGCACGGCACGGCAATGTGCGTAGAAGCGCTCGCCGACCTCGGTCACCACAAAACGCCGCGTGGTCCGCTGCAGCAGGCGCACGCCGAGGCGCTCCTCCAGCTGGGCCACGCGCTTGCTCAGCCGCGACTTGGGCACGCCAAGCGCGCGCCCGGCGGCGGAAAAGCCGGCGTGCTCGACCACCGCCGCGAAGAAATACAGATCGTTGAGATCCTGCAGGGCACCGCTCAGGACAGCCATGGCTGTTTCCAATATGGAACTATAAGTCCGTATATTGCCATCTTCTCGCCTCATTGTTCGGAATATACCCTGATCACCTCGCCGATCTGTCGGCTCGATCAGGAGTTACTCCATGAAACTGTTGCATATCGATTCCAGCGCCCTGGGCGGTTATTCGGTGTCGCGCCAGCTCAGCGCCGACATCGTAGCCGAGCTCAGGCGTCACGCCCCCAGCCTCGATGTGACTTATCGCGATCTCGCCGCGCAGCCGCTGCCGCACTGGACGCCGGTGGCGGATGCCAGCGATCCGGCGGCCGTGCTGGGCAGCCAGATGCTGGAGGAATTCCTGGCGGCCGAAACCATCGTGATCGGCGCGCCGATGTACAACTTCGCCATCTCCAGCCAGCTCAAGGCGTGGATCGACCGCATCCTGGTCGCCGGCAAGACCTTCCAGTACACCGCCAACGGCCCGGCCGGCCTGGCCGGCGGCAAGCGCGTGATCATCGCCTCCAGCCGCGGCGGCTTCTACGGCCAGGACACCGCCGGTGCCGCCATGGATTTCCAGGAACCGTATCTGCGCGCCGCGCTGGGCTTCATCGGCATCACGGACGTGCAGTTCGTGCGCGCCGAGGGTGTGGCGGTCAGCGACGAGCACAAGATCGCCGCGCTGAAGGCGGCGCGCAGCAACATCGCGACGCTGGTGGCCAAGGCCGCCTGATCCAGCCCACCGCGTTGGCCGCTGGAAAAAGCCGGCGCGGGCGGACACACTGCGGGCTGGTTTCGCCCCGGGGGATCCGTGCATGAACCGCTCGCTGTGCGTATCACTGCTGCTTCTGCTTGGCATGTCCGCGTTCGTGCCGGCGGCCAGCGCCGCCGATCTGCTGCTGCGCCACGTCAACGGCTACACGCTTGATGGCAGCGGCAAGCTGCAGCGCTTCCAGGCGCTGCTGGTGAACCATGGCAAGGTCGTGGCGACCGGCACCGATGCGGCGCTGACCCTGCGGGCCGGCCACGCGCGTGTGATCGATGGCGGCGGCCGCACCCTGCTGCCGGGGCTGATCGATGCCCACGGTCACGTGATGGCCCTGGGTCAGGCGCTGAACCAGGCCGACCTCAGTACAACCACCACGCTGGCCGCTGCGCTGGCCACGGTGAAGCGCTTCGCGGCGGCTCATCCGGATGCGGCCTGGGTGCAGGGCGGCGGCTGGAACCAGGTGATCTGGAAGCTGGGCCGCTTCCCTACTGCCGGCGACCTGGACCAGGCGGTCGCCGACCGCCCGGTCTGGCTCAGCCGCGTCGATGGCCACGCCGGCTGGGCCAACAGCGCGGCGATGAAGCTGGCCGGCATCACCCGCGACACCCGCGACCCGACCGGTGGCCGTATCGAGCGTGATGCCCAGGGCAACCCGACGGGCGTATTCGTCGATGGCGCCACCGCGCTGATCGAACGCCGGGTTCCTGCGTCCACCGCGCAGGAGTCGGCCGCCATGCTGGACAGCGCGCTGGCCGCACTGGCCAGCGTGGGCCTGACCAGCGTGGACGATGCCGGCATTGATCTAACCACCTGGCAGCTCTATCGACGCTATGCCGACCAGCATCGGCTCACCGCGCGCATCTACGCGATGATCCACGGCACCGGCAAGGACTTCGACATCATCAGCCGGCACGGCCCGCTGATTGGCTACGGCAACGATTTCCTCACTGTGCGCACGGTGAAACTGTATGCCGACGGCGCCTTGGGCAGCCGCGGCGCCTCACTGCTGGCGCCTTACTCCGACGATCCGGGCAACCGCGGCCTGCTGTTCCAGACCCCGTCCGCGCTCACCGCGATGATCGGCAAGGCGCTGGGCAAGCACTATCAGGTCGCCGTGCATGCGATCGGCGACCGCGCCAACCGCGAGGTGCTGGACAGCTTCGCCGCCGCCTACCGACTGCACGGCGGCCAGGAACTGCGCAACCGCGTCGAGCACGCACAGATCGTCGCACTGGACGACATTCCGCGCTTCGTGCCGCTGCAGCTGATCGCCTCGATGCAGCCGACCCATGCCACTTCCGACATGAACATGGCCGAGGATCGCCTCGGCCATCAGCGCATGGCCGGCGCCTACGCCTGGCGGCGTTTCCTGCAACAGGGCACGGTGATCGCCGGTGGCTCCGATTTTCCGGTGGAGTCGCCCAACCCGTTCTTCGGACTGCACGCGGCGGTGACCCGCCAGGATCACCACGATCAGCCGCCTGGGGGCTGGTATCCACAGCAGCGGATGACGCTGATCGAGGCGTTTCGCGCCTTCACTCTCGATGCCGCCTATGCCGCGCATCAGGAGCACACCCTCGGCACGCTGGAGCCGGGCAAGTGGGCCGACTTCATCCTGGTCGACCACGATATTTTTGCCGACGCACCGGAACGCCTGTGGTCGACCCGGGTGCTGCAGACCTGGGTGACCGGCAAACAGGTATTTGCGCTGCCCGAGTAGTCCCGCCGGGCCATGCGTGCAGTGAAACGGGCCAGCCAGTGCGCTGGCCTTTTCATGTACGACCCATCGCGCCTGGCAGGCAGGCCGGTTGCCCCTATAGGCCATCAGTCATGTTGCGAAAGAACGTCTTGACTCTTGACGGTCTGAAATATGGTGTTATAGTTCACTACAACACCGGTCAACAAGGTCACTAAGGAGGCCTGCCATGAAAACGCCCAACCTGTTCGCCAGCGTCGCCGCCGTCCTGCTCACCGCCGCCAGCCTGAGCGCGGTCAATCACAACGTGCAAAGCCGGTCGGCGCCGGCCGCCGAAATCAACGGCAGCCGGGTGTTCAATCTGGCCCCGGTCGAGGTTCGTCCCGACGCCGACACCCTGCGCGAAGCCGCCCTGCTGGCGAATGAGGGTGCAGTCGGCCTGGCCACGATTCCCGCTCTGGGTCACGCCGGTACGGGCGGCGGCGGCGTGCAACAGTTCAGCCTGATCGGATCGCAGTTGGCCATGCCCTACTATTCGTTTGGCAACAAATTCGGTCGCAGCAGCAAGGACTAAAACATGACCATTACCTGGAACGACAGCGTCCCGATCTATCGCCAGCTGCACCAGCGTGTGGTGGCGATGATCCTGGACGGCGCCTTGAACGAAGGTGACCCGCTGCCGTCGGTACGCCAGGTGGCCGCGGATTTCCAGATCAACCCGCTGACCGTATCCAAGGCCTATCAGGAGCTGGTCGACGAACAACTGGTGGAAAAACGGAGGGGATTGGGCATGTTCGTCATCGAAGGCGCCCGCGCGGCGCTGCTGAAATCCGAACGCGAGCGGTTTCTGCGCGAAGAATGGCCGACCCTGTTTGCACGGCTGCAGCGACTGGGGCTGGATCTCAAGACGCTGCTGCGCGAGGCCCAATCCGACAAGGAGCGGGCCGACAAGGATCAGGCCGAAAAGAATCAGACCGAAAACAATCAGCTCGACAAGGAGGGACAATCATGAGCGCGGTGATCACGGCCAGCGGCCTGAGCAAACGCTACAAGAACACGGCCGCACTGGACAACGTCAGCTTCCAGATCGCCGCCGGCCGCATCGTCGGCCTGATCGGCCCCAACGGCGCCGGCAAGACCACCGCCCTGAAGGCGATCCTGGGCCTCACCGATTTCAGTGGCGAGCTCAACGTGCTCGGGCTCGACCCGCGCACCCAGCGCGACAAGCTGATGGAACAGGTCTGCTTCATCGCCGACGTGGCGGTGCTGCCGCGCTGGCTGCGCGTGCGCGAGGCGGTGGACTTCGTCGCCAACGTGCATCCGCGCTTCAACCGCGCCAAGTGCGAGGCGTTTCTGGCGCGCACCAAGCTCACCCCCGAGCAGCGCGTGCGGCAGATGTCCAAGGGCATGATCGTGCAGCTGCACCTGGCGCTGGTGATGGCGATCGACGCCCGCCTGCTGGTGCTGGACGAACCCACGCTGGGGCTGGACATCCTCTACCGCAAGCAGTTCTACCAGAACCTGCTGGAGGATTACTTCGACGAGAACAAGACCATCATCGTCACCACCCATCAGGTGGAGGAAGTCGAACACATCCTCACCGACCTGATGTTCATCCGCGACGGCAGGATCATCCTCGACGCCGACATGGAGGCGATCGGCGAGCGCTTCATCGAGGTGATGGTGAACGCCGACCGGGCCGGCGCCGCGCGCGCGCTGAAACCGCTGGACGAGCGCCAGGTGTTCGGCAAGAGCATCTTCCTGTTCGACGGCGTCGAGCGCGCGCAACTGGAAGCGCTGGGCGAAACCCGCCGCCCGTCCGTCAGCGACCTGTTCGTCGCCACCATGAAAGGAACCTACGCATGAAGACCCCGACTTTGAACAACGTGTTCTGGCTGGTGAAACGCGAGTTCTGGGAACACCGCGGCGGCTTCTTCTGGGCGCCGGTGATCACCGGCGGCGTGTTTCTGCTGCTGAACATCATGGGCATCATCACCGCCGAGGTGATTGGCGCGCGCCACGGCATCCGCATCGGAGCCAGTGGCGGCCTGCAACGCGTCATCGCCGACATGAACACGGGCGACCTGAGCAAGGTCGGGCTGGCGCTGGACGTGGCGATGTATTCGGCGATGGGACTGATCGCCGTGGTGCTCGGCTTCATGGTGCTGTTCTACTGCCTCGGCGCGCTCTACGACGAGCGGCGCGATCGCAGCGTGCTGTTCTGGAAATCGCTGCCGGTTTCCGACCGCGACACCGTGCTGTCCAAAGTGGTCAGCGCCACCCTGGTGGCGCCCGCCATCGCCATCGTGGTCGGCATCGTGGTGGGCATGCTGCAGCTGCTGATCGTCACCGTGGTGCTGTCCTTCCACGGCGTCCACGTATGGCAGCTGCTGACCCTGGCGCATCCGTTCCGGGTCACCGCCAACCTGCTCGGCTCCATTCCGCTGTATCTGCTGTGGGCGCTGCCGTCGGTGGGCTGGCTGCTGCTGTGCTCAGCCTGGGCGCGCAGCAAGCCGTTCCTGTGGGCGGTGGCGCTGCCGGTGGTCACCGGTGTGCTGGTCAGCTGGTTCGGCATCATGGGCCTGTTCAACCTGCCGACCGGCTGGTTCTGGGCGAATGTGGTCCAGCGCCTGCTGCTGAGCGTATTCCCCGGTGCCAGCATCCTTGCCGGCGCGCACGGCATCAACGTCGGCCATGTCGGTACTGATCCGCGAATGAACTTCATGGATCTCAGCCAGACCTACCAGCTGCTGGGCGCACCCGATGTATGGATCGGCGTGGTCGTCGGCATGGGCCTGATCGCCGGCGCCATCTGGTTCCGCCGCTGGCGCGACGACAGCTGACCACCGGCCCGGAGCCGCGCCGCGCACGATCTGCACGGCTCCCGGCCTTCTCCATCAGCCGCATCACACGATCAACGGGGACGTCCAATGCGCACCAACCTGCTGCTGCCCATCCTGCTGCTGGCCGCCACCGGTCTGACCGCCTGCGATCACGGCGGCAACGACCACCACGGCAACATCGCCAACTACATCAGCATCCACACCGATCACATCGCGGTGCATGCGCCGGGGCGCGCCGACGCCGACATCAACGCCGCAGGGGATCTGAGCATTGCCGACAAAAGCGTCACCGTGACGACCGCCGAGCACGACCTGCTGAAGCACTACTACGCCACCGCGCTGACGCTGCGCGATCACGGCATCGCCACCGGTGCGGCCGGCGCCGCCGTGGCGGGTCAGGCCCTGCGCAGCGTGGCCTCCGGCCTGGCCAGTGGCAATCCCGACCGGATCGGCGCCGAGGTCAACGCCAGCGCCGCCAGGGTCGAAGCCAAGGTCGCGCTGATCTGCGACGACCTCGCCGAGATCCAGTCCACCCAGCAGACGCTGGCCAGCCAGCTGGAAGCCTTCCGCCCGTATGCCCTGATCAAGGCCGACGAGGCCGACAAGTGCCGGCGCGGCTTGAAAGACCACCAGCGCGATTGAGTGCCTCGGTTGATACGCGCTACTTGCTCGACAGTCACCGGCGAATTCAATTCTGAAGTGCACCACCCCCAGCGGTAGAGCGGCGCAGGTGCGGTAGCCGGCGCAGCCCTCCTGCTGGTTCGCGGATTTTCTGGCGTTTGCACAGGCGGTGCGGGAGTGGCATGAAACCGGCTCACCCGCCATTGCTGAGCTGGGCGGGCAACATCCGCTGGCGACCCCGGAATGGCAGTCGTCGCAAACCTCGGCACTCTTGTCGCAGTCAAGTTGATGGAAACAGCACCATGCCATTGATCCGCAAAGCTGAGCCACGCGACGCCGAAGCTCTATCAGCATTGATGGAGCGAACTTTCCGGGACACTTTCGAGGCAGTGAACTCGCCCGGGAATATGCTCATCCACTGCCAAGCCTCCTACAGCCACGCCATGCAATCGCGCGAGATCCGTGACCCCACCATCGACACCCTGGTGAGCGAACACGACGGACAACTGGTTGGCTTCGCCCAACTGCGCGGCGCCCGTTGCAAGGCATCCACGGAGGCTGCAAGACCGTTCGAGATTCAGCGTCTGTATGTCACCAAGGCGTGGCATGGCAAAGGCGTGGCACAGGGGCTCATGCACGAAATCATCGGCTTGGCAACGAACTGCGGAGCCGACCTGATTTGGTTGGGTGTGTGGGAAAACAATCCGCGCGCCATCGCCTTCTACGAAAAGCACGGCTTCATGCAGGCGGGCGCGCATGTTTTTCTGCTGGGGCTGGACCCACAGCGGGATCTGCTGATGACGCGGGTGATCGATCCGGCTTGAATCTCGATCGTCTCGATCGTCGCGATCATCCCCCACTGCTCATCCGCCGCTTGATCCTGCATTCGCGCGACCCCGATCAGAGTGCCCTCTCGAGCACTGCTTGAAACCGCTGCTGATGGGCGCCCTGATCCATCCATGTGCGGAATATGGCGCCCTGGCCGGGATCGCGCCGCTCGGTGAGCCGTACGCCGATCTCCAGCTCCTGCACCGTGACCACGGGCAGATAGAGATCTTTGGCATTCACACCATCGGCCCAGCGCGCCACCTGCTTGTCGGCCTTCGCCGCGCGCCGTTGCGGCTTCCACTCGAGCAAGCCTCGAAAAACTGCATCCGACGCCGCGCCCTCACCTTCCGGAGTGCAGGCACTGAGGGTGGCGCCAACTCCAGCAGCGAACTCACGGTGCCATGCGTGCATGCCACCGCTTGCAGGCTGGCACGAACGCGTTGGCATGCGGCACACTGCGGGGGTTATCCGCTGATCCGACCCACAGGTGAGTCCCATGCAAAAACTTCGTCCCCGCTGGCTTGCCGCGCCGCTGCTCCTCGCCATGCCGCTGGCATGGGCGGCGCAGACCGCGGCGGTCCAGGACAACATTCCCCAGCAGGCGCTGGATGCCACCGCTGCGCCCACCACCATGGCCATGCTGGCCACGGCGCAGCCGGTGACGGCGAAGCACGCGATGGTGGTATCCGACCAGCATCTGGCCACCGAGGTCGGCGTGGACATCCTGAAGCAGGGCGGCAACGCGATCGACGCCGCGGTGGCGGTGGGCTACGCGCAGGCGGTGGTGAATCCGTGCTGCGGCAACATCGGCGGCGGCGGCGGCGGCTTCATGCTGGTGCATCTGGCCGACGGCCAGAACGTGTTTCTGGACTTTCGCGAGAAGGCACCGCTGAAAGCCAGCCCCACGATGTACCAGGATGCCAGCGGCAACGTGGTGCCCGGGCGCAGCACCGGCACTTACCTGGGCGTGGGCGTGCCCGGCACGGTGATGGGCCTGGATGCGGCGCTGAAGAAGTACGGCACGATGCCGCTGCACAAGGTGATTGCGCCGGCGATCAAGCTCGCGCGTGACGGCTTCGTGCTGCAACAGGGCGACATCAATGTGCTCAACCAGCGCGTGAAGGATTTCGCCAAGTATCCCAACGTGGCGGCGATCTTCCTCAACCACGGCAAGCCGTTCGTGGCCGGTGAGCGCCTGCGCCAGCCGCAGCTGGCGCACACGCTGGAGCTGATCGACAAGGGCGGCGAGAAGGCGTTCTACCACGGCGACATCGCGCGCAAGGTGGTGGCGGCCAGCCAGGCCAACGGCGGCCTGTTCACGATGCAGGATTTCGCCGACTACACGGTGCAATGGGACAAGCCGATCAGCTGCGGCTACCGCGGCTACACCGTCGTATCGGATCCGCCGCCGAGCTCGGGTGGCATCACCATCTGCCAGATCCTGCAGATCCTGCAGCCGTACCCGCTGAGCAAGTGGGGCTACGGCTCGGTGAAGAGCATCCACTACATGGCCGAAGCCGAGCGCCGCGCGTTTGCCGACCGCAATACCGCGCTGGGCGACCCGGCCTTCGTGCACAACCCGATCGACCAGCTGCTGTCGCAGCATCACGCGGACACGCTTCGCGCCACGATCCAGCCGGACAAGGCCACACCGTCGTCCGAGATCAAGGGCGACCTGGGCCCGGTCGAGGGCACCAACACCACCCATTATTCGGTAGTGGACGAGCACGGCAATGCGGTGGCGGTGACCTACACCATCAACTACCTGTTCGGCGTGGGGCAGATCGCCGGCGACACCGGCTTCTTCCTCAACAACGAGATGGACGACTTCACCTCCAAGCCGGGCGTGCCCAACTCGTTCGGCCTGATCCAGGGCAAGGCCAACCAGATCGAGCCGGGCAAGCGCCCGCTGAGCTCGATGTCGCCCACCATTGTGCTGCGCGACGGCAAGCTGTTCATGGTCACCGGCAGCCCGGGCGGCTCCACCATCATCTCCACCACCATGGAGAGCTTCATCAACGTGGCTGCGTTCGGCATGAACATGCAGCAGGCGGTGGACGCGCCGCGGCTGCACCAGCAGTGGTACCCGGACACGGTGTTCGTGGAGCCCGGCCTGCTGACCGCCAAGACGCAGGCCGCGCTGGAAGCGATGGGCTACACCTTCAAGCTGGTGAAGTCGTGGGGCGCCGACGAGGCGATCCTGGTCAATCCGCAGACCGGCCTGCTGGAAGGTGCCAACGACCGCCGCCGCCCGGCGGGACTCGCCGCCGGCTTCTGAAACCGTGAGCGCAGGCCGCGGAGCAGCGCGCTCCGCGGCCCTCACATGGCAGGCGGCGGATGGCGTACCTGCCCTTCGCCCCGCACCACGAAGCGCTCGACGGTGAGCGACTCCGCGCCCATCGGGCCGTAGGCGTGCAGGCGCGTGGTGGAGATGCCGATCTCGGCGCCAAGGCCGAGCTGGCCGCCGTCGGAGAAGCGCGACGAGGCGTTGATCATCACCACGGCCGAGCGCAGCGCGTGCACGAACTTCTGCGCGGCGCCTTCGTCGGCGGTGGCGATCACTTCGGTGTGGTCGGAGCCGTAGCGCCGGATGTGCGCGATGGCCGCGTCGAGGTCGTCAACCACGCGCACGGCGAGGATCAGGTCGAGAAACTCGGCGGCGTAGTCGTCCTCGCTGGCCGCGATCATGGCGGGCACCAGCGCGCGGCTGCGCTCGTCGCCGCGCAGTTCGACGCCGCGCTGGCGCAGCGCGATGGCGGCCTGCGGCAGAAAATTCGCGGCGATATCCGCATGCACGAGCAGCGTCTCCAGCGCGTTGCACACGCCGGGGCGGGTGGTCTTGCCGTCGATCAGCAGGTTCAGCGCCAGCGCCGGATCGGCGGCGCGATCCACATACAGATGGCAAACGCCCTTGTAGTGCTTGATCACCGGCACGCGCGCGTGCTCGGCGACGAAGCGGATCAGCCCTTCGCCGCCGCGCGGAATCGCCAGATCGACGATGTCGGTGAGCTGCAGCAGCTCGACCATCGCCGCGCGGCTGAGGTCGTCGATCAGGGTCAGCGCGGCCGCCGGCAGGCCGCCGGCGCGCAGCGCGGACTGCAGCGCGGCGGCGATCGCGCGGTTGGAACCCAGCGCCTCCGAACCGCCGCGCAGGATCACGCCGTTGCCGGCGAACAGGCAGAGCGCGGCGGCATCGGCGGTGACGTTCGGACGCGCCTCGTAGATCATCGCGATCACCCCCAGCGGCACCCGCACGCGCTCGATCGTGAGGCCGTTCGGCCGCGTTTCGCGCCGCGTCACGCGGCCCACCGGATCGGGCAGGCCGGCCACCTCGCGCAGCGCATCGGCGATCGCCTGCACGCGCGGCACATCCAGCCACAGCCGATCGAGCAGCGCGCCCTGCACGCCCTTGGCCACGGCCTGCTGCATGTCCTGCGCGTTGGCGGCGAGCACGGCGTCCGCCTGCGCCTCCAGCGCGCCGGCCATGTCGTGCAGCAGCTTGCGCTTGGCTTCGCCATCGAGCGCCGCAATGGCTTGCGCCGCGTCGCGGCAGGCCAGCGCCTGTTCCCGTATCGCGCTCATGCGCCGGTCTCCATGGGGGCCACGGTGGCCATGTCGTCGCGATGCACCACTTCGTCGCCGTAGCTGTAGCCAAGCAGGCTGTGGATGGCGCGGCTGTGCTGCCCGGCCAGCCGGCGCACCTCGGCGGCGCCGTACTGGCTGAGCCCGCGGGCGATCGCGTGGCCGTCGCCGGCGACGATCTCCACCATGTCGCCGCGATGGAACTCGCCCGTGACCTGGACGATGCCGCCCGGCAGCAGCGACGCGCGGCCGCCAGTCAGCGCGCGCACGGCGCCGGCGTCGACAACGATGTGCCCGGGCGCGGCCGGCGCATGGCGCAACCAGTATTTGCGCGCCTGCATGCGGCTGGCCGGCGCGTGCACCAGCGTGCCGCACAGCCGGCCTGTGCCCAGCGCCTGCACGGTGGCCGCGTCGCTGCCGCAGAACAGCGCGGTGGCGATGCCGGCCGCCGCCGCCTTGGCGGCCGCCTCCAGCTTGGTGCGCATGCCGCCAGTGCCCACCGCGCTGCCGCTGCCGCCGGCCATCGCGATGATCGCCGGGGTCAGCTCGGCGACCTGCGGGATCGGCACGGCCGCCGCGTCCACGCGCGGATCGGCGGTGTACAGCGCGTCGATGTCCGAGGCAATCAGCAGCAGGTCGGCGTCGACCAGCGCCGCCACGATCGCCGCCAGGTTGTCGTTGTCGCCGAGCTTCAATTCATCCACGGCCACCGTGTCGTTCTCGTTGATCACCGGCAGCACGTCCAGCGCCAGCAGCTCGCGCAGGGTAGCGCGCGCATTAAGATAGCGGCGGCGGTTGCGCAGGTCGTCGTGGGTCAGCAGCACCTGCGCCACCGGCCGCGGCGACAGCGATTGCCACAGCGCGATCATCGGCGCTTGGCCGAGCGCCGCCAGCGCCTGCCGCGCCACCAGATCGCTGCCGCCACTCGCACGCTCGCGCAGCAGCGCGCGGCCGGCCGCCACTGCGCCGGACGATACCAGCACCACCTGCCGGCCCTGCGCGTGGCTGGCCGCGATGAACTGCGCCAGCGCGGCCGCGTGGCGAACCGTGAGCCCACCACCGTCGGCGGCCAGCAGGTTGCTGCCGACCTTGAGCACCGCACGCCGCCACGGCGGCAAGACCTGATCGGGCAGGCGCGCGTTCATGCGTCCAGCTGCGCGAGCCGCGCGGCGAGTTCGGGCAGGCGCAGGTCGTACCCCGCACCAGGCGAGGTGCGCGCCGCGAGGCTGCTCTCCGGCGTGCGCCCCGCCCCGGCCGCTGCCGCCGTCTCGGCCGCCGCGCGGTAGGCGTCACGGAACGGCACGCCGGCGGCGGCCTGCTCGATCGCCACGTCGGTGGCGTACATCGACGGCTCGATCGCCGCGCGCATCGGCGCCGCGTTCCACTGCAGCCGCGCCAGCAGATCCGGCACCAGCGCCAGCGCTCCCAGGCCGTGGCGGCAGCCGTGGAACAGCGAGCCCTTGGAAAACTGCAGATCGCGCTGGTAGCCCGATGGCAGCGACAGCAGCTGCTCGATCTCGCAGCGCGCGGCGGCCACGCTGGCGTAGCTGGCGCGCAGCAGTTCGACCACGTCCGGATTGCGCTTGTTCGGCATGATCGAGCTGCCGGTGGTGTACTCCGACGGCAGGCTGACAAAGTTGAATTCGGCGGTGGTGAACAGCGACAGATCCCATGCCAGCCGGCGCAGGTCGAGCAGCGCACTGGCGATCGCCTCCAGCACCGCCATCTCGAACTTGCCGCGCGACAGCTGCGCGTAGATCGGCGAGATCTGCATCCGCGCGAAACCCAGCGCGGCGGTGGTGTGCGCGCGATCGAGCGGCAGGTTGACGCCGTAGCCGGCGGCGGTGCCGAGCGGGTTGGCGTCGATCCATTCAGCTGTCTGCTTGGCGCGCCATGCGTTGTCGATGAAGGCCTCGGCGAAGCCGGCGAACCACATCGCGGTGGACGACACCACCGCGCGCTGCAGATGGGTGTATCCCGGCAGCGGCAGCGCCGGCTGCGCGGCGCGATCCAGGCACACCTGCGCGATGGCGCGGCAGTGTGTCTGCAAGGTCGCCAGCTGCTGCTTCAGCCACAACCGCGTGGCGACCAGGATCTGGTCGTTGCGGCTGCGCCCGGTGTGCACGCGGCGGCCGGCATCGCCGAGTCGTTCGGTAAGGCGCGCCTCGATCGCCGAATGGCCGTCCTCGTGGCGCTCGTCCAGCACGAACGCACCGCTCTGAAAATCCGCGGCCAGCGCATCCAGCTCGCGCTTCAGCGCCACCGCCTCGTCGGCGCTGACCACGCCGATATTGGCCAGCCCTTCCACATGCGCCTTGCTGGCGGTGATGTCGTGCAGGAAGAACTCGCGATCCAGCAGCACGTCGTCGCCGGCGAGGAACTGCATGATCTTCGCGTCGATCTGCACGCCGGATTTTTGCCAGAGGGGCTGGGTCATGCCAAGAGATCCTGTAGGAGCGCACCCTGTGCGCGATGGCCTTGCTGGAAATTCGTGGAAGAACGATCGCGCACAGGGTGCGCTCCTACAACACGGGAATCGCGGTGGTCTCGTCGACGCCGATGGCACGGTTGATGTTTTGCAGCGCCTGCGTCGCCGCACCCTTCAGCAGGTTGTCCAGCGTCGCCACGACCACCACGCGCTTGCCGTCGGCCGACATCGCGAAGCCGCCGATTTCGGCGTGATGCCGGTGCGCGATGCGGCTCACCCACGGCGCCTCATCAACCACGTTGACCAGCGGCTCGGCGTCATAGGCATGGCGAAAGCGCTGCAAAACTTCTTCGCGCATCGTCTTGCGTGCCAGGTACAAATTGGTGGTGACGGTGAGGCCGCGGAAGTGCGGCGCCACGTGCGGCATGAAGTCCACCGGCACGCCGAGATGGCGGCTGGCCTCCTTCTCGTGCAGGTGACCGGTGAGCGCGTAGGGCATCAGGTTGTCGCGCAGCTTGTCCGGATCGTTCTTGTCCGACGGCGTGGTGCCGGCGCCGGAATAGCCCGACACGCCGAAGCACACCGGCGGCGCGGCCAGCAGGTCTTTCAGCGGGGCGATCGAGAGCTGCATCGCGGTGGCGTAGCAGCCGGGGTTGCTGATGCGCCGCTGGCCATGCCAGCGCAGGCGGGTCAGTTCCGGCAGGCCGTAATACCAGCGCTCGTCGAAACGATGGTCGGCGGAGAGGTCGACGATCAATGGATCGACGCCGGCCTGATCGAACGCGGCCACGCAGTCGGCGGCCTTGCCGTTGGGCAGCGCCAGCACCACCACGTCGGCGCCCAGTTGCGGCAGCGCCTCGTGCGCGGGCGCGCTGTAGCGCAGCTCGCCGCGGTACTCGGCGACGTGCGCATCCACCCGCTGGCCGTCCAGCTCGCGCGAGGAGACGAACGCCAACTCCAGTGCCGGATGCGCCGCGATCAGCCGGATCAGTTCGACGCCGGTGTGGCCGCGGGCGCCGACGATGCCGATGAGTTTTTTCTGTACGAAGGTCATGGCATCAATCCAGCAGCGTGGGCTGGCGCGTGGCGCAGTGCGCGACGCAGCGCTCGATGGTGTGGAAATCGGGCAGGCCGTACCAGAACACCTTCCAGCGCGCCTGCTTGAGACAGCCGTCGGATTCGGCGTAGTAGAAATGGTTGACCACGTTGCCGTGGCGCGAGCGCCAGAACAGCTGCGGGTTTTCCTCGCGCATCACCTGCCACACGGCGCGGCCCAGCCCTTCGCCCTGCGCATCGTCGAGCACCGCGAACTTGTCGAGGTAGGCCAGCCCCTGCTCCCCATCGAGGTGTTCCTCGGTGAGGATCATCGCGGCGCGGTAGTTTTCGCTGACGTAGACGCGCCGCGGCGTGGTGCGCTCGAAGTAATCCGGCACCAGCGCGCGGCCGAAGCTCGACTCGATCAGCGCGCGCATGCGCTCGCGGTCGACGCCGTCCCACGCGGTGAACGTGAGCACCTTTTCACCGCGCCGTACCAGCGTGCCCGAGCCCTTGTGGGTGAACAGCTCCTTGGCCAGCTCGGCCGGGCGGGTGATCGACACCGACGAGGTCAGCGGCAGATCGTTCAGCAGGTCGGCAATCTGCTCCAGCTTCAGGCGCATGCCGCCGTTGATCCACGGCTGCGCCATCAGGTGCTCGAACTCGGTGCTGAGGTTGATCGAGTCGATCACCCTGCCCTGGTCGTCGAGCAGCCCGCCGGTGCCGGTGAGAAACACGATCTTGTACGGCTGCAGCACGCGCACCAGCTCGTTGGCGGCGAAGTCGGCGTTGATGTTGAGGATCTGCCCCTCCTCGGTTTCGCCCAGGCTGGCGATCACCGGGATCGAGCCGGCGCGCAGGCTGGCCTCGATCGGCGCCAGGTTGATGCGCTGAACCTTGCCGACCAGGCCGTAGACGTCGCGATCGAGATAGCTGGAGGTGAACACGCCCGACGGCACCGAGGTGGCGCGCGTGTCCATCGACTGCAGCGCCTCGACCAGCCGCAGGTTCTGCTGCTGGAACACCTTGCGCACGATCGCCAGCGCCGCCGGCGAGGTGACGCGCAGGCCGTTGACGGTCTGCTTCTGGATGCCGGCGGCAGCCAGCTCCTCGTCCAGCTGCGGGCCGGCGCCGTGCAGCACGATCGGCGTCAGCCCCACCTGTTGCAGGAAGGTCAGCGACGAGGTGAGTTCGGGCAGCTCGTCGCGCAGCACCGCGCCACCGACCTTGACCACGGCGAAGCGCTTCGCGTCGAGTTGCGAAAAGCGCTTGAGGTACTGCTGGATCTCCTTCGCGCTGCCCATGCTTTCCAGCAGGCGCACGATGGTCTGGCGGGTGTTCTTATGCTCTGGCACGGTCATCATCCTTTGCGTTCATCCCTGGGCGCGAGCGTCAGAAAGCGGTCGTCCCTGGCCGCATTTCTCGACCATGCGATAGACGGTTTGCGCGTAGCCGGCGAGCTGATCCAGCGCCACCCACTCGTCGGCGCTGTGCGCCTGCGCGATGTCGCCAGGGCCGTAGACGAAGGCGGTATGACCGGCGGCGGAAAACAGCGCCGCCTCGGTCCAGAAGTCCACCGCATTGCCGACCGGGATCTCCAGCTCGTCGGCCAGATCGCGTGCGGCGAGGCGGCGGCTTTCCGCCGTGGCGGTGTCGCCGGCCGGCAGCGAGGCGCCGCGAAAGGTTTCGGCAAACTCGGCCGGCGGCGGTTGCACCAGCGTGCGCAGGCGTTCGAGCAGCCGATCCGGATCCATCGTCGGCAGCGGGCGAAAGCCGAAGCGCACCTCGGCGTCGGACGCGATCATGTTGGCCTTGATGCCGCCCTCGACGCGGCCGATATTGAAGCGCAGGCCGGTCAGCCCACCGAAGCGCTCATGCGCCTGCGCCGCCACGAAATCCAGCGCGGCCGAACCCCAGCGCATCACCTGATGCAGCGCGCTGTCGCCCGGCTGCTGCTCGCCCGAGGCGTGCCCGGCGTGGCCGGCGAAACGCATCAGCACCGACTGGATGCCGCGATGCGCCAGCACCGCCTCGCCCTTGGTGGGTTCGGCCACGATCACCGCGTCGTACGGATAGCCCCTCTCCCGCTGGGAGAGGGGTTGGGGTGAGGGTTCGGGTGTGCCCGGAAGTCCCGCTTCGCCCGCACCCTCATCCGCCCTGCGGGCACCTTCTCCCACAGGGAGAAGGGACTCAAGGAAGCCCGCGATGCAGCGCGGATCGTTCGCCTCTTCGTCGGTGGTGAACAGCATCGCCATGTCGCCCTCGCCGGCATGCGCCACCGCGAGCAGCGCCGCCGCGGCGCCCTTGATGTCGCAGGCGCCGAGGCCGATCGCGCGATCGGCGGTGAGGCGCAGCGTGTGCGGGTCAGCGCTCCATCCCGGCGAATCGGGCACCGTGTCCAGATGCACGTTGAACAGGATCCTCGGCGCGCCGCGAACCGCGTGCAGGCTCACCGCGCCCGCGCCGTGATCGGTCAGCGTGAACGTGAAGTCGGGCAGCTGCGCGCGCAGGTAGTCGAAGATGCCGCCGGCGCCGATGGCGCGCGGCGGATTGCGCGTGTCGAAGCCGACCAGCGCGCGCAGGTGCGTCAGCGTGGCGTCGAGCAGCACGGACGAATCCCGGTTTCCCATGGCCGATTCCGCGCTCACGAACGGTTGACCTCCGCCCACAGCGTGCTGCTCATGCCGAACAGCTTGATGAAGCCCTCGGCCTCGGCCACGCCCCAGTCGGCCGACTGCGCATACACCGCGCCCTTGGCGTGGAGGATATGCGGCGAACGCACTTCGACCGCGGTGACTTGCGCCCCGCTGGTTTCCAGCACCACCTCGCCGTTGACGCAGCGCTGGCTGGCGGCCAGAAAGGCTTCGAGGTCGGTCTTCAGCGGATCGTGGTAGAAGCCCTCGTACACCAGTTCCACCCACTTGCGCGCCACCTCGGGCTTGAAGCGGTTCTGCTGTTTGGTCAGCACGGCTTCCTCCAGTGCGCGATGCGCGGTGAGCAGCGCCACGATGCCGGGCGCCTCGTACACGATGCGGCCCTTCAGACCGATGGTGGTGTCGCCGGTATACATGCCGCGACCGACGCCGTAGGCCGCGAACAGCTGGTTGAGCCGGACCAGCAGCTGCTCGCCGGCCATCTTTTCGCCATCGATCGACACCGCCTCGCCCTGTGCGAAGCCCAGCGTCACGCTGAGCTTTTCAGACGGCCATTCGGCACGCGGCTTGCACCATCCGCGCGCGCCCTCGCCCGGCGTCTTCCAGTGGTCGATCTCGCCACCGGACATGGTCACGCCCAGCACGTTCTCGTTGATGGTGTAACTCTTCTGCTTGGCCCGCACTTCAAAACCGCGTGCTTCCAGATAGGCCTGCTCGTAGGCGCGTGTCTGGGTGTGCTCTTTCTGGATCTCGCGGATCGGCGCCACGATCTGGTAATCGCCGAGCGACTTCGCCGCCAGATCGAAGCGCACCTGGTCGTTGCCCATGCCGGTGCAGCCGTGCGCGATGACCCGGGTGCCCAGCTCGGCGGCGCGCTGCAGCGCGGCCTCCACGATCAGGTAGCGGTCGGACACCAGCAGCGGGTACTGGCCCTGGTAGCCCTCGCCCGCCCACACGAACGGCTTGACGAAGCCCTGCCAGATCGCCGGGCCGCCATCGACGGTGACATGCGATGCCACGCCCAGCTCGGCCGCGCGCTGCTCGATGAAGGCCCGCTCATCGGCGTCGACGCCGCCGGTATCGGCGAACACGGTATGCACGGCCCAGCCACGCTTCTGCAGCCAGGGCACGCAGAAGCTGGTGTCGAGGCCGCCGGAAAAAGCGAGGACGATGTCTTGGCTCATGGCTTGCGGATCCAGAAAGAGGAAGGAAAAGGCGGAAAGGGTCAGACCGATGCGACGACGATGTGCGGCTCGCAGCGCACGGGAAAATTCACGGAGTTGGCGATGAAGCAGGCATGGTGGGCATCGGCATGCAGCGCTTCGGCCCTGGCCGCATCGCCGGCGGCGCTCACCGTCACGCGTGGACGCAGCAGCACGTCGACGAAGTGGCCGCCGTGCGCGTCGGCCTCCATGCGGCCTTCGGCGGCATCGCTGTAAGCCGTCACCACCACGCCCGCCACCGCGGCCAGGTGCAGGTAGGCGAGCATGTGGCAACTCGACAGCGCCGCGACCAGCAGATCCTCCGGATTGTGCCGGCCGGCATCGCCTCGGAACGCCGGGTCGGAGGAGCCGGCCAGCACGGGCTTGCCCGCTACGCGGATCTCGTGGCTGCGCTCGTAGCCGCGGTAGCTCTGCGTGCCGCTGCCGCAGTTGCCGGTCCACTCCACGTCCACGCGGTAGTGGTGCCGATGGGTGCCGGTCATGGGTGCGCGTCCTCCTGTCGGGCTATCAGCCGGGCCAGCTCCGCGTCGCCGTCGCCATCGCGTTCGCGCAGGCCGCGAATGACGCCGGCCCGATTGGCTGCGGGGTGGTTCTGGCTGAGCTTGAACTTGCCCTCGATGCGCTCGATCGCGATGGCGATGCCGACGATCGCGCGCAGCGACTTGTCGATGTGATCCGCCGGTGCATCGGACACCTTCCACGGCTGCGGCTGCCCCGCTTCGTGATGATCGGTGAGCGTCTCCAGCAGCCGGCGCAGCCATGCCGCGTCGTCGATCACGCGCAGCCGGCCATGCACGTGCACCACGGCGTAGTTCCAGGTCGGCACCTCGCGGCCGGTCTCGTGCTTGCTCGGGTACCAGTTCGGAGTGATATAGCCGTCCGGGCCACGGAAAACGAGCAGCACCTCGGCGCCGTCCATCCGCGCCAGCTCATTGCCCCGGGCGACATGCCCGTGCAGCACGCCGTCCACCAGTTCGAACGGCAGATGGTTCGCCGTCAGCCCGGCGGCGGTGTGGGTCACCAGGGTGGCGAAGGGGTATTCAAGCATCAAGCCGTGCAAGGCTTCGGTGCGCGTCTCGCGAAAATAGCTCGGCGTGTACATGGCGGCGTCTGGCTCAGCGACCGGCCAGCAGCGAGACCATCACCGCCTTCTGCACGTGCAGGCGGTTCTCGGCCTCGTCGATGGCGATGCAGGCGGGCGAATCCATCACCGCATCGGTGGCCTTGATGTTCCGCCGCAGCGGCAGGCAGTGGCTGAACAGGCCGTGGTGTGTCAGCGCCATCTTCGCTTCGTCGACGATGAAGTGCCGGTGCGCCTCGCGGATCGGCTTTTCCCGCTCCCACCGGCCGAAGTACGGCAGCGCACCCCAGCTCTTGGCGTAGACCACGTCGGCACCGCGATAGGCCTCCTCGATGTTGTGGCTGACCTTCAGCGAGCCGCCGTTCTGCTCCGCGTTCAGACGGCCGGACGCCATGTAGCGCTCGTCCAGCACGTAGTCGGGCGTGGGGCACAGCAGGGTCACGTCCATGCCGAGCTTGGTGGCGATCAGCAGCGCGGAGTTGGCCACCGCGGTGTTCAGCGGCTTGGGGTGGTAGGTCCAGGTCAGCACGTACTTCCTGTTCTGCAGGCTGCCCAGATGCTCCTGCAGCGCCAGCGCGTGGGCCAGCTCCTGGCAGGGATGGGTGATCGTCTCCATGTTGATCACCGGCACCGTGGCGTGCGCGGCGAACGCCTTGATCACGCTGTCCTCGCGATCCACCGACCAGTCCTGGAACTTCGGAAACGCGCGCACCGCGATCAGGTCGACGTAGCGCGAGAGCACGCGCGCCACCTCGGCGATGTGCTCCTCGGTATCGCCGTCCATCACCGAACCCAGCTCGAACTCGATTGGCCACGCGTCCTTGCCCGGCGCCAGCACGATCGCGTGGGCGCCGAGCTGGAACGCGCCCAGCTCGAAGCTGGTACGCGTGCGCATCGACGGGTTGAAGAACAGCAGCGCGATCGACTTGCCGGCCAGCTGCTGGCCGCGCGGCGAGCGCTTGAAGGCGGCGGCCTGCTGCAGCAGCGCGTCGATCTCGGCGCGGCTGTAATCCTGGGTCGTAATGAAATGCCGAAGGGTCATGGGTGAAATCGCTCTTGGTGAATAGTCCGGCCATGGATGGCCGGTTTTGCCATCTGCGGATGGATCCGCGTGAAATACAGCCCAAAACAAAAAACCCGGCACGCAGGCCGGGTTTTGTCGTCGATTCACATGAAACGCGTGCGACAGCCTACCCGGCCGAATGTCGATACAGCGGTCGGCGCGCACGCGACGTCATCCCGGCAGCCGCGCGGGCGCTGGTGAGTACGGTGGCGGTATAGACGGCTGCTGACATGCAAAATTCCAGTGGCGAGCGCGCATGATGGCGAGAATTGCGCTGCCATGCAACAGGCGGAAGGGCAGGCGGAAGGATGGGGGACACAGGATCGCCGCCCGCAGGCGGCGATCCTGTATTGCGACGGATGACGGGTGGCGCGATCAGTTGCTCAGTCGGCTGGCAGCACCTGCACCCGCACGCGCAGGCGCTCGCCAGGGTCGTAGCTCAGCCGCGAGTTGTAGACCTCGCCGCGGTAGCGGTATTCCACGTCGTAGCCGACAATGCGGCGCTGCTCGTTCACTTGATCGACCTGGCGACAGCGGGTCTGGGTGGATTCGTAGCTGCCGCCGTGGTCGGAGACGCGGTTGCCCACCGCGCCGCCGGCCACCGCGCCGACCACGGTGGCGGCCGTGCGGCCGTCGCCCTTGCCGACCGTGTGGCCCAGCACGCCGCCGATCACCGCGCCCAGCACGGTGCCCGCAGTGCTGTTGCCGGGGTCGCGACGGACCACCGGCTGGTCGTAGCACTCCTGCTGCGGCACCTCGGTGCGCGTGACGCCCTGAACCGGGTCCACCCGCAGCACGTCGGCCCAGCCGTAATGGGCGTTGTCGTCACTGTTCGGGTAACGCATGCCTTGCGCACTGACGCCCGTGGCCGTCAGGGCCAGCACCAGCGCGGTAAGCCAAAACCTGGTCATTGCGATCTCCACTCGTGATCATCGGTGCGCCAGCGCGCCTGCCGGTGCATTCCAGCAAATTGACGCTGAATACACGCTTAGAATTCGCTGAGGCACCGCGGTCCGCCGGCGTCCGCTCACGCGTGGTTTAGGAAGCCGGCCTTGTTAAGATGCCCGCCTCACTCAGGATGCCTGGCTGACCGTGCCGAGCCGGCGCACGGCCCCGGGCTGTGGACTGCCACGATGTCGATCTCGCTCTACAACAGCCTCACCCGCCGCATCCAGCCATTCAGTCCGCTCGATCCCCGGCGCGTGACGATGTACCTGTGCGGCCCCACCGTCTACAACTACGTGCACATCGGCAATGCGCGCGGCCCGGTGGTGTTTGACGTGCTGGCGCGGCTGCTGCGCCGGCATTACCCGCAAGTGGTGTACGCGCGCAACATCACCGACGTGGACGACAAGATCAACGCCGCTGCGCTCGGACAGGGCGTGCCAATCAGCACCGTCACCGATCGCTTCGCCGCCGCCTATCGCGAGGACATGGCCGGCCTCGGCATCGCCCCGCCGGACATCGAGCCGCACGCCACCGCGCACATCGGCGAGATCATCGCGATGATCCAGAGCCTGATCGCCGGCGGCCACGCCTACGCCGCCGAGGGCCACGTGCTGTTCAGCGTCGACGCCTACCCGGCCTACGGCGCGCTGTCGGGCCGCGACACCGAGGAGCTGATTGCCGGTGCCCGGGTGGAGATCGCGCCATACAAGCGCAACCCGGCCGACTTCGTGCTGTGGAAACCCTCCACGCCCGAGCTGCCCGGCTGGGACAGCCCGTGGGGCCGCGGCCGGCCGGGCTGGCACATCGAGTGCTCGGCGATGAGCGCCGCGCACCTGGGCGAGACGATCGACATCCACGCCGGCGGCGTCGATCTGCTGTTTCCGCATCACGAGAACGAGATCGCGCAGTCCACCTGCGCCCACGGCGGCAAGGTGTTTGCACGCTGGTGGATGCACAACGGCATGCTCACCTTCGACGGCCGCAAGATGTCCAAGTCGCTGGGCAACGTGCTGCTGGTGCGCGAGCTGCTGCAACGGCACCCGCCGGAAGCGCTGCGCCTGCTGCTGCTGCGCGGTCATTACCGGCAGCCGCTGGACTGGTCGGACAGCGCCATCGCGCAGGCGATCAGCACGCTGGACGGCTGGTATCGCGTGCTGCGCGATCTGGCCGAGGTGGCGCTGCCGGCCGGGCCGCTGCCGGTGCCCGCACGGCTGGAAGCCGCCCTGTGCGACGACCTCAACACGCCACAGGCGCTGGCCGAGCTGGCCGTGCTGGCCGATGCCGCGCGCCAGAGCGGCAGCACCGCGGCCAAGGCCGGGCTGCTCGGTGGCGCCGCCCTGCTCGGCCTGCTGCAGCAGGATCCGCAAGCCTGGTTCCGGCGCGGCGGCGACACCCGCGTGGATGCCGCGCAGGTGGAGGCATTGCTGGAAGCGCGGCGCGCTGCACGTGCCGCCAAGGATTTCGCCCGCGCCGATGCCATCCGGGCCGAACTGACCGCGATGGGCGTGCTGATCGAGGACGGCGCGCAAGGCACCCGCTGGAGCGTAGCAAAGGCGTGATCCCCGCAGAGCGCCCCTGTGCGCGAACGCTCCCACAAAAAGTCATCGCGCAGCGGGTGCTCCTTCACATACACAAGGCCAGCAGGTCGCTTCTCGCCGTAGCGGGCGCGATAATGGGCAATGATCGAGCCCACTACCACCGCCCACGACGCCCAGCAGCAGATCGCCGAGGAATTCGCCTTCTTCAGCGACTGGACCGAGCGCTACCAGTACCTGATCGACCTCGGCAAGCAGCTGCCCACCTTCGACGAGGCGTGCAAGGTCGAGGACTACCGTGTGCATGGCTGCCAGTCGATGGTGTGGCTGGTGCCCGGCGGCGACGCGGCGAACATGCACTTCGCGGCGGTCAGCGATTCGGCCATCGTCTCGGGCCTGATCGCGCTGGTGCTGCGGGTGTATTCGGATCGCCCCGCGGCGGAAATCGTCGCCACCGAGCCGCAGTTCATCCACAGCATCGGGCTGGCCAAGCATCTGTCGCCGACCCGCTCGAACGGGTTGGCCGCCATGCTGGCCAAGCTGAAGGGCTACGCGGCCGCGACGCTGGCCTGACGGCTGCGAGCTGCGCTGGCTGCATCCTCGCGCGCGCGATCGCGATGTTGAAGGCTGCATCCGGCACCGGCCGCTGCACCGCGCAGCGTTCCGGTCAGCCGCCGCCGCATGCGTCCCGCAGCAGCACGGCGAAGCGCACCAGCTCCGCCATCACGTCGAGATGCGGTCGTCGTAGGCCGGCGGCTTCATGCGTTGTCCCTGGCCGGCGGCGCAGCCACGGCGGAAAAGCGCGGCTGCATGTAGCGCGCCGCATGCACCAGCAGAAGCAGCACCGGCACCTCGACCAGCGGCCCGATCACCGCCGCAAAGGCCACCTTCGAGGCCAGCCCGAACGTGGCAATCGCCACCGCGATGGCCAGCTCGAAATTGTTGCCCGCAGCGGTGAACGCCACCGCCGCGGTGCGCGAATAGTTCGCGCCGAGCCAGCGCGCCATGATGAAACTCACACCGAACATCACGATGAAATAGATCACCAGCGGCAGCGCCACGCGCAGCACGTCAACTGGCAGCGCCAGCAGCTCGCCGCCCTTCAGGCTGAACATCGCCACGATGGTGAACAGCAGCGCCACCAGCGTGATCGGCCCGATCCGCGGCAGGAAGCGCTCGGCATACCAGCGCTCGCCCTTCGCGCGAACCAGCACGCGGCGACTGAGCCAGCCGGCCGCGAACGGAATGCCCAGATAGATCAGCACCGCGCCGGCGATGGTTGGAAACGATACCGACACCACCTGTCCGGCCAGTCCGAACAGCGGCGGCAGCACGCTCAGGAAAAACCACGCGTAGGCGCCGAAGGTAAGCAGCTGGAAGATCGCGTTGAACGCCACCAGCCCAGCCACGTACTGATTGTCGCCCCCCGCCAGCTGGTTCCACACCAGCACCATCGCGATGCAGCGCGCCAGCCCGATCAGGATCAGGCCGGTCATGTACTCGGGCTGGTCGCGCAGAAAGATCACCGCCAGCGCGAACATCAGCAGCGGCCCGATCACCCAGTTCTGCAGCAGCGACAGCCACAGCAGCCGGCGGTCGGCAAACACCTGATGCAGCTCCTCGTAGCGCACCCTGGCCAGCGGTGGGTACATCATCAGCACCAGGCCGATCGCGATCGGCAGGTTGGTGCTGCCGATGCTGAGCCGATCGAGCGCGGCCGGCAGGCCGGTGAACAGCGTGCCCAGCAGCACGCCCAGCGCCATCGCGGCAAAGATCCACAGCGTCAGCCAACGATCCAGGAACGACAGGCGCAGGCGCGGCGCGGGCTCAGTCATGCCGGCTCTCCCGCTGATCCGCCACGCCGGCCGAGGCCCCGTCGCTGGCGCCGATCGCCACGAGTTGCGCGCGCAGTGCCTCCGGTTCCAGCCGCTGCAGCGGCAGCGCGATGAACACTGCAATGCGATGCCGCAGATAGCTCCATGCCTTCACGAACGCCGCCTTTTGCTCAAGCGCCGAACCCTGCACCGCTGCCGGATCCTCGATACCCCAATGTGCGCTGACCGGATGCCCGAGCCACACCGGGCAGGCCTCGCCGGCCGCGTTGTCGCAGACGGTGAAGATGAAGTCCATCGCCGGCGCACCCGCCGCCTCGAACTCGTCCCAGCTTTTCGAGCGCAGGCCATCGGTCGGGAGATCCAGGCTGCGCAGCAGCTCCAGCGCCAGCGGATGCACCTCGCCCTTGGGCTGGCTGCCGGCCGAATAGGCGCGAAAGCGGCCGTTGCCGAGATGGTTGAGCAGGCTCTCGGCCAGGATCGAGCGGGCCGAATTGCCGGTGCACAGAAACAATACGTTGAACACCTGCGCGGCCATCATTTCACCTTGGGTTTGCGAGAGCACGGTGTCAGCGCCTGCAGCAGCGGCTGGCACAGTTCGGGGCTGGCGCCACAGCAGTCCTTGACCAGAAACAGCATCAGGCGACGCAGATGATCGAGCTCGGCGCGATAGATGATCGAGCGTCCCTGCCGCTCCGCGCGCGCGAGCCCGGCGCGCGTGAGGATCGCCAGATGCGAGGACATGGTGTTCTGCGGCACCGCCAGCGCCGTCGCCACGTCGCCGGCGGCCAGGCCGAGCGGTTCGTGGGCAACCAGCAGGCGGAACGTGTCGAGTCGAGTGGCCTGGGCCAGCGCCGCGAGCGCGGTCAGCGCGGATAAATTATCCATATATCCAGAATAACAGATATACAATCCTCACGCAAGCCCCGCAACGCAGAAGCCCCGCGCGGGGCGGGGCTTCCGGTTCTCGCACGCAGTCGCGCTGACGCTATCAGTCGCCCATCTGCTTCTGCAGATGCTCGCGGCGCTCCTGCGCATCCAGCGACAGCGTGGCGATCGGGCGCGCGTCCAGCCGGTCGACGCCGATTTCCTCGTCGGTCTCCTCGCAGAAACCGTAGCTGCCTTCCTCGATCCGACGCAGCGCCTTGTCGATCTTGGAGATCAGCTTGCGGTAGCGATCGCGGGTGCGCAGTTCCAGCGAGTTCTCGGTTTCGCGGGTGGCCCGCTCGGCCTCGTCGCCGACGTCACGCACCTCGTCGCGCA